>JAHQVX010000039.1 GCA_019634125.1 Saprospiraceae bacterium
CAAAGAGATTCAAATTAAAATGGCCCAAGGAGCCAAACCTGGGGAAGGTGGGCAATTGCCGGCTCATAAGGTAGATCCTTCTATTGCAAAGTGCCGGAATTCCACACCGTTTGTTGGACTCATCTCTCCACCGCCCCATCACGATATTTATTCGATTGAAGATTTGGCGCAATTAATTTACGACTTGAAATGTGCGAACCGAAGTGCTCGGGTGAATGTAAAACTCGTGTCGGAAGTAGGTGTTGGAACCGTGGCGGCTGGAGTGGCCAAGGCCAAAGCCGATGTTATTTTGATTTCAGGGTATGATGGTGGTACTGGTGCATCACCACTGACCTCTCTTAAGCATGCAGGTCTGCCCTGGGAATTAGGCATTGCAGAAGCGCAGCAAACCTTAGTCCTGAATGATTTACGTGGTAGAGTCGTCTTGGAATGTGACGGACAGCTCAAAACAGGTAGGGATGTGGCTATCGCGTGTTTACTTGGTGCCGAAGAATTTGGTTTCTCAACAGCTCCGTTAGTAGCAGCAGGTTGTATTATGATGCGTGCCTGTCATTTGAATACATGCCCAGTTGGTATTGCTACGCAAAACCCTGAGCTACGGAAGAAATTTGAAGGCACGCCGGAGCACGTCATTAATTTCATGTATTTCGTGGCCGAAGAACTGCGTCAAATCATGGCTCAACTTGGCTTCCGCAGTGTGCGAGAAATGATAGGACAAAGCCAAAAGTTAGATTATAAACCGGCATTGGAGCACTATAAAGCAGCTGGTCTGGACTTAAGTTCCATCTTATATCAACCAAATGTAGATGCTGAGGTCCCTGTTCGGAATGTAACCAATCAGAAGCATGATTACATTACGTCTTTGGATTTCAAAATTTTAGATCTAGCGCATCCTTCGATTTATCGTCAAACGCCTTCGGCGTTTGAATTGCCTATCAAGAACACAGATCGGGCTATCGGCGCCATCGTATCCAACGAAATTGCCAAGAAATACGGCGAACAAGGCCTGCCAGAAGATACCTTGAAACTGTATTTCAAAGGATCGGCCGGACAGAGTTTTGGCGCCTTTTCCATTCATGGACTAACCATGCAAGTAGAAGGTAATACCAATGACTACATGGGCAAAGGATTGTCAGGTGCAAAACTGATTATTAAGAAGCCTAGTTTAGCCACGTTTAAAGCCGAAGACAACGTCATTACAGGAAATGTGGCGCTGTATGGGGCAACATCCGGCGAAGCATATGTGAATGGCTTGGCTGGGGAACGATTCTGCGTTCGTAACTCTGGAGCAGTGGCCATTGCAGAAGGCGTTGGCGATCATGGCTGTGAGTACATGACAGGGGGCTTAGCCGTAATTCTGGGCCCAACAGGTAGAAACTTCGCAGCAGGCATGAGTGGAGGAATTGCCTATGTCTACGACCCGAAAGGAAACTTTTGGGAGTATCGATGCAATCAAGAAATGGTCAACTTGGAAGCCCTCACTGATTCCGACGAAGAAGTGCTCCTTTCTATGATCAATAAGCATATTGCCTACACCGAAAGTGCATTGGCGAAATGGCACCTGAAAGAATGGGAAATCAATAGAGGCTTGTTTGTAAAAGTCATGCCAATTGAATACAAAAGAGCCTTGGAACAACTGGCTCAGCAAAATGAACTACAAAACGCATAAGTATGGGAAAGCTTACAGGATTTATGGAGATTGGCCGTCAAACAGAGCGCAAGCGCTCTGTTCAAGACCGCATTAACGACTATAAGGAACTCTACGAACATTTACCCGATCAATCCTTGCAAGACCAAGCCGCTCGGTGCATGGACTGTGGTATTCCTTTTTGCCATAGTGGTTGTCCGCTGGGTAACCTCATTCCCGACTTCAACGATTTGGTATACAAAGAAGATTGGCAAGGCGCTTTAGAAGTCTTACATCGAACCAATAACTTCCCAGAATTCACTGGGCGACTGTGCCCTGCACCGTGCGAACATGCCTGTGTGCTTGGAATTAATGCCGATCCGGTAGCTATTGAAACCATTGAGAAATACATCGTAGAGAAAGCCTTCGAAAAGGGTTGGATTACACCGCAATTGCCTGAACAACGAACCGGGAAAAAAGTAGCCATCATTGGAAGTGGCCCGGCCGGCCTGGCGGCCGGCCAGCAACTCAACAGAGCAGGCCATTCTGTAACCATCTTCGAGCGGGATGCTCAACCTGGCGGATTACTCCGCTACGGAGTGCCCGATTTTAAAATGGAAAAACACATCATCGATCGGCGATTAAAAGTCATGGAAGCTGAAGGGATTGCCTTTAAAACCAATGCCTATGTAGGCAAAAACGTAGCGATTAGCGAGCTCAAATCCTACGATGCCGTATTGTTGGCGAATGGAGCCACTGTGGGCCGAAAACTACCTATTCCAGGTGCCGATGCTACGGGCGTGGTGCAGGCTATGCACTTCTTAAAACAGCAAAACAAGCGCGTAGAAGGCTCTGCGCCAATTGACACCAACAATTATTATTCTTTGGAGGAAGAAGTCGTGGCAAAAGGCAAAAATGTTATCGTCATCGGTGGGGGAGATACAGGCAGTGATTGTATTGGAACCAGTATCCGACAAGGTGCGAAAAGTGTGGTCAACTTTGAATTATTGGGTAAGCCGCCAGTAGCGCGCAGTGCCAGCACACCTTGGCCGTTATTTGCCCTTAAGATGAGTACTAGTACGTCCCACGAAGAAGGTGCCGAGCGGAATTGGAGTATTCTAACGAAGGAGTTTTTAAAAGATGCCTCTGGCCAATTGACCGGCCTCAAAACCGTGGAAATTGAATGGATAACTGATGCCGAAACGGGCAAAGCCCGTTTCGAAGAAGTGGCAGATACTGAGAAAATATGGCCCTGCGACCTCGTCCTAATTGCCATTGGGTTTTCAGGGGTGGAGCCTACATTAGCCCAGCAATTAGGCGTAGAGCTCGACCCACGCGGCAATCAAAAAGCCAGTTTGAAGGATTATAAGACCAATCTCAAAGGCGTGTTCGCAGCCGGTGATAGCCGGCGAGGACAAAGTTTGATTGTCTGGGCGATTTCTGAAGGCCGCGAAGCGGCCTTTCATATCGATGAATACCTCATGGGCAAATCCTACTTGCCACAAAAAGGACAAGGCGATATCTAACAAACACCAACTTCCTTAGTGTAGCCCTTACGTAATTTGATTTTTGATTCTGCGTCAAAGTAGCATTACTCCATGTAACTTTGAGCCAACTAGAACGTCTAGTTAGCATCTTTTAAACCAAAAATCATCTATGAAGTTCAAGTACTTTCTTCCGGTAGTAGCCCTGTTTTTCGCATTTTCTGCTTCTGCCCAGCAAGTCGAGTTCGTGGAATATGACCTAGATAATGGCCTCCATGTAATTCTACATCAAGACAATAGTAACCCAATCGTAGCCGTCTCTGTGCTTTACCACGTCGGCTCTAAAAACGAAAAAGAAGGCCGAACAGGCTTTGCGCATTTTTTTGAACACCTCCTCTTCGAAGGATCTGAAAATATAGATCGAGGAGAGTTCGATAAGTACGTGTCCTCAGCTGGAGGCGTCAACAATGCCAATACCTCTACAGATAGAACGTATTATTATGAATTGTTCCCATCGAACCAATTAGCACTTGGACTATGGTTAGAAAGCGAGCGCATGCTGCACGCAAAAGTCGATAATAAAGGCATTGAAACCCAACGTGAAGTCGTAAAGGAAGAAAAACGACTTCGAGTGGATAATCAACCCTACATGCAAGCCATATTCACTGATATCCCTGCTCAGCTCTACAAAAAACATCCATACAAGCACTCTGTAATCGGATCGATGGAAGATCTAAATGCTGCACAAGAAGAAGACTACAAAGAATTCTATGCCACGTATTATGTGCCAAACAATGCAACATTATCCATTGCAGGCGATATTGATATTGAACAAGCCAAGAAGCTCATTAGTGATTACTTCTCTGATATCCCAGCCGGAACCACAGAAATTCCAAGACCAAACGTTGTGGAAGATCCGATCACAACTCAAGTAGTGGATACACTCTACGATAAAAATGTTCAGATCCCTGCAGTGCTTTATGCTTACAGAACACCAAAGCAAACAGATAAAGACGCCTATACACTACAAATCATTTCTTCTGTTTTGTCAGATGGTCAAAGTTCCCGCTTTGTGAAGAATATCGTAAATGATAAAAAATTAGCACTAGCCAGTGGATCATTTCTGAATGCCCAAGAAGACTACGGAAGCTTCATTATCTACGGCTTAATTAATCAAGGGGTAGAAGTAGAAGAATTGGCCGCGGCAATGGATGAAGAAATAGTAAAGTTGCAAGAGAATGGAATTACCGAGCGTGAACTGCAGAAGCAAATCAACAACTTGGAAAAACAATTCATTCAAAGCAATCGATCTATGGCAGGGATTGCCGAATCTCTAGCCGATTATCACGTCTATTTTGGCGACGCCAACCTCATTAATACCGAGTTAGATCGCTACCGTGAAATCACCGTAGAAGATGTGAAACGTGTAGCCAAACAATATTTAAAATCCAACCAGCGTGTAAGCTCAACGGTTTACCCTGGAGATGATTCAAAAACTTCAAACTAAGCCGAAAATGAAAAAGAGTTTATTAAGTATCCTATTTATAGTTTTTGGATGTGCTGTGTTTGCTCAAGTAGATCGCACAAAAGCTCCTGAACCAGGCCCCGCTCCCATTATTAATCTAGATGAACCTCAATCGTTTACCTTAAAAAACGGCTTGACCGTAATTGTAGTCGAGAATAACAAATTGCCTACGGTAAATATGAACCTCTTCTTTGATGTTCCGCCTTTTGTGGAGGGAGACAAAGCAGGGGTTACTGAGTTTTTTGGATCATTACTTCGTGCAGGTACTGAAAATTACACTAAAGAAGCGTTAGATGAAGAGTTAGATTACAACGGCATCGACCTTTTTGCCGGTTCTCAATCGATTGGAATTTCAACCCTGAAGAAACGCCTACCAACTGCTGTTTCTTTAATGAAAGAAGTGTTGTTCAACCCCACGTTCGATAACCAAGGCGAGCTAGATAAATTGGTGACTCAAAGCATTACGGGCTTGAAATCTGCAGAAAAGAACCCAGATGCCATTATGGGTAGAGTGAATGCCGCGGTGACTTATGGAACGGATCATCCTTGGGGAGAATATGCCACTGAAGAAACGTATCAGAATATCACATTAAACGATATTAAGACGCATTACAACACCTACTTTAAGCCGAATATTGGCTACCTAACGATTGTAGGAGATGTGACATTCAAAGAAGCCAAAAAGCTGGTGAAAAAGAACTTTAAAAAATGGAAGCCAGGTGAAATTCCTGCTTTTGAGTATGCTGTGCCTGAAAACCCAGGCAATGCTGAGATTGCTCTGATCGATCTGCCAACAGCTACCCAGTCGAACATTTTTGTGACCAACGTGCAAGACTTAAAGAAGGCAGAAGGCGATTACTTTGCTGCTTTACTTGGGAATCATGTGCTAGGCGGAAGTAGCTTCGCCAAACTCTTTTTGAATTTGAGAGAAGATAAAGGATACACTTACGGAGCTTATTCTTCTCTAGATAATGATCATAGGATGCGCAGTACGTTTACGGCTTCTGCAAAAGTGCGAAATGAAGTCACCGACAGCTCTTTGATGGAATTTTATGAAGAGTTGAACGCGATTGTAAATAAGCCGTTAACTAAAGAGGATTTGAAAATTGCAAAGAGCGAACGCACTGGGCGGTTTGCACTTGGCCTAGAAAATCCATCGACTTTAGCGACCTACGCACGTACCATCTTTAGAGAGGATTTAGATGGCAACTTCTATTCGAATTACCTGAAAGCATTAAACGATGTTTCGGCTTCGGATGTGCAAAAAGCTATGCAACGTTATATCAAGCCCCAAAATTCTCGGGTATTTATCGTTGGGAAAGCCGCAGATATCCTACCGGATTTGCAAGCTATGGGTATGCCGATTAAGTTTTATGACATCTATGGAAATGAAACGGGCGATCCGACCCAAAAAGTAGATGTGGGTGATGTTACTGCAGAAGCCATTTTAGGAAAGTACTTAGATGCTATGGGCGGTAAAGAAAAGCTTGAAGCGGTGCAAACCATGCACATGACTTACGGCAGCTTTATTCAAGGATTAGATATTACTATCGATATGAAGGCCATGGTGCCGAATAAGACTAGTTTAGTGGTTTCTGCACCTGGAATGGGTGAGTTGCAAACCATGAAGTTTGATGGAACCAAAGGAAGCATAGGCGGAATGCAAGGAAGTGCAGAGTTTGATGAGAAACAAAATATGGATACCGCTGCACGACATGCTATGTTCCCTGAATTAACGTTCGTTGAGAATTTGGAAAATGTTCAAGTAGATAATATCGTAGAAGTAGATGGCCAGAAGGCGTATAAGCTTTTGTTCTCTTTGCCTAGCGGATTAGAAGAAGAGCGCTATTATAATGTAGACTCTGGACTTCTGGTGAAAACAGTAACTGTTGCAGAATCCCAAGGCCAACAAATGATCTCTACTTCGATTATAAGTGACTATAAGGCTATTGAAGGCATCATGACACCACATAAAATGGTCACAGAAACGGGAGGCATGGTCATCGACATGAGCTTGGTAAAAGGGACCTTCGATGAAGGAGTAACTGAGGCCGATTTCTAAGATACTTAGTGTTTGTTTGACACCTTGAAACCCGCTCAGCGAGCCAGCTGAGCGGGTTTTTATTTGCAAGTCCGATTAAGAAATTATTAACTTAGCCCAACTACACATTTTTATGAAAGACTTTACTAGACTGTTTGACATTTTGCATTATCAAAATGCCAACTTTCCTCAAGAGATTTGCCTTGCGGGAAAAAATCAAGGGAATTGGACCAAGTATTCAACTCAACAAGTCGTAGATGCTACGAATCAACTCAGCTTAGGCTTGATGAAATATGGCATCCAGCCTGGAGATAAAATAGGAATAATCTCAACCAACAACCGACCAGAATGGAATTTTGTTGATTTAGCCACGTTGCAAATTGGCGCCGTAGATGTGCCGATTTATCCAACGATCAGCCCTTCGGACTATCAATACATCATGAACGATGCAAAAGTGCGTCTTGTATTCGTGTCGGATGTTGAAGTGCTCGAGAAAGTGAATTCGATTCGCGATCAAGTGCCTTCCCTCGAGAACGTATATATGTTTGATCAAGTAGATGGAGTACCGCATTACTCAGAAATTTCCAATATGGGCGACGACAGCCTTGTTGCGGAATTAGAAGCGCGTAAGGCCGCCATCGATCCGATGGAACTGGCCACTCTTATCTATACTTCTGGTACTACAGGTAAGCCTAAAGGCGTCATGCTTTCACACAATAATATTGTGGAGAATACCAAGGCTACAACTAAAGATTTACCACTGAAAAGTGGGAATGTAGTATTAAGCTTCTTACCGCTTTGCCACATTTTTGAGCGAATGGTAACCTATTCCTACTTAGCTAGAGGGGCTCAAATCCATTACGCGGAAAGTATTGAAACTATTGGAGATAATTTAAAAGAGGTTTCGCCGCACTTCTTTACCGCAGTGCCGAGACTTTTAGAGAAAGTATTTGAAAAGATTGTCAACAAAGGCCTCGATCTCAAAGGTGTTAAGCGTGGATTGTTTTTCTGGGCATTGGATTTAGGCATGCAGTTCGACTGGCGAGAAAAGAAAAGCTGGTGGTACAATACCAAGTTAAAAATTGCCAATAAACTCATCTTTAGTAAGTGGCGTGAAGCGCTTGGTGGACGCGTTCAAGGTATTGTAACGGGTTCTGCTCCGCTTCAGCCAAGATTGGCGAAAGTATTTTCTGCGGGTCAAATTCCTGTTCGTGAAGGCTATGGATTAACAGAAACTTCACCGGTATTGACTTATAACCGATTCCAAGATGACAATGCCATGATCGGTACAGTGGGTATTCCTTTAGAGAATGTAGAGATTAAGTTGGACACCGATGGTGAGATTTTGGCCAAAGGGCCAAATGTCATGATGGGCTATTACAACCGACCAGATGCCACCGCAGATGTGATGACTGAAGACGGTTGGTTTAGAACGGGTGATATTGGCGAAATGATAGAAGGGAAATTCCTGAAGATTACCGACCGAAAGAAACAGTTAATGAAAACTTCAAATGGTAAGTATGTCGCGCCACAACCGATTGAAGAGAAATTTAAAGAGAGTATGCTCATTGAACAGATGATGGTCGTGGCGGAAGGCAAGAAGTTTGTATCTGCGCTGATTGTACCTTCTTTCCAGAATTTAACCGATTGGTGCGAAACGAAAGGCAAACAATTTGCCTCTATCGCTGATATGATTGGCGACGATATGGTGAAAAAGAAATTTGATGAGCTATGTGCGGAGTTCAATCCGAACTTTAGTAAGACGGAGCAAATCAAAAAGTATAAGCTCTTACCCAAAGAATTTACTGTTGAAGACGGTGAATTAACACCAACCATGAAGGTAAAGCGTAAAATTATTACAGAGAAGTACAACGATGTAATCGAGAGTATTTACGCTTAATCGTTTTTAAAAAGAGTCAAACCACCCCGGCTTAGCCGGGGTGGTTTTTTTACGTCCAATCATTTATTTTACCAAACGGTTGGTCAAATAAAAATATTTTCGCTAATTTTAAGGCCAGAATAGAGAAGTAAGTATATGCCGAAGCAGAAAACAGACCCTCAAGAAATTGTGAAATCAGCCTTAAATATCTTTCTAGAGAAAGGCTATCACAATACATCTATGGCAGATATTGCCAACGAAACAGGACTCCTTAAAGGAAGCCTATATCACCACTTTAAAGGAAAAGAAGACCTCATGAAAGCCGTTATTAGCAGTATTCATGAATGGTATAAAAGAGAAATCTTTACCATTAAAGATGAAAAAACATTTTCCACCGATCAAAAAATCCAAGCCCTTATCAAGGCTTCGGAAGAAATCTTCTTCAATAGAAGAGGCGGGAACTTCATGACGAATATCGCCCTCGAAACATTAAACGTGGTTCCAGAGTTTACCGCTATGTTCCGGGCCTTCTTTAGAGATTGGATCCATTGTGTGAAAACCGTCTATGCAGAAGTCTTCCCAGAAGATGAAGCAGAACAACTGGCCCACCAATCAATTTCTGAAATTGAAGGAGCTGTCGTTATGATGGAACTCTTCAACGATAAAAACTATTTACGCAGAGCGCATAAGCGCATTTACAACCGCTTTAAATCCCTCTCTAGCGTCACTAAATAATTAAACACCTAAGGCTAAATGAATAGAAAGATTAAAAAAGTAGCAGTTCTGGGTTCCGGAGTAATGGGATCTCGAATTGCTTGCCACTTTGCCAACATTGGACTAGATGTACTCCTTTTGGATATTGTCCCTAGAGAACTCAATGAAAAAGAGCAAGCGAAAGGATTAAGTTTAGAACATCCAGCAGTTCGAAATCGAATTGTGAATGATTCCTTAACATTCGCCCTGAAGTCAAACCCGTCTCCAATCTACGATAAAGCATTTGCAAAGCGTATTAAGACCGGAAACTTTGACGATGATTTTTCGAAAATTAAAGATGCTGACTGGATCATTGAAGTTGTTATCGAACGTTTAGATATCAAACAACAAATTTTTGAGAAAGTAGATGCCCTTCGAAAGCCAGGCGCTCTAGTTACTTCTAACACATCCGGTATTCCTATCGCTATGATGAGCGAAGGAAGAAGCGATGATTTTCAAAAGCACTTCTGTGGAACCCACTTTTTTAATCCACCGCGCTATTTGAAATTATTTGAGGTTATTCCTGGCCCAAAAACAGATCAATCGGTACTCGATTTCTTCATGCATTACGGCGATCTCTACTTAGGGAAAACTACAGTATTATGTAAAGACACTCCTGCGTTTATTGCGAATAGAGTAGGAGTCTTCAGTATGATGGCTATCATGCACACCATGAATGAAATGGGACTTACACCAAAGCAAGTAGATTCCTTAACTGGTCCACTTACTGGCCGTCCTAAATCAGCTACCTTCAGAACAGCCGATGTAGTAGGTATTGATACACTTGCTAAAGTAGCAAAAGGTGTGGCAGATAATTGCCCGAACGATGAATCCAAAGACTTATTTGTGCTTCCAGACTACATCCACAAAATGATTGAGAATAAGTGGTTGGGCAGCAAAACCAAACAAGGGTTCTTTAAGAAAGTAAAAGATGAAACTGGAAAGAGCCAAATCTTAGGTCTAGACCTCAACGATTTGGAATACAAACCAATCGAGAAAACCAACTTCCCAACTGTCGCTATGGCTAAGCCAATCGACGACCTTAAGGAAAGGTTAGTAGCCATCAACAAAGGTCAAGATAAAGCAGCTGAGTTCTTGAAGAAAGTGAACATGTTGGTGTTCAAATATGTTAGCTTCAGAATCCCAGAAATCTCAGATGAACTCTATCGAATCGATGAGGCCATTAAAGCTGGATTTGGCTGGGAATTAGGTCCCTTCGAAATTTGGGATACCCTAGGAGTAGAGCGTATGACTGCTAAAATGAAAGAAGCAGGCCTTGCTCCAGCAGAATGGGTAGATGCATTTTTAGCTGCAGGTCACTCCTCGTTCTATAAAACAGAGAATGGTCAGAAAGTGTACTACGATATTCCATCTAAAACCTATAAATCCATTCCAGGTGCTGAGGCATTTATCATCTTAGATAACCTTAGAGAACAAGCGCCAGTATGGAAGAACTCTGGAACCATTCTACATGATATTGGAGATGGCGTTCTTAACCTTGAGTTTAGAACAAAAATGAATGCCATTGGTGGGGAAGTCATTGAAGGCATCAATAAATCCATCGAACTAGCTGAGCAAGAAGGTTGGAAAGGACTAGTGATTGGAAATGACGCAGCCAACTTCTCAGCAGGTGCGAACCTGGCTATGATCTTAATGACGGCAGCTGAACAAGAATATGATGAGTTAAACTTCATGATTAAGGCTTTCCAAGACACCATGATGCGTGTCCGGTACTCTTCCATTCCTGTAGTTACTGCTCCTCATGGGTTGGCACTTGGAGGCGGTTGCGAAATGAGTATGCATGCCGATAAAGTACAAGCATCTGCAGAAACTTACACTGGGCTGGTTGAATTTGGAGTAGGACTTTTACCTGCTGGTGGTGGTACGAAAGAAACTACGAAACGAGTAGCCGAAAGCATTGGTGAAGGCGATGTGGTGATCAATAAGCTTCGAGAAGCTTTTGTAAATATCGCGACAGCCAAAGTAGCTACTTCCGCTTATGAAGCCATGAATATGGGACTCTTTAGAAAAGGAATTGATGAAGTTACGCTGAACCAAGACCGCTTAATCGCAGATGCTAAAGCTTCTGTGCTGGAATTGTACAACGCTGGTTATACCATGCCAACACCTGCCATGGTGAAAGTGCAAGGTAGAAGTGCATTAGGGACATTGATGGTTGGTACACATGCTTTCCGCCTAGGAAATTATGCCAGTGACCACGATCGATTGATCGCTGATAAAATTGCTTATGTGATGTGTGGAGGTGATTTAACCATGCCACAAGAAGTTAGTGAGCAATACCTGTTGGATTTAGAACGTGAAGCGTTTTTAAGTCTTTGTGGAACACAAAAGACGTTAGAACGAATCCAGCACATGCTGCAAAAAGGGAAACCATTAAGAAACTAAAAAAATGAACAACATGTCAAACGAAGCATATATAGTAGCAGGGTATCGGTCTGCTGTTGGAAAAGCAGGAAAAGGAAGTTTCCGGTTTTATCGTCCCGATGATCTTGGAGCAGATGTTATCCAATATTTATTAAGTAAAGTCCCAAACCTTGATCCAGAACGCATCGATGATGTTATTGTAGGAAATGCGATGCCTGAGGCAGAGCAAGGTCTCCAAGTAGGGAAAATGATCGCCCTCAAAGCAGGTTTGCCAGAAAACGTTGCTGGTGTAACCGTAAATCGTTTTTGTGGTTCAGGCGTAGAGACTATTGCCATGGCTACCGCAAAGATTAAAGCCGGAATGGCAGATTGTATCATTGCAGGTGGCGCAGAAAGCATGAGCCTAGTGCCTATGAGTGGTTGGAGACCTATCCTGAATTATGAAATTGCCAAAGAACATCCAGAGTATTATTTAGGAATGGGTTTAACTGCGGAAGAAGTAGCTAGTGACTATAATATTTCTAGAGAAGATATGGATGAGTTCTCTTTTCAATCACACATGAAAGCCGCTAAAGCTATCGATGAAGGGAAATTCAAAAGCCAGATCGTGCCGGTTGAAGTGGAAGAAGTATTTGTGAAAGACGGAAAACGTCAGACCAAAAAATATACGGTAGATACAGACGAAGGCGTACGAAGAAGTACAACTACAGCTGCATTATCAAAACTTCGCCCAGTATTTAAAGTAGGTGGAACAGTTACAGCAGGAAATGCTTCTCAGACTTCGGATGGAGCCGCTTTCGTAATTGTTATGAGTGAGCGTATGGTGAAAGAGATGAATCTAGAGCCGATTGCTCGATTAGTAACTTGTACCTCTGTAGGTGTAGATCCAAGAGTAATGGGAATTGGTCCTGTTAAGGCGATTCCAAGAGCTTTAGAATTGGCTGGTCTTTCTTTGAACGATATAGAGCTATTTGAGTTAAACGAAGCCTTTGCTTCGCAAAGCCTTGCCGTGATCCGCACTGCCGGACTCAACCCAGATATCGTCAATGTGAACGGAGGCGCTATCGCCCTCGGACACCCACTTGGCTGTACTGGAGCAAAGCTCACCGTACAGCTCATCAACGAAATGAAACTCCGTAACAACAAATACGGAATGGTTACTGCTTGTATCGGTGGCGGTCAAGGGATTGCCGCAATTATTGAAAACCTGAATTGAGTAGCCATCAGCTAAAAAATAAACAAAAACTAACATCTAAATAATGGAAACAACAATTGAGAAAAAAGCCGTCCTCAAAGGAGGAGAGTTCTTAGTGAAAGAATCAACGGCACACGACATCTTCACGCGAGAAGACCTTACAGAAGAACAACTCATGTTTGGCGATGCAACAAAGCAATTCGTAGACTCACGCATCTTACCGAACGCTGAAGATATTGAAGAATTAAAAGAAGGATTAACGCCTTCATTACTCGAAGAACTAGGCGAGTTAGGCGTTTTAGGTGCCGGCCTTCCAATGGAATTCAACGGCCAAGGACTCGACTTCATTACCGACACTGTACTCTCTGAAGAGATCGGTAAATCTGGTTCCTTCGGCGTTTCTGTAGCTGCCCATACAGGAATTGGCACACTTCCAATTTACTATTACGGAACAGAAGCCCAAAAAGCAAAGTACCTTCCAGGTTTGGCAACAGGTCAACTCAAAGCCGCATACTGTTTAACAGAGCCTAGCTCAGGTTCAGATGCCTTAGGCGCTAAATCAACCGCTGTGTTAGACGGGGATGAGTGGGTGATCAATGGCCAAAAAATGTGGATCACTAATGGAGGATTCGCAGATATTTTCATCGTTTTCGCACAAGTAGATGGCGATAAATTCACAGGATTTATTGTACCTGGCGACTTAGACGGGATCACACGAAATGCAGAAGAAAAGAAATTAGGAATTAAAGGATCATCTACACGTCAGATCTTCTTCGAGAACGTTCGTGTCCCGAAAGACTACGTTTTAGGTGAAATTGGAAAAGGCCATAAAATTGCTTTCAACGTATTGAATATTGGCCGTTACAAGCTTTGTGCTATGGTAATGGGTGGAGCAAAACGTGCCATCGGTGTTTCTGCCAACTACACCAACGAAAGAAAGCAATTCGGGAAGAATTTACACGAATTCGGTGCCATCAAGCATAAATTGGCGGAAATGGCCATCAAAACATTTGCTACAGATAGCGCCACGTATAGAACAGCAGGCTACATCAACGACTTAATCCAACAGTTGTTAGAAGAGGGAAAAACGCCTGCAGAAGCGAAATTAATCGCTGCAGAAGAGTACAGCATTGAGTGTGCATTATTGAAAGTACTCGGTTCAGAAACCTTAGACTACGTAGTGGATGAGAATGTTCAAATCCACGGTGGAATGGGCTATAGTGAGGAAGGTCATGCCGCTAGAGCGTACCGAGATTCTCGAATCAACCGAATCTTTGAAGGTACGAACGAAATCAACCGATTATTAAGCATCGGAATGATGATGAAGAAAGGCATGAAAGGCGAGATTGACTTGCTTGGACCTGCTATGGCAGTTGGTAAGGAGTTGATGAGCGTACCAAGCTTTGGTAGTGGACCAGAAGGCTTTTTCGCAAAAGAAAAGCAAGCCATCGTGAATGCGAAGAAAGCAGGCTTATTAGTAGCTGGTGCAGCTGCACAGAAGTTTATGCAACACTTAGAAGAACAACAAGAAATCATGATGTACTTATCGGATATGTTAATCGACGTATTCGCTGCAGAAAGTACCTTGCTTCGTGTAGAGAAAATGGTAGCTGCCAAAGGCGAAGAGGCATGTGCATTGGAAATTGATATGGCACGTACTTACTTAGTAGATGCGTTAGATCGAATCAACTCCAACGGAAGAAGCGCAGTAGCTGGTTTTGCAGAAGGCGATGAGATGCGTATGATGTTAATGGGCTTGAAGCGATTCACTAAGTTTGAGCCGGTGAACACCATTGCAGCCCGCCGCAGAATTGCTGACCACATCGTGGAGCAAAATGCTTATACTTTCTAGAACGCGTTTCTAGACGAAATAGACGTTAGATGTTAGAACCCCCTCGGCTTTGCCGAGGGGGTTTTCTAATTCTAAAAAAGTCTAACTTTCCCCTATGAAATGGCTGAAACGTATTGCGAAAGTCTTGCTCGGACTCTTTATCTTTTTACTCGTCGCCATCTTCATTCTTTTACATGCCATTCGGTTTTATCCTACACCTAAAAAGCTAGAAAAACAATTCACCAAGCAAGGCTTTGATGCGCCCAGTATGTCTATAATAGACACGGAAAATGGCGCACTCACTTACGTAGATAACCAAGTCAAGAGTGCAGCCCCAACTGTGGTTTTTATTCATGGCAGCCCGGGCAGTTCCCAAGATTTTCGCCTCTTTTTTCAAGATCCAGAGCTGGCCAACTTTCACCTCATTTCCGTCAACCGACTAGGCTATGGCAAAGAAGATTATGGCCAGAACGTAGTCGATTTGAAACAACAAGCCGAGGCCATTGCGCAAGTGCTTTCTCAGCTTCCAGAAGATCGGCAAGTCATTTGGGTAGGGCATAGCTATGGCGGGGCTCCGGCTGCTATGTGTGCGGCCTTAAACCCAGAACAAACGGCTGGACTCATCCTCGCAGCTGCCCCAATGGATCCAGAACATGAACACATGTTCTGGTTCAATCCACTCTTCAATTCAAAGCCCGTTCGCTTCTTTATGCCCAAAATGATCAACATGGCTAGCGATGAAAAAATGACCCATGAGGTGGAATTACGAAAGGTAGAAAGCTATTGGGCGAAAATTACATGCCCGATCACAGTACTCCAAGGCGATAAAGACTTTCTCTCCCCAATGGAAAATCTAGTTTATGCCCAGAAAATGTACGAGAACAGTGCTCAACTCATTACCAGGGAGCTAGAAGACCAAGATCATTTCTTCCCATTTAGCGGAAAACAAGTACTCAAGGAAACGATTTTGGATATGATTAGTCCGCCTGAGCTACCAAGTAATCCGAGTACGTCATTTGATTTTTTCCCCCTTCCCGAACCACAAGTGTCGTGCTAATGGTTTGAACCAACGGGTGATCCAAAACAATAGGCACTTCAAATGAGGTGTTTTGCATAAAGTCTAAGACCTTATTCGGTTGGTGCTTAGAAAGCCATTCCTCAAACTGTACTTGCTTCTGCCATCGAATGTCTGCATTGTATAACGTGGAGGAAGATCGAATAAAAGGCTTCCATTCCAAAGATCGTATATACTTTCTCGTGCCATCCCATACCAGTTCTAGAATGCGTTGTGTTCCATTGTGCTGAATGAAGAGTTGGGTAAAAGGCTCCACACCGTCTAAGTGCACCTGCTCTAGAAATTCGTCGTGGCCAGAGAAATCTAAAACTTCAAGCATGATTTTCCCGCGGCTCCTATCGTAAGGTGGCTGGTGTTTGTGCTTTTCAAAACCTCCATTAAATAGGAAAACGGTTTCTTCATCATTTGTGTACACCCAAGTCCCTCTTTTGGAACCATCAACAGGCATTACGACCGATCGTTTATTTCGCTTCGTAGTTTCAGGAGGGAGTGCCCGAGCTCTTTTCGGGCTTTCATCTCGATTATGGGCCAATACAAAATCATCGGAATGATTCGAGGTAGGAATGAAAACAATTGTACACATGTAAGAAATAATCCGCTTTTGCTACTAACTGGATTAGCTGTTAATTGGAGACAATTTTACAGTTTTAATTTTCTATTTTTAGATTCTGGAACGAAATAATGATAAAATCAACGCTACAAAACACTATCAATCAGCTGGATGAATTGGTGGAGCAATTGACGCCGGAAGATTATAAACGCAAAGAAGAGATGTTGTCTGGATCTTCTATAGGCATGCATGTTCGACACATCATTGAGTTTATTGAATGTGTACTTCAAGGCCAAGAGTCTGGAGTGATTTGCTACGATGATCGCCAACGTGATGAAATCCTTCAAACAGATACCCAAGAGGCCTCTCGAAGAATGCGCATGTGCCATCGAGCCATTCAAACCTGCAACTCCAACCAAATTATTGACCTGGCAGGCAGTTATTGTGTAGAAAATAGCAAGCCTTATTCAGTAAAGTCTTCCGTGGAGCGGGAGTTAGCCTATAATATTGAACATGCCATTCACCATATGGCCATCATAAAAATCGCGGTAAAGCAATTATTCCCTTATGTAACCATTCCGGCGCATTTTGGGGTAGCGCATTCTACTATTAGCTATGAAGCTTCTCAATCAGCTTAAAGTCATTCATCACCGCCTTACTCACGCAGAGTATTGGCCATTCTGGATCTTTTATGGTCCATTTATCCCGGTATTTTTATACTATGGCTTGCGGAATGGAAGTATTTTCCATTTCCTAGCTGTAAACCCAGGCATTAAGAACAGTGGTTGTTTTAACTTTTCCAAGTATTCAGTTATTGAACAACTTCCGCAACAGTATTTACCCAAAGGCATGTTATTGTCTAAAGCAGAACGTCACTTATTTCAGCCTGAAAGGGAAGGATATTCGTATCCGTTCATTGTAAAGCCAGATCGAGGAAATCGAGGAAGGGGTGTGGAACTCGTTGAGAATGAAGAACAACTCCAAAAAGCTTTACAGAAGGACTACGATTTTATCATTCAAGAGTACATCGATTATCCCTTGGAATTTGGTGTTTTTTATTACCACAATTCAAAAACTGGGGAAAAGGGCATTACAGGAATTACGAGTAAAGACTTCCTTCAAATTGTAGGAGATGGCAAAAGTACTTTTGAGCAACTTTTGCGAAAAAATCCCCGTTCTAAGCCGAATTTGGATCATTTTCAGCAAAAATTTGCTGAAAATTGGCATAAAATCCCCGAAAATGGCGAAAAAATCATTGTGGAGGAAATTGGCAATCACAGTCGAGGAACCTGTTTCTTAGATGCAAGTTTTTTACAGAACACCGCTATTGAAGAACGCTTTTTTGATTTGGCCAGCCACATCGACGGCTTTTATTGGGGAAGGTTCGATGTAAAAGCAGCTACAAATGAAGATTTAGCCACTGGTGCGCATTTGAAGATCTTAGAAGTGAATGGCGGAAGTAGTGAACCTTCCCATATGTTTGATCCAGGCTATAAGTGGGTTGATATGGCGCGATTTATTCTTCAGCACCTGAAGCTACATTATGGAGTAGTAAAGGCCAACATTGATAATGGAGCCGATGTGCCTTCGTTTAAAACCTTCTACAAAGAAGTAAAGCAATACTTTTCATTGAAAGAAATGCAGATCACTTAGACTTGTAAGGTCTAGGTTGTTCGGTTGTCTATATCCAAAAAAATATCTCATGAAAAATGCAGGAACCATCTTAGAATGGGTGTTAAGAATTGCTATCGCGGCTATTTTGTTACAAACTTTACCCTTTAAGTTCGGTGCTGATCCACAATCAGTCGAATTATTTACAAAGCTTGGCGCAGAACCCTTTGGAAGAATTGGAACGGGAGTCATTGAGTTAATTGCCTCGATTCTATTATTTATTCCACGAACAACTTGGGCCGGCGCAGGCTTGGCTTTAGGAACTATGTTAGGCGCAATCGTTGGCCACTTAACGGTATTGGGTGTAGATTATCCGGAGGGAAGTGGTTTGTTTTATATGGCGGTGGCCGTGTTCATAATGAGTGCTATCCTATTGTTTCGAAATAAGGCGCACATCCCATTCTTGAAGAAGTAAGTCGGCTACTCGGATTCTTATTTAAATTTAGTTTAAATACAACTTGCAGATTATCAGTTGTTTAGAATGAATCAATGTATTCTTAGTGGTAGGTTTAATTCAACAAAATAAACAACCATGATTCATTTAGCAAATAACTGCGGCAATTGCGGAAGTCTTCAAACCAATAGTACTTGTGGTGTTCATCAGGTACAAGTGAGCCAAGATTTAACTTGTAACCAATTTAACATGCGCGAGAGTTTAATCCCCGGTATGGATTGCACTTCGTGTGGACGAAAAGATGACGGTTCATGTCCGCATCCAGGGAAGGCTGCAGCGGGAATGCGTTGTCACATGTGGGCACCGAATGCTCAGGCTTAATCAGCAGTGTCCATCTTCGCCCAAGTATCTCTCAACGTAACTGTTCTGTTGAAGATTAAGGTATCTTCCGTGGAGTCTTTGTCCACGCAGAAGTAGCCGAGTCGTTGAAATTGGACGGTACGTCCAATTTCTAACGCCTTCATGGCCGGCTCCGCATAGGCCGTCACCACTTTTAGCGAATCTGGATTGAGGTAGTCTAAAAAGTCTTTCTCCTTATCGGCATCGGGTTGAGGCACCGTAAATAACCGGTCATACAACCGAACTTGCACAGGTAAGGCATGCTGAATGCTAACCCAGTGCAACGTCCCTTTGACCTTACGCTGACTCGCTTCTGTGCCACTTCCGCTCTTACTATCGGGATCGTACGTGCAATAAATCGTAGTGATATTGCCATCGGCATCTTTATCTACACGTTCGCCTTTAATGATATAAGCCCCTTTTAAACGGACTTCTTTCTCTAAAGTCAGCCGGAAAAACTTTCGGTTGGCCGATTCTCGAAAATCTTCACGCTCAATATAGAGTTCTCGACTAAAGGGCACTTTTCGTGTTCCTGCTGCTTCATCTTCAGGATTATTCTCCGTTTCAAGCCACTCTTCCTTACCTTCAGGATAATTGGTAATCACCAATTTCACCGGATCAAGAACGGTCATCACCCGAGGAGAGATCTTGTTTAAATGATCCCGAACACTATGATCGAGTAGCGCAGGGTCGAGGAGGTTGTCTCGTTTAGCGACTCCGGCTTTTTCCCAAAAGTTTCGAATGCTTTCCGGCGTATAGCCTCGTCGGCGAAGCCCTGAAATAGTAGGCATACGTGGATCGTCCCAGCCAGTGACATGGCCTTCTTCGACCAGCTTTAATAATTTTCGCTTGCTAGTAATCATGTAGCCTACATTCCCACGTGCAAATTCTCGTTGCTTATTACGCACTTTAGCCGGGTCGTATACCTGATCTAAATACCATTCATAGAGCGGTCTATGCGGTTTGAACTCCAAACTACATAGCGAATGACTGATTTGCTCGATGTAATCGCTTTCTCCATGTGCCCAATCGTACATTGGGTAAATACACCAATCACTTCCAGTGCGGTGGTGCGGTTTTTTGAGAATACGATACATCACCGGATCGCGCATATTCATATTTGGCGATGTCATATCGATTTTTGCACGAAGGGCGTGAGACCCTTCTTCAAATTCTCCATTTTTCATGCGTTCAAACAAGTCTAAGTTCTCTTCCACAGAACGATTCCTAAATGGACTTTCAACGCCGGGCTCTTGAGGGGTTTTTCGCTGAGCGGTAATGACTTCACTTGGTTGATCGTCTACATATGCTTTTCCAGCTTGGATTAATTCAACGGCCCAGTCGTAGAGTTGTTGGAAGTAATCGGAAGCATAGAGTTCGTTTTCCCATTGGAATCCTAGCCATTTAATGTCCTCTTTTATCGAATCCACATATTCCTGCTCTTCTTTCGCAGGATTGGTGTCATCGAAACGTAGGTTGACAGGTGCATTGTATTTGAGGCCAAGTCCAAAATTAATATTGATGGCTTTGGCGTGCCCAATATGTAGGTAGCCATTGGGCTCTGGAGGAAATCTGAAGCGTAGTTTCTCCTTCGGGAAACCGTTGGCTAAGTCTTCCTCAATGATGTGTTCAATAAAGTTCAACGATCGTTCTTCGCTCATAGTGGGCAAAGGTAGAAAAAGGGAGTTAAGGATGAATAAGATTTCATCATTTTCCGAATACTGCTTTTAGATGTTGCCATTCGCGTTTGACCATCAACTTTAACCTTCGGGGGAATTCCAATTTCCGTTTGCTAGAAGCATTGTGGCTTTGTTGGAAGGCTTCTAATGCTTTCTCCAGCGATCCTTCTGCTTGTATGGATGACCAAAAAATGGGGAAGTCGGTACGGATCGTTTCCAGGTGAATGGTTTGTTGATTCCGTTTGTTGCTTATAAAGTGTGCAATATTGGCATTTACGGTATCGATATAATCATAGCAGAGTTGGAGTCGATCTGCTGGGCTGAGGTTTTGCGGCGGAGTCATTCTGATGCCTTCGGAGAAGGCATCTATTACGCTAGATGGCTGGAAGTAGCGCTTCATAAAACTTTGAGCTACGGCTTCTCGGTCGCGAATCAAGTGCACATAAAAGGCTTCATCGCCAAAGTGTGCATGGAGTTGACCAAGGTGCCAGCTGAGTCGGTTATCAGATTCAATGTGTTGATCGGCATAGTCGAATCTTCCTTGGCCAAGTTCCTTGGCCAAGGTCTCATGCCCCGAACTGAAATTCGTGATATACTTACACGCTTCCACAATGCTTGTAGAACCGCAGCGACCCGTACTTAAGATAAAGACCCGCATCTAGTGAATTTCAATCACTTCCTCACCAAATACCACCACATCGCCCCGTCGTAGTTTCTTCCGAACTTGGACTTCAACAGCATCATTCACAACCACTTCGCCACTTTTTATCCGGATTTTTGCTTCGCCCCCAGTACCTACCATACTTACTGCTTTCAAGAGTTTATTGAGCTCAATAAACTCCTGATCGGCTTTTAACTGAAAGTCCAATTATCTTAGAATCAATTTTTTGAAGATATCTACCGCGCTCGTCATAGTCTGTTGATCTCTGCTTCCTTTTAGCAAAGCCTCCATAATCCCGCCATCTTCTTGAACTTCTTGGGTTCCAGGTCGGTAGTAATGATCGCGCACATCATTGGCCACTTCTTGCTGACTTAAATGCATTTTACGCATTCGATTAGCCAAGTAGGCTAGAGCAATTGGGGCAACAATAATGAGTAATTGCTTGGCTTTATCCTTTGGCAGGCCAGTGGCTTGGGCGAAAATATCAACGATGGAATCTAATTTGTCGCCTAATACATGACCTAAAATTCCTTCTCCTTTACCCTCTGTCGCTGCATTGGGAATGAAGTCTTTAAGTCGGCCTAGTATATTATTATCGGCATGGTCTTTATTCAATGCTTCGAATAGGGCTTGTGCTCCACCGGGTTGTTGCACATTTCGGGCCATACCACTCATTAAAATTTGGGTGGCTAGAGCAACAAGTTGCGGCGGAATGCCATTTTTAAAGCCCAGTTGCTTGCCAATTAAATTCAAAGCCTGCTGGGTTAAGAATTGTTGAAACATCTTATTCATATATAAATTTTATAGCGGATGATGAACTTATTTTCAATTTGAAAGATACATGATTTTATGATCCCAGACTTTTAGGAGTTAACTGGATATTCGAAAAAAAACCCGGCCACCTAAAGGTGGCCGGGTTGTATGCACAAACTACGAGTTTACTGCTTTAGCAGTGTTTCTGAATGAAGGACTTGGCCCGTTGCCCCCACCCATTTTAAATAATATATTCCCGGTCTTATAGATGGTGTTATTGTAAATGTGTCGCCAGAAGTAACTCCTTCCTGTGTAAACACAATATTCCCAAATTGATCGATCAGGTAAACCGTACTATTCACCTCTTTTGATGTATCAGGAAGTGCAACAACTAACTCTGAAGAAAATGGGTTTGGATATGCATAAACCGCTTTAGATTCTTTTTCTTCCACCAGCATTTCTCGATTCGAACTAGAGCCCGTTATTTCGATATTTGTGACATTATATACTTCGGAAGTAACACTTGTAGCTCCATTTATAATCACTTCTAGGGTGTTGCCAGAAATATTACATTGCTCGAAGTTGGCCGACTGGAAGGAGTCTGTTTTAGAATATAGGGTTTGTGTAGCCCCTCCATTTACACGATACAATATGTCTATGTAGTCACTACTTTCCATATTGCCCAGTCCTTCAGCAGTTAAGGACAGACATACAGACGCAGCACAAGAAATATCCACCACGCCCAAACTAATACTAACCGCTTCATTGGAAATACTCACATCAGGGCCTGACCATGGAACATCACAGTTGTTTCCAGTGCTACCACCTGTTACCTTAGTGAACGTAAACGATTCCCATGTTAAAGCACTTGATGGGGATACAAATTTCACTTGACCCGAACTGTTCACCTGGAGCCTACTGTAGGCGTTTGGCCCATCAGGTAAAGTCATGAAATAGCTGCCATTTAAATAACCTTCTTCAAATTCATAATAAGTATAACTTCCACTTGAACTGGTGGCTTGCATGTCGGCATTCGGGGAATTATCGGTTCTTAAACGAGGTAAAGCTCCTCCTGCAGCCCGTTGTACATGCCAAAAACCATTGCCTTTAGCTACAAATTTCCATTCTACGTTTGCCCCAGTTGTGTTGGTAGATGTGGTAAATGCATCTTCACTGGAACCAGTTGCTCCTAATCGAAGGTTATGATGCGGAGAATCAATGTAATAAACAGCATTTGGATCCGGGGTGAAAGTAGATCCTGTTCCTCCTTGACCATTTCCATCTCCACGAATTTCCACATTATAAACATTATAGACTTCAGAAGTCACACTAGTGGCCCCATTTACGATCACTTCCAAGGTGTTTCCAGAAATCCCGCACTGTTCAAAGTTGGCGGTTGAGAAGGAATCGGTCTTAGAATACAACGTTTGTTGCGCGCCGCCATTTACTTTATAATAGATGTTGAGGTAATCCGAGCTTTCCATATTCCCTAAACCTTCGGCTGTTAACGACAGACATACTTGATTTTCGCAAGAAATATCAACTACACCCAAGCTAACCGTTACGCTTTCATTAGATATGCTCACGTCATCTCCAGCCCAGGGTAAATTACAATTGTTCGGATTGCTATTCCCCGATGTTGTAAATCCTTGCCCTTCGCCATCGTTGTATGCTGTTGCAATGGTTTGATCATCACATTTCGCTCTCACTTGCCATCTATATGCTGTATTATTCGATAAGCCGGTTAGGTTGTAGAATGCTTTCCCCCCCGAAACTGTAAAATCGCCTTCTGATTCTCGTAAGGTAGTTTTATACGTCCAGTTAGTGCTTCCTGCCAGAGCATACCGAATGTTATAATGATTGAAGCTATCGTCAAAGTTCCAGCTTAATGTTGCACTAGTTTGACCTACATTAGATACTGTTCGAGATCCAGGCACATTGGCAGAACAACCTCCTCCTGTTGGTGGGTTGCCCCCAGAACCAAAGTCGCCGTCGTGGTCTACTACTAAATCATAAACCACCACTTCTCCATAATTATCTGGATCATCGGTGTCATTACCTTCCTGACTTGGATTACTTTGTGTGTAATTTCCAGCTTTGAAGTAAGCATCCCCATAATTAATATCCATGAGAACTGCATTGCCGCCGTCGGTCACTCTATAATTGGATGCGTTTCCACTTGTAAAGGCATTTTTTAGATTCCCATCTTCACTGTAATAAGCATAGTGTTTCCCGTCAATCACTTCAAAGATGACTTCATGGACAGTTCCAAGGGAATAGTTGTTTTTTATGGTGACTTCGCTTCTTAGTTGGCCTCCGTTAAAATCAAGAAATAGGCGTTGATTCTCTAGACGCACAACCATAGCATCGTCAATGCCTTCGGATTTATTACCGTGAATTTGTGTGGCAACTAAATGCGGCTTGTTGATTGGTAAGTGCGTGATCGCTTGTTTAACGTAAATGACATGATGACCTGAAGTCGTCCAATAAACATCTACATCACCATCTACCTCACGCTCTCTTAATTCAGAACGAACATTACTAGAGTTAGGGGTGGTGCCGTTGTCGGAGCGAATGGGGGCTCTGAAAACAATGCCGTTACCGGCATTGTTTACATAATAAAATTCTTTGCGGTTATTAGCTACGTCGTTACATAGATCCTTTTCTTCATCGCCTGTGGGAAAGGTAATCTTCCATTGTTCGCACCCGGGGTAGGTAACCCCACCTTGGGTATTTGAATTCCATTGGTTCAATAAATCTTGCGGGGTCTGGCCATGGCTCATTAGAGCAAATCCAAGCGTGCAAAAGCAAAAGCAAAACAGCTTAAATGTCAAACGTAGAATGGATGATTTTTTGGGGGAAGTAAACATAAAATGCATAATGAGTGATTGTAGTGTGTGAATAATTGGTTAACCAACAATTGGTTGACCAATTTAAAATCACTTCTAAATTATACAATTATGTATAGCAATCCAACCTCATAAATAGTAGTTTGTACACTAACTATAAGTTAATTTCTAGGCGGATGATTTGGGTAAAACTTTGAATTTAAAGGATGATCACTTCAAAACTTACTTTGATATCGGGATGAAGGGATTCGAGCACAGAGCAATATTTTTCAACGGCTAATTTGGCGGCACGATCGGCTTTCTTTTGGTCAACTTCCCCAGTAATCTTATATAGTAAATGAATTTTTCGAAACGGTTTGGCATCGTCAATTTCTTGCCGTTCCCCTTCAATTTCTATGGTTAAGTTCTCCATAGGTTGTTTCATCTTTTTGAGGATAATAATCACATCCACGGCAGTGCAACCTGCTGCGCTGAGGAGTAAATTTTCCATGGGGCTTGGCCCTTGCTTCGTAGTGCCTGCTTCTCTAGGGCTATGAATAGTGATTGGGTTGCCTTCTGCTGGAACGCCCTCGAAGAGGGCGTCGGAACCGATTTGCTTTAAAACGACTTTCATGAGACAAATATGACAGTTTTAAAAAGATGGGGCGCCTTCTAGGATGGAAATTGTTGTACTTTCGAAAAAATGTCGAAAATGCGTTGGACAACCATTAGTTTTTTACTTTTTTTGATGGCTTGTAAAACTTACACGAACACTTCAAATGTAAATAGGGAGCAACCTATGAGTACTATAGATAAAAAAATTGATGCGCTATTAGCGAAAATGACGTTGACGGAGAAGGTCGGCCAAATGATTCAGTATAATGGATTTTATGATGCCACAGGGCCTCAACCTCGCGGTGGTGATGCTGCACGGAAATACGAGCATTTACGCTCGGGCAAAGTTGGATCCATGTTAAATGTTCGTGGAGTAGACCAAGTAAGGGCGGTACAAGAAATTGCGGTGGAGGAGACCCGATTGGGAATTCCGCTCATCATCGGCTTTGATGTGATACACGGTTACGAAACGCAGTCGCCTATTCCATTAGCGGAGGCGGCTAGTTGGGATTTAGACGCCATTGAGAACAGTGCGAAGGTAGCCGCTGCCGAGGCAGCGGCTGCAGGAATCAACTGGACATTCGCACCCATGGTCGACATTACCCGCGATGCACGCTGGGGCCGCGTCATGGAAGGTGCCGGTGAAGACCCTTACTACGGAAGTCTCGTAGCTGCTGCACGTGTCAAAGGCTTTCAAGGCGATGACCTCGCACAACCCAATACCATTGCAGCTTGTGCCAAACACTTCGCAGGCTATGGCTGGTCAGAATCAGGGCGAGAATACAACACCGTAGATGTCGGTACAAGCACTTTGTACAACATGATCTTACCGCCTTTCAAAGCCGCCAAAGATGCTGGTGTGAAAACCTTTATGAATTCCTTTAACGACTTAAACGGTATTCCTGCAACAGGGGATGAATTTCTCCTTAGAGATATCTTGAAAGGTGCCTGGAAATTCGATGGCTTCGTAGTCAGTGATTGGGATTCTATCGGTGAAATGTACGAACATGGCTATGCCGCCAACGATGCCGAAGCTGCCATGTTTGCCGCCAACGCTGGCTGCGATATGGACATGGAATCTTACACGTATGTAGAGCACCTTGAAAATCTAGTCAATGAAGGAAAAGTCAATGAAGCACACATCGATGAAGCCGTTCGACGAATTCTTCGAGTGAAATTTGAATTAGGCTTGTTCGATGATCCATATAAGTATTGTTCCAAAGAACGCGAACAAACGATTATCGGACATGAGTCTCATCATGAAGCAGTGCTCGATTTAGCAAAAAAATCTATCGTTCTCCTGAAGAATGAACGGAGCTTACTTCCTCTAAAGGACAATGATAGCTACCTTGTTATCGGGCAATTAGCAGAAGACAAAACAAGTCCGCTGGGTAGCTGGCGATTAGCCGCTAAAGACAACACTGCTGTTTCTGTACTGGAAGGCATTGAAAACGTTTCCGGTAAGCCTGCTCTATTTAAGAAAGGCGTGCAACTGACCACAGACAAAGCCACCTTTGTGTACCCAGTGCCTATTAATACAACCGATCGGAAAGATTTTGCCGAAGCGATTAAAGCAGCCAAAAACGTCGATAAAGTAGTTATGGTGCTCGGAGAACATGGCTTCCAAAGTGGAGAGTCTAGAAGTAGAACCCGAATCGGATTGCCTGGCCTTCAACAAGAGTTACTAGAAGAGATTTACAAAGTCAATAAAAACATCATCCTCGTTCTCATGAATGGGCGACCACTTACCATCGATTGGGCTGCAGAACATGTGCCTTCGATTTTAGAGACTTGGCACCTAGGAAGTCAAAGCGGAAATGCTATTGCAGAAGTGCTTTTCGGAAAGTACAACCCATCCGGAAAGTTACCGATGAGCTTCCCACGCCATGTTGGACAAGTGCCGATTTATTACAACCAGAAACGAACAGGCCGACCTGATCAGAAGGATGGAAATGTATTCTTCTCCCATTACAGCGATGAAGAAAATACGGCGTTGTACCCGTTTGGACACGGTCTGAGCTATACCTGGTTTGAATATAGAAACCTTCGGGTAGAAGTTTTGGGTAAAACGGAAGTAAAAGTTACAGTCGACTTGCAGAATATGGGCGGACTTGACGGTGAAGAAGTCGCGCAATTGTATATCCGTGATGTAGCAGCATCAGTTATTCGTCCGAAGAAAGAATTGAAGGGCTTTCAAAAAGTATTTTTGAAAGCTGGGGAAGCCAAAAAACTCGAATTTACACTCACTGAAAATGAGCTGGGTTTCTTCGATAATCGAGGCAATTTCAAAGTAGAGCCGGGCGAATTCCATCTAAAAGTTGGGGGTAGCTCAGAGAACGGAATTTGGAGCGGTTTTCATTTAGATTAACTCGTCTTTTTTGTACAAATCAATACCTAATTGAACCATATCGCGGATTTGTTCTTCCAGCCCTTCATCGAGGTTTTTGATATGGAAACAACTTTTTCCTTTCAAACACTTTCGAAGTTCTGGACTAATGTGTTCGAATTCCGAAGCATGTGTGTAAATCGGGAAGAAGTATAAACGTACATCTTTGGGTTTTGGGACAATACTTGCGAAGTAATACCCGTCTACCTTTTGTTTGCCTTGCATGCCCGGTTTTGTTCCAGCTACTTCCAGGCCTTTTTCACCTTCCTTTTTGACTTGGAGTAGCGGTGTGTGGGCTTTTAAAATGGAGGCCAATTCAGTGTAAATTGCTGTTACTTTTTCGTCCATGACTGATTTTTCAACGAATTTAAGCCTTACTTTGTAATTGTATCCATGAGACAACTCCCTGCATTTCCATTAAGTATTATAGCCTTCCCTGGAGAGGAAGTTAATCTACACATCTTTGAACCGCGTTACCGCCAGTTGGTTCAGGATTTGGAGGAAAATGGAAATACCTTTGCTCTGGTGCCCATACTTAAAGATGAAGTCGTTTCTCATGCTACAGAGATGACCTTGATCCGAGTGGAAAAGAAGTATGAAGATGGTAAGAGTGATATTGTAACGAAGGCAGTGGGCTTGCTCAGTGTGGAAGACCTCACCAAAACATTTCCAGACAAACTATATCCAGGAGCACAAGTGTTGAACTTGCCCTGGGATGAGGAAGCGGATATTGGACTGAATCAGCAATTAATTCCTCTGTTAGAGGAATTATATCGATTGTTAGCAGTGGAGAATGTACCTGTAGAATCGGAACTGGCGTTTCGAACGTATCAAGTGGCGCATAAAGTGGGCTTTTCGATGAAGCAAGAGTTGGAATTTCTTAAAATCTCAGCTGAAGATGAACGGCAACAGTATTTATTATCTCATTTAGAACAGTTTTTGCCACGAGTGCGGCAAATGGTAGATCTTAAAAACAAAGCGGAGCTCAATGGCCATTTTAAGCATATTAAGCCGAGTGATTTGCCTTAATCTATACGTGTGTACAACCCGTCAAATGCCGTAGTCCAGGTGGCTCCTTCATCAGTAGTTGTTTGCCATAGTTGACGAACAGAACCATCTTCATTGGGTGTCCAAGTAACTTTGTGAATTACAGTATTTCCTTGTGCATCCTTAGCTGGATCGGTTTTGAGGACCATCTTTCCATCTTCCATATTGCCTTTAAGATGAAGACTGCCTCCTTGATTATCTACCCAAAGTTGTACCCATTGTTGTTTAGCTGCATCGTAGTGGTTATAACTGGTTCCTGTATATGGTGGATTAGCCGATGTCCAACGTTCCACCATTAAACAATTCCCTTGATCTAAGGTAATACTGTTACTGCCAGCTGGTTGGCCGTTCTGGCTGACTTCCCATTCACCTACCCAGAAGTGAAACGCTTTATAGTTTTCCGTAGAACAAGGTGTATTTTTTGATTGACTATGGGTAAGCATTGAAGCCAAGCAAAAACAGAGGAATAATATGATTTTCATTATAGAAGTTTCCATCAATAACTCTAAAGCTCTAGTGGTTGTTACGATCAGTTCCCCTCGATTATAAACTTGGGTTCTTTTCTGTGTAGAGTAGCTTGCTCGTAACCATAAGCCATTTCAATCAATTTACCTTCTTGCCATTGGTCGCCAAAGAATGAAATTCCAACAGGTAAGTCACCGATAAAGCCCATAGGGACGGTAATGTTCGGATAGCCCGTAATCGCCGCCGGGGAAGAAGAGCCCAAGGAATAGTTGTCGCCATTTTCATAGTCAGTAGGCCAAGCAGGGGCACCCGTAGGGGCGATAATCGCATCTAAATTATTGTCCTTAAGCACTCGATCTAATCCATTTACGCGCGCTTGTAGTTGAATGGTAGCTTGATCGGCTTTATACTTCTCCGAGTTAGTATTGGGATGCTCTAGGGCCTGTTCTAAGTATTCTTGTTTGTAAAACGTCATTTCTGCTGAATCCGTCAGGTTATACGCAATTACATCTTCCAATGAATTGATGGAATCTATGTTGGCAAAGGTTTGGAAGTAATCATTTAAACCCACTTCATACTCTGCTAGCATGATGTTAAATGAAGCGGAATAGACTTCAGGTTCGAAGATTTTTTCGATGGGAATGATCTCTGCTCCTTGGGCTTTCAACTCATCAATAGCATTTAACAATAAGCTATCTACTTCGGAATTAATCCCTTGGCTTTCTTGCCACCATCCAATGCGTTTGCCTTCTAAGCCTGTTTTATTTAAAAAGGCACTGTAATCTGTTTCTACTCCTCGATTCACCTTCGTTTTTAGGTCTTTCGGGTCTTCCGCGGTTAATGCTGATAATAAAATGACGGCATCTTCAAGTGTTTTGGCCATAGGTCCAGCTGTATCTTGAGAATAGGAGATTGGAATAATGCCTGTTCTGCTTACCAATCCTACGGTGGGTTTAATCCCTACGATACCGTTGGCGTGTGATGGACAAACAATAGAGCCATTGGTTTCTGTGCCGATGGCAATTGGTGCGAGGTTGGCCGATACTGCTGCCCCTGAACCAGAACTGGATCCACACGGGTTATTGGCCAAGATGTATGGGTTTTTGGTTTGGCCACCAACAGCACTCCAACCGCTCACCGATTGTTGTCCGCGAAAATTAGCCCATTCGCTTAGATTCGTTTTTCCCAGAATGACCGCACCTGCTTTTCGAAGTTCAGCAGCAATGAAACTGTCTTGGTTGGTAAAGCTGTTTTTGAGGGCATTCGATCCTGCAGTTGTGGGCATATTGTCTTTGGTGGCAATGTTGTCTTTGAGTAGAATGGGAATACCATGTAAGGGGCCACGAACTTTACCTGCTTTTAATTCGGCATCGAGTTCCTTTGCGATGGCCAATGCGTCGGGATTCGTGATTATGACTGCATTCAAAGTAGGTCCAGCGTCGTCGAGTTGGGCAATGCGGTCGAGGTAAGCTTGAACGACATCTTGGATGCGATAGGTATTATCGGCGTATGCTTGCTGGAGGCTGGCTACGGTAGTGGCTTCCGTAATTTGAACTTCTTGGTAAGTATGGGTTTTGCATTGAGTGAGCAGCAAGCCAGCAGTGAGTAGAAGAAAGAGCTGTTTCATGAGTAAGATTTGTTTAAAAATACAAAAGCCCATCCCGGCAAAGCCGGGATGGGCCATTCCTACTAAAAAATACTATTATTCAGGAAGCTTATTCGGATCTAACAGCTCGTAAAACTCATCGATCTTCGGTAAAATAATGATTCGAGTTCTACGATTAATTGATCTACCCGTAGCCGTATCATTACTCGCTAATGCATTGTGCTCGCCTCTTCCCGCAGCTATCAACCGGTTCGGATCAACTCCAAAGGTGGTTTGTAACGCCCGAACCACCGAAGTAGAACGTAGCACACTTAAGTCCCAGTTGTCCTTAATGCCCGCTCTGGATATCGGCTGATTGTCGGTATAGCCCTCTACCATAACCTCTAAATTTGGTCTACTCTGCACAATGGTGGCAATTTTTCCTAACACTTCATTGGCGCGAGGCGTTAATGTATAACTGCCGGAAGTAAATAACATCTTATCGCTCAAATTCACAAAAACCACGGTTTTATCTACACGAACATCAATGTCTTTATCTTCAATGCCTTCTTTCAACACCTGCTTCAAGTTTGCCGATAAGGCCAGATTAATAGAGTCTGCACGAGTTCTCGCCGCCTGCAATAAATAAATGTATTTGTCTTTCTGCTCTAACTGCGACAAGGTTTGATTGATGTTGTCCGAGGCTGATTTCGATAGTGTGGTAAGATCTTCAACCCGCTGCACTTGAACATCACGTTGTTGCTTGGCGTCTGTGATTTGGTCTTTTAAGTCGGTGATTTGCTCTTCACGTAACTCTAAAGCCGTTTCCGCATTCGATTTCGCTGCCCGAAGCCGATCTAGCTCCGACTCAAGGATACCCAGTCGTTCTTGATAATCCCCAATGGCTGCGATTTGCTCATCGAGTAATTGGTTTTTTCGCGCCATTTCTGACTGACTTTGAGCCACTAGCGCATCATATTCTTTCTTGCTCACACAACCCGCTAATAACAGGCCGATAAATACCACAAGCAATAGTTTGTTTCCCATGGGTTGATTGTTTTGCGTTTAAAATTAGAGAAAACACCGCACAGAAAATGATGTGTTATTAACACCGAAGAGTTGCCTAGACCTGTGTACGCAACTTGTCTTTAATGGTGTTCGCAATGATGCGAATAGCCACGCTATTATTCCCGCCTTCAGGCACGATAATGTCGGCATAGCGTTTTGTCGGCTCAATGAATTGGAGGTGCATAGGCCTCAAGGTATCTTCGTAGCGACAAAGGATTTCTTCGATGTCTCGGCCACGTTCTTTTAAGTCTCTACGAATTCTTCGAATAAGTCGCTCATCGTCAGGTGTATCTACAAAAACTTTCACATCGCAGAGATCTCTCAACTCCTTCAATGTGAAAATTAAAATGCCTTCTACAATGGTTACTTTTTTGGCTTCTGTGAATCTAGTTTCAGGCAGTCGATTATGTTCTTGGTAACTATAGGTGGGCTGAGCGATGTTTCGCCCTTCTTTCAACTCTAACAAGTGCTGACATAAGAGGCTGAAATCAATAGAATCGGGATGATCGTAATTGATGGCATTCCGCTGTTCCATGGTTAAATGACTGTTGTCCTTGTAGTAGCTATCCTGAGAAAGCAAAGCTACTTGGTCTTCATTGAATAAATCAATGATTTTCTCTACGACTGTGGTCTTTCCAGATCCCGTTCCACCTGCGATACCGATAATCACGACTCTATTTTTTTATAGCGAAGAATGACTTTGCCAATCTGATTTTTTAACAGTAATACATCTTCATGTAAGATTCGAAATTGAACGGCATTTGATAGATTAATGAAGTAATTGCGTTCGTCTTCATCGTATTGATCACAGAACATTTCTGTTTTGATGAAGGTATTGATTTCGAAAGAGTAGTTCTTCAGTAGAAGATCCGCAGAGTAGGAATTGCAGCCTGTTTCTCCAGATACATTTTCTAGATTGTCTGCAATAAGCAGGGTCGGGGAAAATGCTTCTTTTTCATCCAGGATCCACTTCGTATTTCGGAGTTCTTGTGCCTCTTCTTCAGCAGTTTCAAAACCGCCAACCCCAAAGCAAGATTGTAGCGAAAAACACGTGGATAATAATAAGCAAACGTAGAGTAAAGCCTTCATAGTAACGAGCCTAAAAATGCCAATTCTTCGCCTATTTTGCAAATCTTCTTACAACATCAAATCTTGAATCATGAAAATGGCAACGAAAAAGTATTGAAAGAGCATGCCCACGAAAAGGAGGCAGAGATAGGCCAGAAACATACCTACGAAAGCTTTGAAACCATTCACTTGAAAAATTTTCGCGTAGAGATAGGTGGCTACGATAAACGTGATAAGTACAAAGGCGAGAATGAGCATGGGCGCACCAATGAAAAAGGTGAGGGCCGAAAGTATAGCGCTCAGCCAATTGGTGGTGCCGAATATGAATGAATTAATAGCCAAATTCTCTGCATAGTTATAGCCAACCTTTGAAAACAAAGTCAAGGTCGCTAACGACATGATTGGCAGAGCGATAAGCATCACAAAATTCTGATACGTTAAGTAGATTTTTTGTGCGCGACCTAAGTATTTAGACAGTTCTAACCCATTTTCATATTGTTGTTCTTGTTCTTGAAGTTGTTGAAATTGAGCTTGTGTAAAGTTTTTAAAGGATTGATGGTTCGATAAGAACAAGGTATTTAGTGCAATGGCGAACAAAATATATCGGAAGGGATTAAAAACGCGCTTTCGATCCTTGTATAGATAGGTTTGCACCAACTCAAAAGGCTTTTTAAATATGCTCAAGAAAGTGAAAACTAAGCCCCTTTCGAGGTTGAAGATTTCTAAGATCTCGCCAATAATTCGTTTAGTGGTTATCCGTTCTGGGGCTTGGTTCTCCATGGATGTAAGATAGAAAAAATCAAAATTCTAGATAGTTTGATTAGTTTTAGTTTATGAGTATTGTGGAATCCCCCGTAAGTAAGGTCGAAGAAATATTTCATAAGCAGGCTGCGTTTTTCCATACTGGAAAAACGAAAGACATTGCATTTCGGAAGCAAAGCTTGAAGCAGTTATTTCAGGTGCTTAAAGCCAATGAGTCCATGCTGAATGCCGCCATTTATGAAGATTTTAAGAAAGGGGAATTCGAGACCTATGTCACGGAGATCGGCTTGATATACAAAGAGCTAAAGTATTTCATGAAGCACGTTGAGCGTTGGGCACTGCCTTCGGCAGTGCCAACTAACCTGGCCAATATGCCCGGGAAGAGTTGGATTAGCCCAGAGCCCTTTGGGACCAGTCTCATCATCGGGGCGTGGAATTACCCTTACGAACTCACTTTAGGGCCGTTAATTCCTGCTATCGCAGCGGGCAATACCGCTGTCCTCAAACCGTCAGAACTCGCCCCGAATGCTTCGGCAGCCATGGCAGAGGTCATTAACAAGCACTTCGATCCACAACATATTGCTGTGCAAGAAGGCGCTGTAGCAGAAGCACAAGCATTACTCAACCAGCCCTTCGATAAAATCTTCTTTACCGGCAGCACGCAAGTTGGGAAAATTGTGATGAAGGCAGCGGCCGAACACCTCAGCCATGTTACGCTAGAACTCGGCGGAAAAAGCCCTTGCTTTGTATTGCCCGATGCGAATATTACCTTGGCAGCAAAGCGCATTGTATGGGGGAAATTCTTGAATGCCGGCCAAACCTGTATTGCCCCGGATTATTTGTTGGTGCACGAGTCTGTGAAAGCCAAGTTGGTGACGGCGTTAAAAACCGAAATTCAAGCACTTCATGGCGACAATCCTGAGGAAAGCGAGGCGTTGATTCGAATAATTAACGACCGACATTTTCAAAGACTCCACCAGCTCATCGATCCAGAAAAAGTCATCTTCGGTGGACAAACAAATCCGAGTACACGCTACATCGCCCCAACATTGATGGATCATGTTACTTGGGATGATGCCATCATGCAAGAGGAAATTTTCGGTCCCATTTTACCGATTCTTACCTATTCTGATTTGAGTAATGCTAAGCAGGCAGTGCGGAAATTATCCAAACCATTAGCCTTTTATGTGTTCTCTAGGAGTGCTCGAACGGCCAAGGAATTAACGCAGGATATGTCTTTTGGCGGCTGTACGATAAACGATACGCTCATGCACTTTACCAATCCAGCGCTTCCATTCGGCGGAGTGGGTGCGAGCGGTATGGGCAGCTACCACGGAAAAGCAGGCTTTGCCTGCTTTTCAAACTATAAAAGCATCTTAAAAAAGGCCACTTGGTTCGAACCCTTTATGCGCTATGCGCCCTACACCCCCTTCAAAAAGAAATTGATGAAATGGGCGCTGGAATAAAGCTTAACGTATCCTTAATTATTTCTTTGAGATAAGCTAACATAGGACAGTTAAATTTAAAAATATATTCGTTCACTTTTTAAATCAGACAACATGTCAAACAGCTTTAAAGAAATTACTCTTCATAACGACGCCTCAGAAACCACGGGTCATTTATCGGGTCAAGGCGGAAATTTGAAATTGGGTGGAAGTGGCTCACAAGGAGATATCGGTCTATGCAAGGAAGATGGTGCACAAACGATTCACTTAGATGGCGGCGATGGAAATATTCATGCAGGAGGAGCTGGAAGCAATGGCGACCTTCGGTTAATGAACAACGAAGGAAATATGACCGTGCACGTTGATGGTGGAAGCGGCAATCTGAAGCTTGGTGGCGCAGGAACTCAAGGTGATGTGATTTTATGCGATGCCAATGGCGACACAGGCGTGCACATCGATGGTGGAAGCGGCAATATCAACCTTGGCGGTGCTGGACATAATGGTGATGTACGTGTTATGAACAGTGATGGAGATGTTACTGGTCACTTAGATGGTGGAACAGGTAACCTACACCTAGGGGGCAGCGGGACTCAAGGCGACTTAGATTTAAAGAATGTAGAAGGATTAACCACAGTTCACGTTGATGGAGGTAATGGGAATATTGCTCTAGGTGGAAATGGAAGTAATGGAGATGTTCGCTTGAAAAATGCCGGTGGGGAAGTCACTGTGCATATCGACGCTGAAACTGGTGACTTGATATTAAATGGGGCTTCTGTTAAGCCAGCAGACTATGTATTCTCGCCAGATTATGAATTATTGCCATTAACCGATGTGAAAAGCTTTATCCGGCAGAATCGACATTTACCAGGCGTTCCTTCTGGGCATACCATTAAGGCAAACGGAATGAGTATGGCAAACTTAACCATGAAACTCCTCGAGAAAGTAGAAGAACTTACCCTTCATATGATTCGACAAGAGGAAACAATAAATGAGTTGAAACGTAAATAGATCAATTCACTTTTTATGAGTGACCCTGCCTCGGCAAAGCCGAGGCAGGGTTTTTTTAAGACACTACTTTACTTTATTCCATATGGACTTTGTTTCCCCTTGCTCGGCAGTAAACGAACGAATAACTCCGCCGGTACCTTCAAACGTAATCGAAGTGGTGGGGTTAATATTATCCAAATAAAAGAAGGTCACATCGGCTTGAATCATTTCGGCCGACCAAACGCCTTTCTCAGCAGCTTCCAAGTGATTGCCCACTTTTTTAATCTCTACAAAGCGTTCTGGCTTTTCAAAATGTTGGTACCTTCCAACATAGGCATCTAGGTTGCGTTCACTATCTGATAGCGACTTAAGTGGAATTTGGTTATAGCCTTCCCAATCATACGCATTGGCCACACTTCGTACGATTTCAGGGATGATGTCGTAACGCTCGCTATTCACCATAACTACAACCCCTTTTCCGCCAGATAAAGAAGC
>JAHQVX010000040.1 GCA_019634125.1 Saprospiraceae bacterium
GACAATTCTAAACTCCAAATTAAGTTCACTAAACTCGTGAAACTCATAGCGAGACCTACATTGCCGTGAAATTCTGGTTCAATCAGGCGATTGAAATAATAGCCTGTTACCAAGTGAATGATAAAGGTTAGAACTTTCGACATGAAATTCCAGCTAATGCTTTTATTAAGACCACCTTCGGTGTTTAGGATTTTCTTAAACAATTCGGTAATTTGTTCGAACGAAGTTAGTGAATACGTACGTGTGGTTTATTAACAAGAGAGAGCACTCTTGTTTTCTTTTTGAAAAGAAGTTTGAATGCTTTTGATTCCTTCATTTAATGCTGAAACTTATATGAACATAGAAACGGTATTAAGGACCAAACATTCCAAAGCCAAGGCTTTGGAAATTTGCGATTACGTAATTAACCACCCTTCGTCGATGGAGTCGCTAATGGATTGTTTTTTCAGTCCGGATTGGCGGCTCGGGCAGCGAGCCGCTCTTCCAGTAGGCTATATTGCAGAATCACAGTCAGAACTTCTATTTCCCTATCTTGAAGCCTTGCTCCAATGCCTCGATCAGCCAAATACACACAATGCACTCCGAAGAAATGCTGTGCGGACCTTGCAATACTTCCACTTGCCCGAACAAGTGCACAGCCTTGCCCTAAATACTTGTTTTGCGTTGCTGAATAAACCCGATGAAGCCATTGCTGTTCGTGTTTTCGGCATGACTGTGCTCGCAAATCTTTGCGAGCAGTTGCCCGAACTAGCTCCAGAAGTGCGCTTAACCATCGAAAAGTACATGCCTTATGGATCGGCAGGCTACCGAAGTAGGGGCCGAAAACTCATACATAAATTAATGAAGCTAGAACAACAAGCTGATTCCTAATCGGCCGTCGTTGACCTTGCTGCCGCCGCCCAACTGTAAGTTGGCGGCTAATCGATCACTGAAAAAGTAACGACTTCCAACTTGCAAACCGAATCCAAACTCACTATCCTGGTTGCCAGAATAGCCCGACGGACTGCCCACAAAGTAAAAACCAGCATTTGCCCCCGCATATACATTCCATTCAGGAGATAAACTGAGCAATTCATCTAAGTGATAGTCGAAAATACCTACCAGTCCTAGCGTATTCAAGTCGAATCCTTGATCGCCAATATTCCGATAACTTAACTCCGCACCTAATGTGATATTTTGAGCGACTCCAAAATCAGCACCAACATAAATGGGAATGCCATTGTCACTAAAACCTAGACCGGCGTTGAATTGTTTTTCGCCCACATCGAGGGGACTTTGCCCATAACTGCCGAAATAGAACAACGGCAGTATAAAAATGATTAACCTTTTCATAGCGTAGCTTATTTGTTTTGGTAATACGGTAACGCTACTACTTAAGTTACTAGTATGTGTTTAAGTTAATTTATAACCACAGTCAACCCTAAACGGCCATCACTGACTTCTTTACCTGTTCCAACCTGTAGATTAATTCCCCAGCGATCATTAAAGAAATAGCGCCCGCCAGCTTGGATTCCAATTCCAAATTGGTTGTTGCCATTCCCAGAATCGTCAATGTCGTCGTCTTCAAATAGAATTCCAGCATTCGCACCGCCGTAGACATTCCATTCTGGCGGTAAGCCTAATAAATCATCAAAGTGATAATTGATATTCGCACCTAAAGACACATAATCGGATGACGCAAAACTTAAAACAGCACCAGCAGTCCAGTCATCCGCAATTCCAAAATCTAATCCGCCATAAATAGGTAGCCCAGATTGATCATCAATTCCTATCCCAAAATTGGCTTGAATTTGCCCAGGATCTAATGGACTTTGCGAATAAGCCGCCAATTGAAGTCCAATTACGGCAATACAAATAGTGATCAAGTTTTTCATACCATGAATTTACTATAAAGTAACGGGGCAATATTCAATTTGTTTTAAGGTTATCTACGTAGAATCGTGCATAACTTTTATTCCGCTTCAGGCAACCAAATCAAATCAATCTGTCTTTTCTCCACACTCACATTAATTACTCGGACTTTCACCTTGTCGCCCATTTTGAAGGTCTTTCCACTTGAAAAGCCAACAATTTGCTTTTTACGCTCATCATAATCGTAGATATCATCCGTCAGATCAGCCATTCGAACCAAGCCTTCAGTATGCACATCTAGTAGCTCTACATAAAAACCCCAACCAGTAATTCCACTAATTAAGCCATAAAATTCTCCACCAACTTTGTCTTCCATAAATACGGTTTGGAAGTACTTTACAGACTCTCGTTCGGCTTCCACAGCTTTCCGCTCCATACTGGAACAATGCTCACACCGCTCCTCCAATGACAATTTATCTTCCCATGTATTCTTAGTAGTCAAGTAACTATAAATCTGTCGATGGACCATCAAATCAGGGTAACGGCGAATTGGTGAAGTAAAATGCGAATAGTGATGGAAGCCTAATCCGTAATGTCCAATATTATCCGTACTATATACTGCTTTGGCCATCGAGCGAATGGCTAAGCCCTCCAATGTATTCTGCTCGGGCGTACCTTCAATTTCTTGGAAAAACCGATTCAATTCAAATGGAAGTTTCTTCAAGTTATCCGTATGCACTTTATGACCAAAGTCAGCTGCATTCATCGCAAATACAGCCAGTTTATCTGGATCTGGCTCGTCATGAATTCGATATACAAATGGGAAGGCGTCTTTGTTGAGCTTTTGAGCACTCATGAACTTCGACACAGTTTTATTGGCCAAGAGCATAAACTCTTCAATCAAAAAATGCGCATCGTGTCGTTCTTTGGCTTTTACAGCCTCAATATTGCCTTCATCATTCAATGTGAAACGCAACTCTTGGCTATCAAAATTGATCGAACCTTCATTGTACCGCGTCTCTCGAATCTTTTTAGCGATTTCATTAATCGTTTGTAAGGGCTTTCCAAATTCGCCTTCCCCGCTTTTTATCACTTCTAAAGCATCATCATAAGTAAAACGATGATCACTATATATCACGGTTTTAGCGATTTCAAAGTCCAAGACTTCAGCCTGACTATTCATTTTGAAAAACACCGAAAAGCAAAGACTTTCTTCGTGCGGACGAAGCGAACAAATAATATTCGAAATCTTTTCCGGCAACATAGGCAAGACCCGATCTACTAAGTACACTGAAGTGGCCCGTCGATATCCAGCTTTGTCTAAAGCCGTCCCAGGCCGAACATAGTGGGAAACGTCGGCAATATGCACGCCAATCTCGAAATTGCCATCATTCAGTTCTTTATAGGAAATGGCATCATCAAAGTCTTTGGCATCTACGGGATCAATAGTGAATGTTAAAGTTTTCCGAATGTCTTTGCGTACGGCAATTTCTTCCAACGGAATCTTAGCGGGGATTTTGTCCAACTCCTTTTGAACAGCAGGAGAGAAGTGCAAGGGGAAGTTGTTATCCACCAAAATACCCTTCATCTCTGTATCGTGAGACCCGCTTCTTCCGATGACTTCAACAATTTCGCCATCCGGATTTCTGTTCTTTTCTGGCCAACCTAGAAATTTAACGATGACTTTATCCCCTTCTTTTGCGCCATTAATATGTTTCTTGTTAATAAAGAAATCGGCACGCATTTTACGCCTATCGGGCAAAACGAAAGCGAAATCTTTTCCAAGTTGTACGGTTCCAATGAAAAACTCTTGGGCGCGTTCAACAATTTCCAAAATCTTACCTCTAGGCCGAACACCACTTCGTCGAGGAAACAATCCCACGATTACTTTATCGCCATGCATGGCTTTGTTTGTATGTTTTTTCTCTACGCGCACATCTTCGTTGACTTCAGTGGAAATAACATAGGCCACTCCAGAAGGAGCGAGATCGACTTCCCCGGTAATCTTCTTCACAATAGCGGCTTCTTTCACTTCTCGTTGATATTGGAAACGATTGCCGGTGGTACGTTTAATTCGTGCGTCTTGGAGCAAGAAATCAATCACTTGATTGATTTCATCCTTACTCGCTACTTGAATAAAGCGCTTGGTAATTTGCTTCCGGGTATATTTCTTACTCGGATGCGACCTTAAGAACTTTTGTATTTGTTTGCCCAGTTGCTTGAGCTCTTTATTGGGTGAAGTGGATTTTGCCATTACTTTCAAAACTACACATTGACTATTGCTTCGCCTGTGATTCTTTTCCACAAAACACTTTTGATAAACTATTTGGCAATTAACTAATTATTTTAGTATTTTAGCTAAAAATAAATATGGAAAAGGTGCAAGCATTTCGAAAAGGTAGGGGAGCACAGTACAATTCATTCAATCGATTTAGCAAGATTAAGCGTGAAAGAGATTACACCGATGAAGATTGGGAAGAAATGAATGAGCGGGGCAAAACCGAATTCATAGAAGTGTTTCCAAAGACCATTGTTAACAAGGTACAAAGTCCAGACATCGGCATGATGTATAGCATGAATCCTTATCAAGGCTGCGAGCACGGATGTGTGTATTGCTATGCTCGAAACACGCACGAATACTGGGGATACAGCGCGGGACTAGACTTTGAACAAAAGATCATGGTCAAGAAGAGTGCCCCGCAACTCTTAGCCAAGCATTTGGGAAACCCAAAGTGGCAAGCCGCACCAATTATGCTTTCGGGAAATACCGATTGCTACCAACCAGTAGAACGAGAAACGGAGATTACGCGCGAACTTTTAAAGACATTTTATAAGTACAGGCATCCTGTTGGCATCATTACTAAAAATGCCTTAGTGGAGCGCGACAAAGATATTTTGGTAGATCTAGCTCAGCACAATCTCGTTCGTGTGACGCTAAGCATTACTTCTCTGAAAGAAGACATTCGACGAAAAATCGAACCCAGAACAGCTTCTGCGCAGAAAAAGCTAAAGGTGATGAAGGAACTCTCTGATGCGGGCATACCCACACAGCTCATGTTAGGTCCGATTATTCCTGGGCTAAATAACTATGAAATCTTCGATGTCGTCAAAGCAGCTGCCGATCATGGGGCCAGCGGCATGGTCTTTACTGTATTGCACCTAAATGGCCATCTTGGGGAATTATTTTCGGATTGGGTATACAAAGCTTTTCCCTTAAAAGCAGATCATATTCTCAGCTTGGTTAAGCAAGTACACGGTGGTCAATTAAACGACAGTAGATGGGGCGTTCGCAAGCGCGGCGATGGCGAAATTGCTAAGATGATTCATAGACAAGTCCGCTTGGCGAAAGAGATCAATTTTAAGGGTCGTGGCTTCCCACCATACAACCTAGAACTGCATAAATACCATAAGAACAATCAGATGAAGTTGTTTTAAACAATTTATCTGTGCATAAATGCTTGTTTTTTCATCAAAAAAGCCGATATTTGCACTCCGTTTTTAAACAGAGAGTTATGTCTAAGATTTGTGATTTGACCGGAAAGCGCCCAATGGTAGGCAATAATGTATCGCACTCAAAGCGAAAAACGAAACGTAGATTTTTACCGAATCTACAAACTAAGCGTTTCTTCATTCCTGAAACAGGAGAGTGGATTACATTGAAAATTGCTACTTCAGCTTTACGTACCATCGATAAGAAAGGAATTTACAATTACTTGAAAGAGTTGGAATCGAAAGGAGAGTTCCAGTTCCCTAAAAAATAAGTGAGTAATGGCTAAGAAAGGAAATAGAGTACAAGTGATATTAGAGTGCACAGAGCACAAAGACAGCGGAATGCCAGGTACTTCGCGCTACATCACTACAAAAAATAAGAAGAACACACCAGATAGAATTGAGTTGAAGAAATACAACCCAGTTCTTAGAAAGTATACTGTTCATAAAGAAATTAAGTAATTTAGCTAAAAGCAATTAATCATGGGTAAAGTATCAAAGAACGCGAGAGTTGCACAGAGAGCTGCTAATGCTGGATCTGGTAAAGACTTCGTCAAAGTGATCAAGACATTTAAGTCTGACAAAAGCGGTGGGTACACATTTGTAGAGAAAATGGTACACAAGGATAAAGTGAATGACTATATCAAGGAAGGTTAATCTTTCGTAGAAATATTAGTTACCCCATCTCGGCTTTGCCGAGATGGGGTTTCTTTTTTATCGCTATTCCGTTACTTTACGTAATAAAACTATAAATCCAATACGTGGGAATATTTGATTTTCTCAAAAAGAAACAACAAGACAGTCCGTCTACTTCAGCACAAAAAGTTGAAAGTCAGCAGGATAAGCTAGAAAAGGGACTCGAAAAAACCAAGACTGGTTTTTTCTCGAAAATCACCAAGGCCGTCGCAGGTAAGTCGACCATTGATATCGACTTCCTCGACGAACTGGAAGAAGCATTAATGACTTCAGATGTAGGATTAGAAACCACAGTGAAAATCATTGATCGGTTAGAAGCACGCGTAGCCAAAGACAAATACTTGTCTGCTGCAGAGCTCAACCACTTCCTCGAAGAGGAAGTGGTGCGCATCTTCTCAGAAGGCAACACCTATGTTTCTGACAACTTCGAGCTGGACAGCTCGAAGAAACCACATGTTATTATGGTAGTTGGGGTGAATGGCGTTGGAAAAACCACAAGTATTGGAAAACTCGCCAATCAATTCAAGAATAAACAAGGATTAAATGTAGTACTTGGAGCTGCAGACACCTTCCGAGCCGCAGCCATCGATCAACTTAAAATATGGGGAGAACGCACGAATGTGCCTGTTATCGCCAAAGAAATGGGCTCCGATCCAGCATCAGTCGCTTTTGACACTTTGAACTCCACTGCAGCACAACAAGCCGACTTAGTGATGATTGATACAGCAGGCCGTTTACACAACAAAATTGGCTTAATGGAAGAGTTAAGTAAGGTGCGAAGAGTGATGCAAAAAGTTATTCCAGATGCCCCCCATGAAGTCCTACTCGTCTTGGATGCATCTACTGGTCAGAATGCCATTGAGCAAGCCAAGCAGTTTACGGCCGCTACAGAAGTGACAGGCATTATCCTCACCAAACTAGATGGAACAGCTAAAGGAGGTGTCGTACTTGGTATTGCCGATCAATTCAAAATTCCCGTTCGATTCATTGGAATAGGCGAAGGCATTGATGACTTGCAAGTATTTGATCCACAAGCCTTTGTTAAAGCTTTATTTAAGTAACTATGAAAGCAAGAACACTCAGAAAAGATAAAGTCAATGTGATCACATTAGGGTGTTCAAAGAATACCGTGGACAGCGAAAATATGATGGCGCAATTACAGGCCAACAACTATGCGGTTACCCACCAAGAGAACAACTCGGACGCCAACATTGTCATTATCAATACATGTGGTTTCATAGATGCAGCGAAAGAAGAAAGTGTCAACAACATCCTCTATTATGCAGATGCCAAGGAGAAAGGCATAATCGAGAAACTATATGTCACTGGATGCCTTTCACATCGTTATAAAGATGATTTAGAAGCTGAGATCCCCCAAGTAGATGCCTTCTTTGGCACGATGGAGTTACCTAGGTTATTGAAAACTCTCAAAGCAGATTACAAACACGAATTGATTGGAGAACGTTTACTCACTACACCCAATCATTTCGCATACGTAAAAATCTCAGAGGGCTGTAACCGAACGTGTGCGTTTTGTGCGATTCCTATCATGCGAGGTAAACACATCTCCAAATCAATTGACGAGTTAGTTCAAGAAGCTAAAAGCTTAGCAGCGAAAGGGGTTAAAGAGTTGATTCTGATTGCTCAAGAGCTCACTTATTATGGCTTAGATATTTACAAAGAACGCGCATTAAGTAAATTACTGTATGCGTTAAATGAAGTAGAAGGTATTGAGTGGATCCGATTACACTACGCCTATCCATCCAAATTCCCTTTAGATGTGATCGATGCCATGGTTGCCTGCGAAAAAGTCTGTAATTATTTAGACATGCCGCTTCAGCATGCTAGTGATCCCGTATTAAAAGCCATGCGCCGACAAATCACACGAAATGAAACCAAGGAGTTAATTGCAGCCATCCGTGAGAAATGTCCCGACATTACACTCAGAACAACCATGTTAGTTGGATTCCCGGGTGAGACCGAGTCGGATATTGAAACGCTGAAAGCTTTCATTCAAGAACAACGATTCAGTCGATTAGGTGTATTTACTTATTCTCATGAAGAGGGAACTCCTGGACATGTTTTGGAAGATGATGTTCCCGATGAAATCAAGCAGCAGCGGGCGGCAGAAGTCATGGAAGTCCAGCAGAATATTTCCTTTGAGTTGAATGAAGCCAAGGTTGGGCAAACATTAAAAGTATTGATTGACAAAAAAGAAGGCGGCTATTTTGTAGGTAGAACCGAAGCGGACTCTCCAGAAGTGGATAATGAAGTACTCATTCCGGCAGCGACCAATTACTGTCGAATCGGCGACTTTGCACAAGTAAAAATCACCGATGCTAGTGATTTTGATTTGTATGGTGAATTAGTGATAATGGATAGTTGATAATGAACAACCAGTCAAATGTGGCTATTAAAAAGAAGTAGCTTCCATTTCTACACCTGACTTTAACATCTTACTCACTGGACATTTTTCGGCAATGATCATCAGTCGTTTACGTTGTTCTTCAGTTGGGGCTTTTTCGAAGGAATACGACTTTTTGATGACCCGTTTTTGCCCGTCTTCGGTATTGATGAAAGCGAAATCAGCACTGACTTTAATCACTCCTAAGTCCCAACCTTTTCGCTGCGCATACATTTTCAAGGTAATGGCCGTACAGGCCGTTAAAGAACCCAGTAAATATCCAAATGGCCCTGGAGATTTTCCGGTACCTCCAATACTTTCCGGTTCATCTACGGTAAAATCGAATTCATCTACATCAACTCGTGTGGTATAATCGATGTTGCCTAAGGTAGCGGTAATGGGATTGTTAGAAGCCATTTGATCTGATTTGAACTATTTGTCTAAAAATAACATTTATGTTTGCATTAACAGTTATCGCGCAAAAACAGTTCATGCCATCTACGCAAACGCTTTTCCAAACCGAGCACCTTCCTATTGAGCAAGTACTTTCCTTGCAACCTGTGGTTCGTGCATATTTAAATGAATCGGAAAAGGCAAGTGAACTGGTTAGTGATTTTTTAAGTGTAGACGCGATTGGTCGGCAAATCGAGCGTAAGCAAAGTTCCACCATCCATCGACCGTTATTGGTTGACGTACTGAAACGTCAATACGCTGGATTTGTAGGCGAAGAAGTCTTCAACAACATCCACAAATTAGCCGAAGCCAATTGTTTTACGCTCGTAACTGCCCATCAGCCTAATTTAATGGGAGGTCCTTTGTACTTTATTCAGAAGGCTGTTAGTGCCATTAAAGCCGCTGCGCTTTGCGCAGCGGAATACCCCAATCACCAATTCGTGCCCGTATACTGGCTCGGAAGTGAAGACCATGACTTTGAGGAGTTGAACCACTTCCATGCATTTGGCCAGTCCTTTCGCTGGTCCGACCAACAAGGCGGGGCAGTCGGACGCTATTCGGTGAATAGCTTAGAAACTATGTTAGCGCAAGTGGTTCAACACCTCGGCAGCGGCATCCATGCAGAAGCACTAAAAAACCTACTCCAGAAAGCCTACCAACCAGGAAATACCATGGCGCAAGCCAATAAGATCATCCTGCACGAATTATTAGGTCAATACGGACTGGTAGTCATTGATGGAGACGACGTCGATTTAAAACGGCTTATGATTCCGTTTTTCCAGGCCGACATTGAGAACAACACTGTTGCAACAGCTATTCAACCCAGCTTAAACTTTATTCATCAAGAATTTGGGCATTCACAAGCCCATGCACGAGCCATCAACATCTTTTACCTCACCAACAAACACCGTGGTCGGATAGAAGCCACTGCCGATGGTCGTTTCGCGGTTTTAGGCTCAGAGAAGCTTTTTTCGAAGGAAGCCCTTCTCCAAGAACTTGAAGCGCATCCCGAGCGATTCAGTCCGAATGTTATGCTCCGGCCAGTCATGCAAGAAGTCTGCTTGCCCAATCTCATGTACATAGGAGGTGGGGGAGAAAGCGCGTATTGGTTGCAGTTAAAAGCGGTTTTTGATGCCTTTCTAGTTCCATTTCCATTGATCGCTGTTCGCGACACTGCGGTGTATATCGATAGTAAGACCAAGAAAAAGCTCGATAAAGTAGGCTTAACGGTGGAGCAAGCGCTTCAACCCTACGACCAATTGGTGAAGGCTTATGTACAAAGCCATACTGAAAAGCAATTAGAGTTAAGCCCGATTAAGCAGCGCTTGCAAACGTTGATGAATGAGATGCAAGACATGGCTAAAGACGTGGATATTACCTTAAAAGCTTCCGCGGCAGCGGAAGCGCATCGAATGCAAAAATCGATTTCCAACTTAGAAAAGAAAATGCTTCGGGCCGAGAAACGCAACCACGATGAAGCCATTCAACAAATCAAAGCCATACAAGAACAAATCTTCCCCAAAGGAAAACTCCAAGAGCGCTACCTCAATTTCATGGATTACTACTTAGCCTATGGTAAGCATTGGATAGATTGGATGATGGAGAATTTCAACTTGTTTGACAAACAAATTAAAGTCTTCATCGAAAAGCACTAGTTCATATCTTGAGCGCCCTTAAAGAAACGCTTCCACTTGATCCCAGGATTTCCAGGACCACCTTCAGAACTAAAGAAGATAAATAACGGTTTCCCAACAATATGATCTTCGGGCACAAAGCCCCAAGCTCGACTATCTAAAGAACGATGGCGATTATCACCCATCATCCAATAGTAATCCATTTTGAACGTGTACGAATCCACTACTTCACCATTGATCGAAATATTATTGCCATTTACTTCTACTTGATTGCCTTCATACACTTCAATACATTCCCGATAGATATTGAAATTATCCACGAGTTCTTGGGTGATATTCGAGGCAGAAGGAAGCTGTATGGTGGTGCCTTTTTTCGGAATCCAAAGCGGTCCGTAGTCACTAATACTCCATCCTTTCTTCACCACCATTCCATACGGAAAATAACGTGGATCGATTGGGTGTTCTGTCACGGTTAGTGCGGATACATCAGGGTGTGACTCCATTAAAGCTTTATTCTTAGCAGGAACGTCCATCACTTTCGCTCTAACATCTGGATTCTGGCCACCCATTCGGTGATTAATATAAGCTCTAGAACCGTAGTCGTCAAGGTTTTGTGGGGTAGTATTGGACTCGTATCGATAAGTGAACTGAAGTAAATCTGGATTGTCAGCAGGTTGGCCGTTCACATAAAGTTGATTACTCCGAATTTCTATGCTATCACCAGGTATTCCTACAGCTCGCTTAATGTAATGTTCTTTTTTATCTACCGGGCGAGAAGCGTACTTCACACCACCTCCATATTCCTTTCCCCAGCCACTTTGCATATCATGTTCAAATGGAATATTGAATACGACCACATCATTTCGTTTCACTTTTTGAAGCCCTGGCAAACGTGTATAATCCCATTTAATCGCTTCTGAATAGGCGCGTTTTCCTTTGGAAAAAGGAATAGTATGATGCATGAACGGCAAGCCTAGTGGTGTATTCGGAACTCGAGATCCATAATGCGCCTTACTTACGAACATAATATCACCAATTTGAAGACTCGGCTCCATGGAAGAAGTAGGGATTTTATACGCTTCAATAAAGAAAACACGGATCAGATGCGCGGCAGCAACAGCAAATACTAATGCATCTACCCATTCACGAACAGCACCTTTCTTCGGCATTTTCTCGCCTTCACGCAATCCATTCACGCCATAATATTTCTCTTCTTTCGAAAAACCCAAGAAAGGCAAGTAAATAAAAGGCGTTAGAACCGCCGCCGCATGGTTAAAAAAACTGTATCGCTTAAAACAGTTCGATAGGTTTGTTAGCATGGAAGCTAAATAGAAAACATTCACGAGCGGAATAAATAGCATAGCCAACCACCAAGAAGGCTTACCAATGAGTTTCAGCCATTCGAGCACATTCAAAACTGGCACAAAAGCCTTCCAGCCTGGGATGTTTTCTTTTTCAAAGATTTTATACAGACCGACTAATGCGATCAGTTTGAGGACAATGAGTATAATCAATGTATTCATCTAGTTCTTTTATCCAATTCCGAGCATGTCTTTCATGCCAAAAACGCCTTTTTTATCCTTTACCCATTTCGCTGCAGCTATGGCTCCCTTTACGAATCCCGCTCGCGAATGGGCTTCATGGGACAGCCTAATAGTGTCGATAGGGTGAGTAAATGTTACAGTATGTGTGCCAGGAACTTCTTCTTGGCGGTGCGAATATATAGCTATATCTGAAGATGAAGGCGCTTCATCTAATTTCCAATCGCCTTTTCGATCCAACTGATCGAGTAGAATTTCAGCAGTAGTAATTCCAGTGCCACTGGGTTTATCTAATTTATGGATGTGATGGATTTCATCAATACTGACGTCATAATGCTCTTGTTGATTCATGAATTCAGCCAGTTTCCTTGTCATTTCAAAGAAAATATTAACGCCCACACTGTAATTGGTCGCATAGAACAGCGTCTGGTTCTTTTCCCGGCACAACTGCTTGATAGCTGAGAGATGCCGAAGCCAACCAGTGGTTCCTGAAACTACGGGCACGTTGGCCTCAAAGCACATTTTAATGTTCTCGATGGCACTATCTGGTGTGCTAAACTCAATGGCAACATCGGCCGCACTTAAAGACTCTAGAGTGAGTTCACTTCGGTTATCTGAATCAATTCGAAGTATAATCTCGTGCGAGGTGGCTTCATCGAGCAATTCTTGCTCGATGGCTTGACCCATTTTTCCATATCCAAGTAAGGCTACTTTCATGACTTAATTTCCGATTCCAAAAGACAATTGAATGGCATAATAAGGATATCCTTCTGCGGTTTGCCCAAGTGTAGGTGTTGGTTTAAAGCCTAAATCATCATCTACAGAATAATCGTAAAGATGCGCATCTACAGTAGCATCCACTACATTCAACATATATACAATTCCTGTGGCGATATAAGCCAAATCGCGCCATTCTCGCCATTGCTCCAATTGAGTTTCTAGCCGATCCATATCTAGCCCAGGGCGGAACTCAGGATCAAACCCAGCGGTCCGACGTTCTATTTCTTCCCGGTAATCTCTATGTATGTTCCGATTATTGAAAGAAATGTACGTACTAGCTCCTAGCGCACCGTAAACCAGTGGGATTTTCCAATATTTTTTATTGTAGGCCTGGCCAAGTCCTGGTAGCACAAAGGAATAATAGGCCGCCTTAGTAGGGGAGTGCGTGCCGTCATCTTCTTGGTTGATTTTCATAGTAGCGCCTGCATCTACCACATTCAAGAGGTAGGAGTAGGCTGTAATTCCAGTGAAAATATCCTTTTTAGAGAGCTCAGTTCGACGTTGATCTTGCAACTGGTCGAAATCTAGACTACCAGCAAACTCATCCGTGGGTGTGCCACCATCGCTCAACACTATAATTCTAGAAATATAGGCATCGTCGTAACGTCGGTATTCTTTAGCTTGATCGGCGGTGAGGTAAATACCTCCAGCTACTGCAGCGAGAAAAACAGCCGCTTTCAGCGGCTGTTCATTACGAAGCTGGCCCCAACCCGGAATTCCTGCAGAACGCAACGAATTCATCTCCGGACGAATGGCATTCTCTACAAACGTAGAATCCGCAATAACAGCGGGCTCTGAACTCGAAGTCAGTAATGTATCTATTTGTGCTTGACCGCTCATGGCCACCAAGCAAGCCATTAAAATTAAAAGCTTACGCATCGTTATCTAGCCGTTCTACTAGGCGTTCTAGTTCTTTTTCATCACGGAACGAAATCACAATTTCACCTTTGCCTTTGCCTTTAGAGCGAATCGTAACTGGCCATCCCACAGAAGTACTCAATAAGTTCCGATAGTTCAACCATTCCGCAGAAATATCTTCTCGAGTATTCTTACTGGCTTCAGGTGCTTTGGTTTCTTTTACTAATCGTTCTACATCACGAACCGACAATCCATTCGCCAAAATTCGTTTGAACAACTTGATTTGCGCGTCTTCAGTGTCTAAAGAAAGTAAGGCCCGGGCATGGCCCATTGAAACCGCTTTCTCCTTCAAGCCTTTCTGAACAACAGTGGGCAAGTTGAGTAAGCGCAAATGGTTGGCGATCGAAGGCCTGCTTTTACCAATTCTTGAAGCCAATGCTTCTTGAGTGAGCTGACACTCATCGAGTAAACGCTGATAGTTGAGCCCAATTTCAAGCGGGTTTAAATCTTCCCGTTGAATGTTCTCAATCAAAGCGATTTCGAGCATTTCTTGATCGTTCACTTCTTTGATATAAGCTGGGATTTTCGTTAAGCCTGCTATTCGGGAAGCTCGAGTTCTCCGTTCACCGGCAATAAGTTGGTAGTTGCCGTTTTTGAGTTTACGAACGGTAATGGGTTGTACTACACCGTGTACTTTTATAGACTCTGCTAAGTCGTTCAAGGCCTTATCGTCGAAATCAGCCCTTGGCTGGAACGGGTTCACTTCAATTTTAGTGAGTGGTACTTCCGACACGCCCACTTGCAAGACCGAAACAGGCTGCGGAGCAGCCTGTTTTCCATCGTTGGAATCAATATCTTGGAGCAAAGCGCGAATGCCTTTGCCTAATGCTTCTTTCTTCTTTGTCATTAACTCAAAATTTTATCCTCGGTCTTAATCCGAGTCTGATGATTGCGTTGGAGCACTTCTCGCCCCAAATTCATATAATTCACAGCCCCTGTAGCCTCGGCATCATACATTATCACGGGTACACCAAAACTCGGCGCTTCCCCTAAGCGGGTATTTCTATGAATAATCGTTTCAAACACCAAATCACCGAAGTGACGCTGCACTTCAGCAACTACTTGGTTGCATAAACGTAAACGGGCATCATACATTGTTAAAAGTATGCCTTCTATGGCTAACTCCGTATTCAAACGGTTTTGAACAATCTTAATCGTATTTAACAATTTCCCTAAACCTTCTAATGCAAAATACTCACACTGTACAGGAATAACAACAGAATCAGATGCGGTTAACGCATTTACTGTAATCAGTCCAAGAGAAGGGGAGCAATCAATTATAATATAATCAAAATCATCGCGAATTGATGCCAAAACTTCAGCGAGTATACGCTCTCTGTTTGGATGGTTGATCAATTCAATCTCAGCACCTACTAAGTCTAAGTGCGCAGGCAAAATGAATAAGTGCGGGGTGTCGGTCTCTAAAATGATTTTAGAAGCATCCGCATCATTAATCAAACAATCATAGATGCTGGCCGTAACATTCTTCGGATCAAAACCCACACCGGATGTACTATTGGCTTGTGGGTCTGCATCAATGATTAATGTCTTTTTCTCCAACACAGCCAAACTAGCCGCTAAATTGATTGCGGTTGTGGTCTTACCAACGCCTCCTTTCTGATTTGCAACGGAAATGATTTTCCCCATAATTAGATTTCTACTTCTTCGCCTATTTTTAATAAAATTAATTCTCTGTTATCGCCGTCGAAAAGTGCTCGGGCTTTCTGCTGATCTATTTTGATGTAGCCAAACGTATCGTAGTGGATACCAATGATTTTCTTACACTTAATAAAACTGGAAGCTAGTAAGGCATCTTTATAATCCATCGTGAAGTTGCCGCCAATGGGTAAAAACGCAACATCTAAGTCGAATTCCTTAGGAATTAACTTCATATCGTATGTAAGAGCGGTATCTCCAGCATGGTAAAACACTTCATTCTGGGCTTGTACCACAAAACCGCCGGGCTGGCCTGCATAAGTTCCATCTGGAAAACTACTGGTGTGCACAGCATTTACGTATTTTGCAGAAAACGAGTCGGAAGTATACGTTCCGCCATGATTTAACGGATGCATCTTACAGCCTTTCGCTCCAAAATAAGAAGCTACTTCGTAATTCGCTATGATAACGGCATCACTTTGCTTTGCAATGACTTCAGCATCTAAAATATGATCTTGATGCCCATGCGTAAGCAAAATATAATCTGCACGAATATCAGCTACATCAATGTCTTTCGCCAGCTCATTTCCAGAAATGAATGGATCAATCAACAACACGGTACCGTTGATGTCTACTTGAACACAAGAATGGCCTAAAAACTTAATTCGCATGACGCTAAGTTATGTATAACATTGCTGTATTTAAGGGAATTTAAACCAGTGTGGATAAATTCGATGCGCCCTTTTCCTACTTTTGTTCCATGCGAAAACAAACTTGGTTCTTTTTGATTTTTCTTGCTGGCATTCTGGCTTGCACGTCTAAGTCTGAACAACAAGAACCAAGGTATTTCACCTACAATCGTTTTGATGGCATTCCCACATTAGATCCTGCATTTGCCCGGAATCAAGCTACAACCTGGGCGTGCCATCACTTGTACAACGGCTTAGTCCAACTTGAAAACGATCTGACGTTAAAACCTTCCATTGCTTCGGCTTGGCAGGTATCGGATGATGGACTACAATACACCTTTTTTCTGCGAGACGATGTCTACTTCCACGACCATGAACTGTTCGAATCTAAAGCTGAACGTAAAGTGACTGCGGAAGATGTTGTGTTTAGTTTCAATCGTATTCTTGATCCAGAAGTAGCTTCACCAGGCGCTTGGATCTTTAACAACAAAGTGGCTGACAAACAACCTTTTATAGCAGTTAACGATTCTACCTTTCAACTTAATTTAAAACAGCCATTCAACCCAATATTAGGTATCCTCTCTATGCAGTATTGCTCTATAGTCCCTAAAAAGATCGTAACGCATTATGGCAAAGACTTTAGAAACCATCCGGTGGGAACCGGGCCCTTCCAATTCCAACTTTGGGAAGAGGGCGAAGTCCTACTCTTGAATAAGAATACCGACTACTTTGAAAAAGACAATCAAGATCAACACTTACCATATTTAGCCGGAGTCCGGATTCTGTTTTATGTAGACAAAGGCTTAGAGTACATCAAATTCATGCAAGGAGAATTAGATTACATCAGTGATTTAGACCCAGCATTTCGGAACGAAATGCTTACAAGAGAGGGAGTACTTCATTCTAAGCTAAGTCAGGATATTCGATTGTTAAAATCTCCCTATTTGAATACTGAATACATCGGCTTTTTACTCAATGATGCTACAAAAGCCTATTCCGACAAGCGAATTCGTCTGGCCATCAATTATGGCATTGATCGGAAAAAGATGTTAACCTTCATTCGAAATAACATCGGTAGTCCGGCCACTGCCGGAATGGTCCCAGTAGGCATGCCCAATTTTGATCACGCACAAATAAAGGGCTTTGACTATAATCCTGAAAAAGCAAAGGCATTACTAGAAGAAGCTGGTTATCCGGGCGGACAAGGATTAGAACCGCTAGTGATCACAACTATAAGTAATTATGCGGATTGGGCAGTCAGTATCCAAGAACAATTGGCAGAGCTTGGTATTCCCATAAAAATAGAAATAGTTCAGTCGTCTTTTCTTAGAGAAATGATGCGTAAAAGCGATGGATTGGATTTATTCAGAGCATCTTGGATTGCGGATTATACCGATCCTGAGAATTACCTGAGTTTGTTCTATGGGGGTAATGGAGCTCCTCCAAATTATACCCGCTTCCAAAACGATGCCTTCGATGCTCTTTATCTAAATGCCGCAGGGGAAACCAATGTAAACAAACGCCAAGAATTCTACCAACAACTCGATCAAATCATTGTGAATGAAGCTCCGATAATTCCTTTGTATTATGACGAAGTACTGAGTTTTTCCCATCAAAATATCTCTGGAATGTTTAGCCATCCAATGAATATTTTAGACCTAAAGCGGGTAGCGATAGAGGATTGATTAGTGTGCTAAAAACACCAACCTTTTTGAACAAAAAAAATATCTTAAAGGGGTAAAACAATCCCTTTTATGAAAAGATTTTTCCCTCTACTTTGTATCACCATCGTATTATTCTCTTGTAAAGATGATGTGGTGCAAACCACTACAGAACCTATTACCAAATCACAGATTAATTCTATTATTGACTACCACCTAGAAGAAACCGGAAGGTTCGACTGGAGTATGGTAAATATTGACATTCTTTGGGCAGCTATTGAAAACGGCGACCACATTGTAACTGTTGGGTATGGAGATGATTTTGCTATCAAGCCAGAGACCAGTACGGCGCTGCTCACTCAACGTGAAAACCTCATTAATTTATTGGTAGCCAACGAGCAACTTCAAAGTGCTGAAGACTTATCTAGAGAAGACATTATTCTTTATGAAGATGATGAGTTAACGCACTTCGATCTATTCTTAAAGAGCCGTAAAAGCTTAGATGTCTTGAGCCGCCTTGATGGTATCCGATACATCGAGCCGGGAAATTATAATTACTATACCGATGAGAATTCACCGCAAGCGGTGTATTCTTCCAGTGGATGCTCCACATCTCCGGATAATATCAACAGGAACGATTATGTTGTAGATGCGCAAAATGCATGGATTCCTTGGAATTTCTATGCGCACAACATTCCTGATGCTTGGAGTATCACCTCTGGAAGTGGTATTACTATTGGAGTGGTGGACACAGGTATTTCACCCGATCAAAATAATTTTTCATCGCAATTCAATAGTGGTTTATCGCAAGGTAGAAGCTTTACTAAGAAAGGGTATTACGTCAGTTCTTGGTGGCCTTGGGCAAGTCCTGATGGTCCGAACGATCGTTGCGGCCACGGAACCAGCATGGCAGCTACAGCAGCAGCTCCAAGAAATAGTGAAGGTGTACCTACAGGAGTAGCTTACAATAGTAACTTAATCTCTGTACGAGGAACTTCAGATGTTGTTTTAAATGGCTATAATGAGCAACGCGGCGTAGCTAATTCTATTAAATATTTAGCAGGAAGAAATGATGTTAAAGTCATCTCCATGTCCATTGGAAATGTCTTTTCTGTAGGCCGTATTTCTGATGCTATTCAAGATGCATATTACAATGATGGTAAGCTACTCTTAGCTGCTGCAGGAACATCTACAAGCTTCACCAACTGGTATGGAGTAATTTTCCCAGCTTGGATGTCCGAAACAGTTGCTGTCACTGGCGTTCGAGATGGAAATGGGTACGAAGAATGCGACAATTGCCATACCGGAAGTGAAGTAGATTTTACTGTGGTCATGCAACGAGACAATACTTCGGTGAACTCAGTGTGCTTAGGTTTTGCAGGTAATACCGCCAATTACATTGGCGGTTCATCAGTAGCTACAGCAACTACAGCAGGTATTGCTGCACTGATTTGGTCAGAAAATCCAAATTGGAGTCGCGCGCAAGTACTTCAAAAAATGAAAGAAAGTTCTGACTTCTACCCGAATCGAAATAACGAATTTGGTTACGGAAACATCGATGCACTTGAAGCAGTGCAGTAACCGTATACTATGAGGAAAAGCCCACTTTGTGTTTGCATAAAGTGGGCTTTGTTTTCTCCATCAATTTTCATCTAATTTCACACTCGTGAAAAATTTAACCCTACTTTTTGTTTTAATGGCTCAACTTGCGCAAGCGCAAGTTGATTTGTCCTACTACTTCAATGATGTTTCTAATTTTGACCCAGCCATACCCACGCCTGAAGAAGTCCTTGGTTATCAAGTAGGTGAGTGGCATGTGAACCACGATCAGCTTTCAAAATACATGAATGTATTAGCGGAGAAGAGTCCGCGTGTCAGCATTGAAGAATACGGCAAGTCGTATGAAGATCGAGCCTTATGGTTGGTGAAATTCACCTCAGCGGCCAATCAAGCCCGCTTGGAGGACATTCGTCTGGAACATGTAGCGCTCACCAACGGTGAGCGGAAAAGCACTAATGACCTGCCCGTAATTGTTTGGATGGGCTATAGCGTACACGGCAATGAAAGTAGCGGGACAAATGCTGCACTGCTTATGGCATACTATCTAGCAGCAGCCCAAAGCCCCAAAGTAGAACAACAACTCGCGGAATCCGTCATACTCATGGATCCAATGATTAATCCAGATGGTAATATGCGCTTCAGTACCTGGGTAAATAGCCATAAAGGCAAGAACTTGGCTATCGACCCACAAAATATTGAGCAAAATGAAATGTGGCCTGGTGGACGCACCAACCATTATTGGTTCGATTTAAACAGGGATTGGTTACTCCTGCAGCATCCAGAGTCGCAAGGACGTATTCAACAACTCCAACGCTGGAAACCCAATGTAGTTACAGATCACCATGAAATGGGCCGAAATGCCACCTTCTTCTTTCAGCCTGGAATTCCATCACGTAACAATCCACTCACGCCACAAAACACCTTCGACCTCACCTATAAAATTGCACAATACCATATCAAATCCCTTGATGATATTGGTTCGTTGTATTACTCCAAAGAAAGCTTTGATGACTTTTATTATGGAAAAGGATCTACTTACCCGGATGTGAATGGGGGAGTAGGGATTTTATTCGAGCAAGCCAGTAGTAGAGCCCATGCTCAGGAAAGCGTAAATGGAACCTTGTATTTTCCGTTTACGATTAAAAATCAACTGGCTACTTCTATCAGTACGTTAGATGCTTCGCATGCTTTAAAGGATGAACTACTCAGCCATATGAATGAGTTTTACAGTTCTGCATCCAATTTGGCATCGAAAGACAAAGTCAAGACGATTTCGATTGAGCCTAAGTCGGACTTAAAGTCCATGTACCATATGTTGGATGTCATTCACCAACACGATATCGATATTTTCAAAGGTCAGAAAGCCCACTCATTTCAAATTCCAGTCAATCAGCCTCAATACAGGCTTATTAAAGCATTATTTGAAGAACGCACAACCTTTAAAGACAGCTTGTTTTATGATGTCAGTGCCTGGACCTTTCAGCATGCTTATAATGTGAACGTTTCTGAAAGTACTTCCTCTTTATCAAGTTCGGAATTGGTCACGGACTTTGCTGTTCCGAAGGGACAGCGAATCGGGGGGATGGCAACCAACTATGCATATGCCTTCAAATGGAACGAATACCTGGCCCCAAAAGCCTTATATGCCATTCAAAAGGCCGGATTTAGAACAAAAGTAGCGACTCGACCATTTACAACCATGGATGGACAGTCGTTTTCATATGGAACGATTGTAATTCCCGTGGGTAATTTGACGATGCCAGATAAAAACCGATTGAATGCACTGCTCAACGATATCACAACAGATGGTATCGATGTATATGCACTTGGAAGTGGAGAAAGTGCTACAGGACCTTATTTAGGCAGCAACACCTTTTCATCATTAAATCAACCTAAAATAGCTATGATTATTGAAGGCGGCGTGTCTTCCTATGAATCTGGGGAAGTTTGGCATTTATTAGACCAACGTATGGACATGGACATCACTATGCTCCGAATGAACGCCATAGATAGAGTCGATTTATCAAGGTATAATACGCTTGTTTTGGTCAATGGAAATTACAGAAGTATTTCTGAGGATGGGCGGGAATCGTTAAAGGCTTGGGTTCGGAATGGTGGCAACATAGTTGCCACCAAAAGCGCTGTTCGGTGGTTGGCCTCCAATGAATTCACCAAAGTGGAGTTCGTTTCACCGCCGCGGGGAACCGACAAACGCCCATATGCTGAGGTATCACCGTATTTCGGGGCGCAGTTTATTGGTGGAGCGATCTTCGAAACCACACTGGATGTTTCACATCCAGTGGCTTACGGCTATACCGATTCATCGCTGCCTGTGTTTAGAAATAGCACGACCTTCCTAAAACCACAGTCTGGAATAGCAGCAAATCCGGTAATGTACAATCAACAACCCTTATTGGCAGGATATATTTCACCGAAAAATGAATCGAGCTTAGCAGGAAGCGCAGCAGTAACCGTTTCATCCTTAGGTCGTGGTCGTATTATTTCTATGGTCGACAACCCCAACTTCCGCGCTTATTGGCTCGGTACGAACAAACTCTTTTTGAACTCTATTTTCTTTGCATCTACTATAAACGGTAACAGTTTACGTTAATGAGAAAACAAACCACTTCTACAGTTTTAATGATCCGGCCAAGGAATTTTGGCTTTAATGAGGAAACCGCTGAAAACAATAGTTTTCAGCAAAAAGGAGACAACTACAATCCAACAGCAGTGCAGCAAAAAGCCATCGAAGAATTCGATGGCTTTGTAGAACAACTCCAAAAACATGAAATAAATGTGCTTGTTGTAGATGACACTCCGTCGCCAGCTAAAATCGATGCTGTCTTCCCAAACAACTGGTTTTCGACCCA
>JAHQVX010000041.1 GCA_019634125.1 Saprospiraceae bacterium
CCAAGTTGTTCATCAGTAAAGCCGAACCAATGCCACTCAATAATACCAAGCCCGATGATATGCTCAGCATGATTCAACACCTTCAACAAGAAATTACCAACCTCAAAAACTCCAATTAAGTCTAGTCTGATGCGCAGGTAGGTATTAGTGAATTAGTAAATCTGTGCATTGTGGTAGATCCGTAAATTAGTGCAAAGCTGAGCTTGTAAACTCATCACCTACTGGCTAGTGCCTTTTATCGGCTAGTGTCTTTTATCAAGTTGAGCTTGTCGAAACATCATTATTCATCCGCTCAATCCGCGTTATCAGCGTTCCATCTTCTAGTCTGCTACGCAGATGGTAATTAGTGAATTTATATATCCGTAAATTAGTGCAAAGCCGAGCTTGTTAACTCATCACCTACTGGCTAATGCCTAGTGGCTAGTGCCTATTGCCTTGTATCAAGCTGAGCCTGGGAAGCCCTATTTCTCCGTGAAAATCCGCTCAATCCGCGTTCCATACTTTAACTTGACATAGTCGTGAAGCGCAATTCTACACGTCGGTTTCGGCTTTGACCTAGCAAGGTTTTATTATCACCAATAGCATTTTTACTGCCCTGAGGATTTAAAATAATTCGGTTAGGGTTAATACCTCGCGAAACAAGTGCTTGTCGGACCGAACTCGCCATTCCAGCTGTTAACTGCATACTGATGCGTTGCTTCTCGCTGTTATCCGTGTAAGCATTCACGCTGATCAATAAATTCGGATTTTCTAGCATTTGCTTGGCCACATAGTTCAAGTATAAATCGTAACTGGGATCAATGGCTGTAGAAAACTTTTGGAAGAGGATGGTAGATAATCCTATTGTCGGGATGGGACTAGCAGTAACCGTTTCTGTCGATGGCTGAGAAGTGGGTGTCGTCTCGAAAGCAATCGGCTGTTGGGGCTTTTGATCTACAATAGCTTGTTGCGGAGTGGAAGGTGTAGCAGGGGCACTTCCATTTTGAAGCGCCAAGATTTCATTTTGCTTCGCTGTCACTGCATTCGAGACACGAACAACTTCGGGAGCTGTTTGCGGATTTCTACCTTGCATTAAAGCCTGATTCACAACTTCTTTCTGTTGTTTTTTCAAGGCTTTCAATTCTTTTTTAGCTTGTTTCAATCGTGGATCCGCTTTTCCAATACTTGGTATTTTCTTTTTTTTCGGTGCTGGAGGGGGTGGTGTCGAAGTAACCGGGCGACTTGGAGGCGGAGTGCTCACTGATGGATTGCCTACAGAGGGTACTTGGTTTTCGAGTTGAGCAATTTCAGCTTCTTTGAGTTGAACGGCTTCACTTGCTTGTAGTACTTCCGAGGCATTCTGAGGATTACGGCCCTCAGACAACGCTTTGTTTACCAATTCTTTTTCCCTTTTCTTGAGGGCTTTTAGTTCTTTTTTCGCCGATTTTAGTGGAGAGATCGTTTTAGTTGGAACAGGTGGAACAGTTGGTGCTGGCCGACCTGAGGCAGCTGGAACATTTGGGTTTTGTTGAGCAGCTAAGGCTTTTTGGCGTTCACGTTCCGCTTTTGCAGCTTCTTTATCTAAACGTTTTACCTGCTTTTTTAAAGTCTTTACCTTCGTGGCTTGTGCTTTGATCTGACTATCTAATTCAATGAGCTCGAAATCCGATTTGGGATCAATGCCTTTGGTCTGAAGATCGTATACCTTTTGAGTCCGTTGTTCTTGCAATTCATACAAAACAACGGTTTCCCGCTCTAGTAGTTCTTGAACATCTTGTTGTTGGGCAACCACAACACTCATCATCAAGCTAAAACAGATGGCTAAAAAGATTTTCATGATGCAAACATAGTTTTTTCAGTTTGGAATCTTCTTCCTGCTAGTTTTTATTTGACGTTCCATCACTAATTTCTATATTTAAACAATTCCTAATTGATCAAACGAACACTTCATGGACACAGAATTAGATTTAACTCGAGAAGGGTTGGAAGCAGAAAATTATGCGGAAGATGCAAATAAGGGCACGCGTTTTTTAAACTATATTATTGATGTTGTATTCTTCTACATTGCCAGCCTGCTTGTTGGTTTGGCTATAGGCGCAGTTGTTTTAATGATTAACCCTTCTAGTGCTTTATTCGATGAATATGATACACCAGGTGAGAACCTGATTTTTCAGCTCATTAGTTTGGTCGTGTACATTCTTTACTACACGTTTTTTGAGTACTTCAACAATGGTAAGACCATTGCAAAAATTATTACGAAAACGCGCGTTGTACATGAAGACGCAAGTAAATCATTAGACATTTCTACCATTCTCGGCCGATCTGCTGCGCGAATAGTACCTTTTGAAGCCTTCTCTTTCCTTGGAAGTGGTGATAGAGGCTGGCACGACAGATGGTCTAAGACTAGAGTCGTCAAAGATCGCTAGCTGCGAGGCCAACTGCCTACTCAAACCTCTATACTGTCTACTTAAGACTGTATACTATATACTACGAACTACACGACAACATCGAACAACCTACTTTATGTCGAGCCCACTCTGGGCGCTTTGCATACCATTTTTCGTGATTAGTATGTTCCGCATACGGTGTTTTTAGGAGTTGGTATAATTCTTCAATGAGTGAGTAATCCGCTTTTTTGGTGGCGTCAATAGCCAGTTGCGCCATGTAATTCCGTAATACGTATTTAGGGTTGGTGTTATGCATTTTGTCTATGCGTAAATGTTCAGGCATAGTTTCCAATTGAAGGCGTTGGATGTATTTATTCAACCAGGCTTTCCAGCTGGCTAAAATCGCTGAATTGATTTCATTGGGCTGGTAATAGGCCTTGCTAATGGGTAAGTCGAAGAAATTTTCAGGCAAGGTGGTGTTCGCATTAATTGAGGCCAATTCACGGAAGAAGATCGTCATGTCGGTTTCGCTAAGTTGAAGACTCTCTTGCAGGCTCTGGATAAGGGCTTTGTCGTCTTCTTGATGGATTTGAAGGCCCAGCTTTTTCCGCATCATGGTCAATTCAAATACTTCCAGTTGGTTTTGGTAGTGTTCGATGACTTCTTGAAGTGGAGGAATTTCCTCCACTAAAGGATACAGGGCATTGGCGAGTTGAGTGAGGTTCCAAAGTGCGATATAAGGCTGAAAACCGTAGCGATAGCGACGGTTTTGTCGGTCGGTGGTATTTGGCGTCCAGTTCACATCATAGCCTTCTAACCAGCCATATGGTCCATAGTCGATGGTAAGGCCGAGAATAGACATATTATCTGTATTCATGACTCCATGTACAAAGCCTACTCGTTGCCAATGCATGACCATGGACATGGTTTTTTCAGCGACTTCTCGAAAGAACTTCACGACATCACTTTTAGAGTCGGGCTTCAAATGCGGGTAGAAGTGTCGAATCGTGTAGTTGGTGAGTTGACGCAGCGTTGTCACATCTTTCCGACTGGCAAAGAGTTCGAAATTGCCGAAGCGAATAAAGGAAGGTGCGACTCTACAGACGACAGCGCCTTTCTCATACTCAGGATGGCCATCGTAAAGGATGTCGCGGAGGACTTCATCTCCTGTAAGAGCGAGCGACAGCGAGCGGGTAGTGGGTACACCGAGGTGATACATCGCTTCACTGCATAAATGCTCACGAATGGATGACCGTAAAACGGCCAATCCATCAGCTGTTCTGGAGTAGGGTGTTTCTCCCGCACCTTTTAATTGCAAGGCCCAGCGCGATTCGTTGTGTACAATTTCTCCGAGGTTAATGGCCCGACCATCACCTAACTGACCTGCCCAATTTCCAAACTGATGGCCAGCATACGCCATAGCGTAGGGCCGAGCGCCTTCAGGTACTTTGCCTCCTGTAAATACGTCTAAGAATGCTTTGCTTTCACTATCCTTTCGTGACAAACATAGAATATCCAATACCTCATCAGAAACATGAATGAGTTGTGGTGTTGATGGGATTCGAGGCGTTACATAAGAATGTGTGGCTTCAAACACTTGTCTTCGGTCATTGGTCGTGTTTGAATCACTGGGCAATTCCGTTCGAAATGTATCTTGGAAGTGGAGACGCATGGAACAAAGTTACGTGTTGAACGGTTCAAGAAATTCACTTTGTTTGGCGGCACTCTTACAGGTAGAGGAAAGTCACTTTGAAGACTGTTTCGTTCATCTTTTACTTACTCCTTCGATACTACGGACTTCAGTCCGTAACTAGTCAGCGCTCAGACAGTTAAAATTTTGACCAAGCCCTTCGCCATGTGGAATTCAACGACACTCGCGCGAAGCTCCAGCTTCGGGTGTACTTCTAGCCTAAAATAGGAGGAGTATAGCCACACATAAACTATTTTTAAATGTAATGACGTCGACCTATCTTTAGTCGAGAATTCAACCATGCGGAATCATCAAGAACAACGTGAATTAGACTTGTCATTTGAAGAGCAACAAGTACAGACCTTTTTTAAGGATGCAGATAAAGGGAAGCGCTTTATCAATTATTTAATTGATCGGTTTTGTGCTACAGTGTTGTTTTACACCGGTATGTTTCTGATAGTCGCATTGTTGGCAGCAGTCAACGATGGCTACGCCGACGAAGATAGTGCTTATGTCTCTTTTGTGGGCTTGTTTTTTGGTGTTGTCTTCTATGGTATGTATTACATCTTCTTCGAGTTCTATAACAAAGGGAAAACCTTGGGAAAGATGGCTACACGAACACGAGTAGTGAATATGCGTGGAGAACACCCCAGTTTCGGCCAAATTGTAGGGAGAACATTCTCCCGAATGATTCCTTTCGATGCCTGGTCAGTGCTCCTTACTGGAGATGGACGAGGGTTTCATGACTTATTAAGTGGGACCAGAGTCGTTGAAGACAAGTAATTACTTGAATCTAGGCTTTAGCTAAAACTTTTATCTTTAGAGAAACTCAAAGCCAACTCATGAAGTCATTGCCTTACCTTATCCCGTTTCTGGGACTTTTTGCTTGTACTACAGGAAATCAAGATACTGGAGATACCGATGGCCTCCTTGGATTAGACACAGGGATTTCAGTCACTTTTGTGAATGCATTGGATGATTATCCTGTACAGATCTTTGTAGAAGATGGAGCTGGGAAAGAGCAATACATCAAGACGATTGCGGCCAATACTTCATATGAAGCAGAAGGGGTGTCGCCGGAAACCATTTTCTATTTCAAACCCAAGGGCAATAGTAATTATGAGATTCTTCCCTACACCGTGGACACCATTAATCAGCAACGCTATGAACTGGCGTTGGCTCAAAAACGCTATGGTGAAGCCAAGAATGTATACAAGCGGATTACGAATGCCATGGCGAACAGGTATTCTTTTGATATTGTAAAAATTGATCCGTTTAAAATTGATGCGGATGAAGCGCGTGGAGGAGGTCGAAAGCGCTTGATCTTTGAAGAGCTAAGTGATTTCGACCGAGATTGGTATCCTTTCGATGGTGATTTTGCAGTAAAGCAACAGTTCGACGTGCAGTTTATCAACGAAGGCAAGTCGACGGAAAAGTCGGAGCTCTTCAAATCTATGAGTACATTCCAAGATGAATTTTCCTTGTCTATCAAAGCTGGAGCTAGTACAGGGGTCAAAGCGAAAAAGGTGAAGGGTACAGCCAGTGCGTCATGGTCGAAACTGACCAATGATAGTCGGGCCAATTCTTCCTTCTTTTCTTGGTTTCGGAAAGAAGACAGTAAGTATTTCATTCAACTTCGCCCGGAGTATGCTCAGTTAGATAAAGGATTTAAAGCAGCTATCGCCGCATTACCAGTTCCTGAAAGCTTGCCCACTTCGCTAGATAAAGCCGTAACGCTAGGTGTATTTGATGATTACTACCAATTTGTGAAAGATTGGGGCACGCATTATCCCACCAAAGTAACCTATGGAGGGATTATTCAAGGCAGTCTAGAGGTGACTGGTAACCAGGTTTCATCCATGGTGCAACGCGGATTTGGCGTGAAACAAGGCTTGGAAGGCACGATCAAAGGCGTAAACCTCAAAAGCGAAGTTGGTTATAGCGAAGAACAAATGAGTGAATTGGAACAGATCACTGAATCCAGTTCTAAAGAATACGTTTATAAAGGTGGAGAAGGGTATTTTGAGTTGTGGGCGGTAGGTGATGAAGTTCAACCCATTTACATTGATTTACAACCTCTACATAGTCTTTTACAGCAACAGTTTTTACCCGAAGGACAACAATTAGTGGCTAAGTCAAAGCTATTGGAATTTGCTATTGAACGGTACTTAGAAGAATTCCCAATTCCGAATGCGGAAGAGAATAACTTGATTGCTTACGAGATGGAGTGCACAGGCATTACATTCCCCAAGTTATTAGATATTGATAAGCCTTATTTCACCTTAGACCGAACCCGAGTTTCTATGTGGCCCAGTTTGAATAAAAAAATGGTGGGTAAAGGCACTCGGTACATTCATAATAGTAATGGCGTCGTATGGGAAGTGTTGAAAGGGAAAGAAGAAGTTCGTGTGCCCGATGAAAGTCGGAAACGGGCAGGTAATGATGAGACTTTAGAGAAATGGAGCACTCCCTTACAGCAACCTACTATGATTTTCTTATTGGATCCGAAGCAAATCACCAAGGCGGAACGCGATGCCATTACACTCAGGTTTTATGCACGATACGAGGAAGATGATGGCTGGGATAAAAAAGACGATGCTTGTACAGGCGGAACTTACACTGGCTTAAATTTAAAAGATGTAGGCACAGCCTGGAAATACTATACACTGACCTCGAAAGAACCAGGTAAAACTCTGAAAAAGAGTGATGTCACGGCCAACACGCATTTCCGAATAAGAAAGTTTGAATTGTTTGAGTAGGTTTTAGCCAATAGCCACATGACATAATCGTTAGTTGTTAATTGCAAACTGTTGATTCCAGATGAGCCGCTTAGGCGATCATGTCTTTGAGCATACTCAAAAACGTCACTTCATCAATTACCTCAATAGTACCTAGTGCTTCGGCTTTTTTGAGTTTGCTCCCGGCTTTTTCCCCAGCTACTAGGTAGTTGAGTTTGGTACTCACCCCGGAGAGGACTTTACCACCATGGTCTTCGACCATGGCTTTGGCCTCGTCTCTCGTGAATTGGGTGAGGCTACCAGTAAAGAGGAAGGTTTTGCCGGCTAATTGCTGGGACGCAGCCCCCGCGGCTTCGCCGCGGTGTACATTCACCCCAAGACCTTCTAGCGCTTTTATCGTGTCTACGTTCTGTGGATTTGTAAAAAACTCTTGGAGGCTTTCGGCAACCTTCGGGCCTACATCCTCCAAATCGACCAATTGCTCCGTAGTCCAGTCTTGGAAGTCTAATAAGTGATTCACTTGCTGTGCCAGGGCCTTGGCCATTGTACTGCCCACATGTCGAACGCCTAAGCCCACCATTAATCTCCAGGAAGGATTTCCCTTACTGGCTTCTAGGCCTTTCTTCAAGTTCTCGACCGACTTCTCTTTCCAGCCTTCGAGCTGTAAGATTTTCTCGTAATCGAGTTGGTATAAGTCAGGAATACTCGTTATCAAGCCTTCTTGCATAAAGCGTTTAACGATATCTTTTCCGAGTCCGTCGATGTCCATGGCGCCCTTGCTCACAAAGTGAATCATGCGTTCTTCGGCCTGTGCCGGACATTCGATATTCACGCATCGCCAGGCAGCTTCGCTGCCTGGTTTCACAAGGTCACTGGCGCAACTCGGACACGTTTGGATGAATTGAAACGGTTTCTCTGAACCGGTTCGGGCATCTTTTACTGGACCGACCACATAGGGAATCACATCACCAGCCCGTTCAATCAATACCGTATCACCAATTCGTATGTCCTTCTCCTTGATTTGATCTTCGTTGTGCAGAGAGATAGAAGAAATCGTAACCCCCGCTAAAAACACAGGTTCCACTTTGGCCACGGGCGTAATCGCCCCAGTTCTTCCAACTTGGTAATCAATGTCTAACAACTTCGTAGTCGCTTGCTTAGCCTTAAACTTATAGGCCATAGCCCAGCGCGGATGGTGCGAAGTCGCCCCGATCTTAGTTTGGAGCCGGTAATCGTCTACCTTCACTACCAAACCATCAATTTCGTAATTATAGTCGTCGCGTTTGTCCTCCCAAAAGGACGTGAAGGCAATGACTTCATCCATCGACTTGAACAACCCGCGTTCTTCAGTAGGTACTTTGAAGCCCAACTGATAGAGCATATCGGTATTGGCATGTTGGGAATACGACTGACCAATTTTCAGCTCTTCGCCAGCATCATCTTGCACGTAGCCAATTTGATAGATAAAGGCTTCCAGTCCGCGTTGGGCTACTTGATTCGGATCCTTCATGCGCAGTCCGCCAGAGGCCGTATTTCGCGCATTTTGAAAGGGATCTTGGCCATTTTCAATGCGACTGGCGTTCATGGCTTCAAACGTATTTTTCTCAATAATGACTTCGCCGCGTAATTCAATTTTTCGAATTCCATATTGGGAAAAGTTGGCCTTCAGCGGAATAGACTTGATAACCTTGGCGTTGTTGGTAATATTATCGCCAAATCGGCCATTTCCTCTAGTGGCTGCTCGGGTTAAGATGTCGTTTTCATAGATTAATGCGATGCTTGCCCCGTCGAATTTGGGCTCTACGGTATAAGCCACTTGCGCTTCTCCAGATAATTCTTTCACACGTCGGTCGAAGTCCATTAAATCATCGGCGTTGTAAGAATTGTCTAGCGACAGCATGGGAATGGTATGTTCTACATTCTCGAAGTCTTCATTGAGGGCCCGCGCCACACGTTGGGTAGGGGAGTCGGCTGTAAGTAAGGCTGGATGCGCGTCTTCGATCGCACGTAATTCCTTAAAGAGCACGTCATATTCATAGTCGGATACAATGGGTTCTGATAATACATAGTAGCGCCAATCGTGGTAGTTAATGACTTTTCGAAGGGCATCCACGGCCTGTTTGGGGTCGTCTGGGGTCAGCCCTTGAATGAGTGAACGGCTTAATGCATTGAGTGCTTGTATCTCTTCTTGGATGTACATAGTTTGCTAAACTAGAAAACAATTTGAAGATGGGGAAAAGCCGAAACTTCTTTTTCATAAAAAGGTGTAATTTTATATGAATGCAAAAAGGGTATCTTTGCAGATCTACTACTAAAAAAACTTTTTCTCTTATTGAATACACTGGGGGGTGTATTTAAAATTACCTATTCAATTAGAGATATATTTCTTCCCCTTCTTGTCTCTATTGAAGACCCCCTCGGCTTTGCCGAGGGGGTTATTTTTTAAATTCACCATTTTCGGTGGCAACCTTTTTAAAAATTTCGTGTATTTTAGATGTAAGAAATTTAGAAAGAGTTCCCCCCTGCTTTCTGGGATTAACTTAAAACAAAACAAACACCATGAAAACACCTTTACAAGGATTCATGGTACCATTTTTAGGAGGGGGAAAATTACTCGTTTTAAAGGGGTACACGAATCTATTATTCAGTACTAAAGCTTTTTGCTTTTCTATTCTTTTCAGTTTTATCAGCCTAGCTTCTTTTGGTCAATATACCTTCGACGGCAATATGTCGAATTGTGCATCGTCCAGTAATACGGAGAAAGGCGAGTATATCAATGCTGACTTTGCCAACCCACAAAGTGGATCTTCTACGTGCGATGTACGTAGGATTTTTGCTGATACCTACACAGAGATGGGGACCGATTTCTTGATTTTTGGACTGGAACACGGAAATTCCGGCCAATCCAACTTCCGACTCTACCTCAATGCCGATTGTGATGTGAATACAGGTCAATCACTTGCGGAGAAAAATTTAGGCAATGGTACATTTGAAGTGCCGATTGATGGTGCCGAATTCATGATTAACCTTACCACGAACAACAATCCCAAAATTGACGTATATGAGTGGGACGGGACGACGATGGTCAATACAAATAGTTCTGGACTTGAAGCAGAGTTAGGCAACTCTTGCGATTCGAATGGCGACTTCGTTGAAGTACGAATTCCATTAGATTTAGTTTTTGATCCTTGTGATGATAATAGCTGCGATCAGTTAAAGATTACTTCAATTATTTCTAATGCTGGAGGAAGTCCCAACTCTAACTTTTGTAACGACATTGAGATTCAACTCCCTGTTCCAGTCAATACTTCTCCTGATGCAGAATTTGAAGTGAAACAAAGTTGTGATTTAAACATTATCACGAATAACAATACCTACTTACCCATCTTTACTTTAGATGCCTCGGCAACTGTTGATATTGATTTAGGTGTAAATAACGACGCTTTAACTTATCAATGGAGTTATACCTCTGATAATGGTACTACAGGAACCTTTACAAATGAATCTGGTGGACCAGTGACCGATGTGGATGCCATTAAATCGGATTTCATTTTAGATCCGAATGGAACATATCCGGCTACATTCACATTTACGCTTGAAGTGGTAGACAGTTTCAACTGTGGGTTGATTAATAGTAATGATAGCGGTGTACGTGTTGTTAGTATTGTAGTAGAGGAGTTAGATGAGTCGCAATGTGTGGCGTTACCTGTGGAATTGGTTGCTTTTTCTGGTAAATTCAAAGGCAACAACCAAGTAGATCTTGAATGGATTACCGCCTCTGAGGAAAACAACGATTTCTTTGAGATCCAACGTTCTTACGATGGGGTGAAGTTCTCGGCTGTGGGAACCATGGACGGTAATTTAAACGCTACTTCCTTGTCTCGCTATACCTACACCGACCTCTTAACGGGTACGCATTCGCAAGTATTCTATAGACTTCGTCAAGTCGATCTTGATACGAAAGAGAGTTTTTCGGATGTGATACGTATACAAGCTCGGACAGACAAAGACGAATTAACGATTTATCCACAAGATGGTGGCGGATTGGTGATCGGCTTTGAGTCGGCAGAAGCGCGAGTTTTAGAAGGAATTAGTATTTACTCTGCTACGGGCTACTTGGTACATCATCAAGAGCTGGGTGGCGAATTGATCGATAACGGCTTCCACCAACGCTATGTGGATGTGGAGTTGAACAGAGGCGCATATATCGTGATTGCCGAATTTGCAGGCGAACAATTGAATGGAAAATTGATTCGATAAATCATTGATTTTCTGATGAATAATACAAACCCCCTCGGTTTTGCCGAGGGGGTTTTGTGTATAAAAAACAAAGGATTATCCATTGATCTTATGTATATTGAGCAATGTTAACATATAGCTATGTTAGCGAATTAACACACAGCACAAAAACTATATGATGAATTTAAAGCTCTACTTTTTAGCATTTTTTCTATTCTTTTTCTCGGGTCTTCTAGCACAAACAGAATGCCCAGAAGGCGTGAATGTAACTTCGAACACCAAATGTCTATTCCTCTCTTGGGACGATCCTGCTGATATTCCAAACCCATTGCCTACAACTATATTTGAAGTAAATACCAATACCACTTATACCTATCAAAATATTGGAGATGGCACTGTGGGGAATCCTGCAGAATATGATGACGGAACTAATGGAAATTGCAGCCAATCTGGCGGATTTGATGGCGAAATCCAATTCCCTGATGGGACTTCTTGTACCTATACCGGTGGAACAGTTGTTCCTGTCGAACTTTTAAGTTTTTCGGGATCTTTCCTAGATAATGGAACTGTTTCGTTGAATTGGGTCACGGCCTCTGAGGAAGCTAATGAGCGCTTCGAAATCGAGCGAATGACTGCTGATGGATCATTTGAATACATTGGCGAGGTGGCTGGATCAGGAACCACATTTACCACTTCATCTTATTCTTTCACCGATACTTCCGCACCTGCCGGAGCAATTTTTTATCGACTTAAACAAGTGGATTTTGGTGGAGCTTACGAATACTCCAGAATCCTCAAGTTGTCGGCAGATGTGAATGCCTTAAAGGCTTCTGTATTTAAAACTAATATTGATGATGCATTCGTGATAGAACTTTATAACGACCAACGTAGGGAATTACTCGATGTTCAATTTTATTCCATCCAAGGTAGTTTAGTACACCTAGAAGAAGTAAATGAAGTGATTACCAATGGAGTGTATCAACGGAATGTTCAATTAGATTTACCTAAGGGCATGTACATTGCGGTGATTCGGCTATCAGATGGAAGTCAGAGCACTAAAGTGTTGAACTACTAAAGACATTTTCACCCAACGAACTCAACCGGGAAGCAAAGCTTCCCGGTTTTTTAGTTCAAAGCACTTTTATACACCTCCAAGCAGCGCAGTCGGGCAGCTTTATGATCGACCATAGGCGGCGGGTATTGCCTAAGTGATTCAATTTCGGGGATCCATTTTCGGATGTATTCCCCTTTGGGATCGAATTTCTTCTGCTGGCTTTCCGGGTTGAAAACCCGGAAGTACGGTGCAGCATCGGTGCCACTTCCACTAGCCCATTGCCAACCACCATTATTGCTAGCTAGGTCGAAATCCAGCAACTTTCTGGCGAAATACGCTTCGCCCCATCGCCAATCTATGAGTAAGTCCTTGCACAAGAAACTGGCAACGATCATTCGTACTCGATTATGCATCCAACCAGTAGCATTTAACTGACGCATTCCAGCATCTACAATAGGAAAGCCCGTACTTCCTGTGCACCATTTCTCAAATTCTTCTTCGTTGTTGCGCCATTCAATACCCTCATACTTTGCTCGAAAACTATTTCCAGCAACATGCGGAAAGTGCCAAAGAATTTGAGCGTAAAAGTCGCGCCAAATCAACTCCTTTAAAAAGCTTTCAGAGTGTTTCGACGTTTCCCGTGCAACCTCACGAATAGAGATTGAACCAAATCGTAAATGCGGGCTTAACCGACTCGTTCCTTCAACAGCAGGTAAATTCCGCTGGTCTTGGTATCGTTGAATTAAATCGTTGGCCAAAGAATAGTCCGGTACTACGATAGCACTCTTTGTAAAGCCAATGTCTTCTATAGAAAGGATGCTGGTTTCTACATCTAGCAGTTGATTCAAATGCTGCTTCGAATCGTATTTTTGGAATGTAGTTGCATCTACTTGAGCTTTCCACTTCCTTGAATAAGGCGTAAAGACGACATAGGGATTCCCATCAGCTTTGGTGACTTCGTTTTGCTCAAACAGCACATGATCTTTAAACGTATGAAACGTCCCACCTTTGGCTTCTAACCACTGTCGAATCGCTTGGTCGCGTTCTAACGCATAGGGCTCATAATCTCTATTCGTATAAATAGCCTGAATATCGAATTCTGAGGCGAGGACTTCAAAAGCTTCTTCTGGGTTGTTATGCAACACCTTTAAACCTTTACCTAGTGGTTGAAGTTGAGCTTGGATTTTTTGAAGTAATTCGTGGATGAATTGAACACGTGCATCGTCTTTATCTTCCAATTTATCCAAGATCTTTGGATCAAAAATGAATATAGGCAAGACGGGATATTCTCCTTTCAATGCTTCACTAAGGCCGTGATTATCGTGCAGGCGCAGGTCTCTACGAAACCAAAAAACAGCTACTTTTTTCATGCAGAAATGGCATCGATCGCTTTAGCTAGTGCATGGTCTTTTTGAGTGACCACATTTCCCGCATCGTGCGTAGTCAGTTCTATACGAACCGTATTGTACACGTTACTCCAATTGGGGTGGTGCCCTTGTTGTTCGGCCAAGAAAGCTACGCGAGTCATAAAGGCAAAAGCCTCCTGAAAATCGTTGAATTTAAATTCTTTAGTAAGTGTGTTATTGACTTCAGTCCAATTCATGAACTAAAGTTACACGCCAGGTCTAAAACTTCGTCCAGTCTTCCGAATCAATTTCATTTAAACAAGCAACGAGCAAGTCAATGGAAGCAGAAATATCAGCTTTGTTAGCCATTTCAATAACTTGGTGTAGGTGTCGAGTAGGAATAGAAATAGCTCCTGCGATCGAACCAAAATCTCCACCACGTTGCACACTAGCTGTGTCGGTGCCACCAGCACTGAGTAATTCAGGTTGCCACTTGATTGTATGTTTCTTGGCCATTCGTTTCATAAATCGAATCATTCTTGGGTCGCAAATGGCACGCGCATCCATGATTTTAATGGCTGTTCCTTCGCCCAGCTTAGTGACCATTTCATCGGGACGAGCGCCTGGAAGGTCGAAAGCAATGGTTGTATCCAAGGCAATTCCAAAGTCAGGGTTAATGTGTTGAGCAGCCACATCCGCACCACGGAGGCCGACTTCTTCCTGTACAGTAAACACACCATATACATCAAAAGCAGGAGCTTTAAGCTGTTTCAATGCTTCAATCAAAATAAAGACCGAAACACGATTGTCTATAGACTTTGCATTCACACAGTCGCCCATTTCAATGAGTGCACGTTCGCGTGTAATGGGATCGCCGACTTCAATCAGCTTTTCAACGGCTTTTTTATCCATGCCTAAATCGATGTAGTAATCGGTATTCTTAGGCATTTTTTGGCGTTCTTCTGGGCTCATGATATGAATGGGTTTTGAAGCCATTACACCTACCACATCTTTCTTTCCGTGAATAATAACCCGTTGGGCAGTGTGGGTTTTCGGATCGAATCCACCCAAGGTTTGAAAGCGAACAAAGCCATTATCGTCAATATGCTTTACCATGAAGCCGATCTCGTCCATATGAGCGGCAATCATGACTTTTTTATCAGAAGACTTGCCTTTTTTTATTGTAACGAGGTTGCCAATATTATCGATGAAGACTTCATCTACATACTTCGCTACTTCTTTTTTGATGAGTTGGCGAATGCGTTCTTCATGGCCAGGAGCGCCAGGCGATTCGCAGATTTTTGCCAAAAGTTTTGTGTTAATTGACATGTAGTTTTTATTAAGAATGTAAGTCCGTTGGATTACTCCACAATACTCACTTTAAGCATGTTGGTTCTTCCTTCGGAGTGGAGGGGCATACTTGCGGTATTGATGACTACATCGCCGCGTTCAAGCAGTCCTTTAATCTTTAGAATATTATTGATTTCTGGTAGGGCTTCGTCAGTGGCGCTTTTTCCATCGTAATAGAAAGCTTGAACGCCCCATAACAAGCTCAGCTGGCTGAGCTTGTTTTCATCGTCCGTAAACGCATAAATATCTGCCTGAGGACGATAACTCGCTATCATTCGTGCCGTAAAGCCCGACTTCGTCATAGCGACAATCGCCTTGGCATCTAAGTCAATGGCTGTTTTTGCGGCATTGTAGCAAATAGCATCGGCCAGAAACGTATCGGAACTCTTATTTGGCAACAAGTTTTTATTGTAAATCGTATTTGTTTTTTCCAGCTCCAAAACCGTTTTTGCAATGGTTTGAACAACACGTACCGGATGCTTGCCTACTGAAGTTTCGCCAGATAACATCACCGCATCAGCACCTTCTAATACCACATTCGACACGTCGGTAATCTCTGCCCGAGTGGGCTTCGGATTTTCGATCATGCTCTCCATCACTTGCGTAGCTATAATGACGGGTTTGCCAAGTTGAATACACTTCTTCACGATTTCCTTCTGCATGATCGGTACCTTTTCAAAAGGAACTTCTACGCCCAAATCACCTCGAGCGACCATGACGCCATCTGTCGCAGCAATAATTGCATCAATGTCATCAATCGCCTCGGGTTTCTCAATCTTGGCAATAATGCGCATCTTGTTGTTGTTGGCATCTAGAATTTCACGCAATTCAATAATATCCTGCGCACTACGAACAAAAGAAAGCGCCAGCCAATCTACGGGCTGCGTCATGATGAACTCTAAATCTTCTCGGTCTTTTTTAGTCAATGAAGGAACTGACAACTTTGTTTCAGGGAGATTTACCCCTTTTTTCGATTTCACCAGTCCACCGTTCAAGGCCTTTAACTTGACATTCTCTTTGCCATCGGTTTCTACTACTCGAAATTCCATCTTCCCATCATCGATCAAAATCTTTTCACCAGGAGTAACATCGTTCGCAAAGGTTTCTAGGCGGATTTCGAATATCTTTTCAAGCGGTTTTGCCAAATTCGCGTTGGTGGTAAAGGTGACAATTTCATTTTCGGCCACTTCAATACCATCTTCTCCTTCTTCATTTAAATTCTCACCCAATCGAATCTTCGGACCTTGCAAGTCGGCCAGAATGCTGGGCGTGATATGCAATTCATTCTTGAACCGCAGGATGTTATCTATACTTTCTTTGTGATCGGAATGCGAACCGTGTGAAAAATTGAGCCGAAATACATTGGCACCTGCGCGAACAAGGTCGATCATTGTTTCAAAAGAGCGCGAAGCAGGGCCTAAAGTGACCACGATTTTAGTTTTTTTCTTGTAAGTGTTAAGCATCTATAATTAAATTTTGCTTGGATTTGAGTTGATTGCTATTAATGGTCAAAACAGTTTGAATGCTATTAATGGTTAGCAGCTCATTTTTCAATTTGTCCACATCAACTTGCCAAATTTCTCCCTCAATAATAAGGATATAATCGGCGAGTTTAAACTCGGGGATCAATATATTTCCTCCAGTTTTGTTTCGAAGTAGAAAATAATCGAGTAGATCATCCTCGTTGATATATTTGAATAATGAAAACTGACTTTTTTCTCCTTGTTTGTTCTTGATTTCATGGTCCTTTACCCGTTCCAATTGAAGTTGTAGTATGGTATTTATTTCCCAGCAGATACGATATTCTTTCTCTGCACAGACCAGTGCAAAGGCAATTTGTTCGTGTGTATCTTCAAGTTTAAGTTTAAACGTTTTCACGAATGGGAACTTTTTAGGGAAATGTCTGTTTTGTTGGTGAAAATTACAATCAAAGATTGAACCTGCGAATGTTAATAAGAATTTTTAAAATAATTTACCTTTGCAGGGATTTTACAAAAACTAAACAATTAAAATGGCAGAATTAACTAGAGCCGACATTGAAGCTAAAGTAAAAGAAATCATCGTTGAGAAATTAGGCGTAGACGAAGGAGAAGTAACTCCTGAGGCGAGCTTTACGAATGATTTAGGAGCTGATTCACTAGATACTGTTGAATTGATCATGGAATTAGAGAAAGAGTTTAACATTTCTATTCCAGATGAGCAAGCAGAAGGTATCACTACAGTGGGAGAAGCTGTAGCATACGTTGAAGAAAACGCAAAATAAACTCTTCTTTATGGCTTTACCCAGAGTAGTTGTAACTGGAATTGGTGCATTAACACCTATTGGCAATACTGCAGAAGAATTCTGGAAGAACTTATGCAGCGGGGAAAGTGGCGCGGGGCCAATTACACATTTTGACGCTTCAAAATTCAAAACGCAATTTGCGTGTGAGGTCAAGGATTTTGTACCTACAGATTTTATTGAGAAGCGCGAAGTACGTCGAATGGATCCTTATGCTCAGTACGCTGTTGTTGCTGCGGATGAAGCCATTAAAGATGCGAGTTTAGAGGATATTGACCCAGATCGGGTTGGAGTAATATGGGCCGCCGGTATCGGCGGCCTTATTACGTTCCATAACGAAGTCATGAACTTCGCAAATGGCGACGGAACGCCGAGATTTAACCCGTTCTTTATCCCGAAAATGATTCCTGATATTGCTGCCGGAATGATAAGTATGCGGCATGGTTTCCGTGGCCCTAACCTGGCTACGGTAAGTGCATGTGCATCGAGTACCCATGCGATTAGCATGGCCTTCGATCAAATCCGGCTCGGTAAAGCAGATGTTATGGTTACTGGTGGCTCAGAAGCTGCTGTTTCTGTTCCTGGTATCGGTGGTTTTAACGCCATGAAAGCCTTGAGTGAGCGAAACGACTCACCTAAGACTGCCTCGCGGCCGTTCGACGCTGAACGTGATGGTTTTGTGCTTGGCGAAGGCGCTGCAGGACTGATCCTCGAAAGCTTAGAACATGCACAAGCTCGTGGGGCAAAAATTTATGCTGAAATCGTAGGTACAGGACTCACCGCAGATGCCCACCATATCACAGCGCCTCACCCTGAAGGGCTCGGCGCTAAAAATGTTATGCTCATGGCGCTAAAGGAAGCCAAGATGCAACCGGAAGACATCGACTATATTAATGTTCACGGTACTTCGACACCACTCGGCGATATTGCAGAAATCAAAGCGATTAAAGCTGTATTCGGCGAAAGTGCGTATAATTTGAACATCTCCTCTACAAAATCAATGACCGGGCACTTACTCGGTGCGGCAGGAGCTATCGAAGCCCTAGCCATTGTCAAATCGGTACAAGAAGATATCGTACCGCCAACAATCAATCACTTCACCGATGATCCGAATATTGACGAAAAACTCAATCTTACATTCAATAAAGCACAAAAACGCAGCGTTAAAGCTGCACTAAGTAATACTTTTGGGTTCGGTGGGCATAATGCATCACTGATCGTAAGGAAATATTAACGTTGAGGTATTTTTTTATATCTAGCTACTACCGCTTTATTTACAAAATAAAGAAAGCGCTTGGATTCACTAGCGCTCTGGAAGATATATTAGGTTTTACTATCAAGAGAAAAGACTTGTATAAAGAAGCCTTTATCCATCGTTCTGTCTCCACCACCACGAATAATGAGCGACTTGAATTCTTAGGTGATTCCGTCCTTCAGTCGATTGTATCCCATTATATTTTTCGGAAGTTTCCCACCTTTAAAGAAGGGGAGTTAACCGTACTTCGATCTAAAATTGTTCGTAGAAAAACCCTGAATAAAATCGGGGAAGAACTCGG
>JAHQVX010000042.1 GCA_019634125.1 Saprospiraceae bacterium
CCGATTTTGATGGGGATGGTAGCCTCGAAATTGGGACTGCTGGTGAAGATATTTATGTCGTTATTGATAATGACATGACATTATTGTGGGATTTAGCTACTCAAGATGGTTCACAGAAAACAGGAAGTACAGTGTTTGATTTTGAAGCAGATGGAGTCAACGAAGTAGTATACCGCGATGAGCTTAATCTCTATATTTTGAATGGTACAAACGGAAATGTAATTTCCCAGTTGGGCTGTACATCTGCTACCAGACTGGATTATCCGGTGGTGGCAGATGTGAACCAAGATGGGCAAACAGAGATCATTTGTGCCTGTAATGGAAATAATGGCGATATAGTTGTATTCAACTCTTCCGATCAACCGTGGGTGCAATCACGACCTGTTTGGAACCAGCACACATATCACAATACACAAATTAATGACGACATGACTTTTGATACAGAGTGGCAAGACCATTCTTTGGTGGCTTCTGGGCTAATCAATACATTTCTAGCGCAAGCAACTTATGCGACTTATGATGGCAATCCATTATTCGCGGCTCCAGATGCTGAAGTTTCTATAAGTACTGTTACTGGGGCAGATTGTGCTCTAACCGACGATTATACCATCGAGTTTGTAGTCACCAACAAAGCAGCAGCTTCGCTGCTGCTTCCCGCTGGAACGCCCGTTTCCTTTTATGATGGAAATCCGTTTAACCCCGGAGCTACTTATTTAGGAACAGAAGTCACTACTATAAACCTCCCAGCAGGGAATTCTGAAACGCTAACAACAACTGTTAACAGTGCCACTTCTCTCTTCAATCTCTATGCAGTGGCCAATGATAACGGAACAGGAACATTGCCATTGATGCAGCCCACAACCAATATTGGAGAGTGTGATTACACCGATAATTTGTCGAACGTGCAAGCTGTAAACTGTGATTTACTCCCAGTTGAACTGACCAACTTCTCAGTCGACTTAGAAAATGGAAGAGCTGTGCTCGCTTGGGAAACCGCCAGTGAACTAAATAATGACTTTTTTGAAGTACAACGCTCTAAAGAAGGATCTCAGTTTCAAGTGATCGGCCGTGTGGAAGGAAATGGTACAACCGACCAGGCTTCAAGCTATTCATTTATTGATCCTTTGCTGAATCAAGGGGATAATTACTACCGACTCAGACAGGTTGATTTTGATGGGTCACAAGAGTATTCAACCATTGAGTATGTCTTTTTACCAAGCCAAGAAGAAGTGAGATTACTCTTTAACCCTGTTAGTGGTTTTATTCAATTAACAATAGGGAAGTCTGTAGCCTCAAAGCGAACCGATTATGAAATTTATAACACTATAGGTCAAACTGTACTTCGTGGGAGATTGGAGGGCAACCAAATAGAAATTTCTGAATTAGTGCCTGGAAACTACTTCCTGCGACTAGTAACAACAGAGGGTAGATACACACTTCCTTTTACGGTTAAATAGAGTAGTTAGACTTTTTGGTCTACTATGTATCGTTTTTCTATTTCACAAGAAGATAGATTTGTTCCAATAATGCTACTTTTGTTGTCTTCTGAGACTACAAATTAATCGCTGAATGGATCAGTTTTCTTATATCGCAAATGCCCATCCGAACTTTATCGAGGGCCTTTACGAAGACTTTAAAAAAGACAAAAATTTAGTAGAGCCGCAATGGAAATCCTTCTTCGAAGGATTTGAATTTGCCAGCGCTTCTTTCGATGAGCCTGTTGCCACCAATGGCAAAACAGCTCCAACTTCAGGATGGTCTGCCGATGAGTTTAAAGTGTACGCCCTCATCGAGGATTACAGAAAAAAGGCACACTTACTCTCCGATACCAATCCGATTCGCCAACGTAAAGATCGAAAACCACATCTTTCGTTGCAAGACTTTGGATTGAGCAATAGTGACCTCACTAAGCGTTTTCAAATCGGTAGTGCCATTGGCAAAGCCAATGGCAGTCTCCAAGAAATTATCGATCAACTCAACCTTATCTACGTCGGTAAAATCGGAATTGAATATACCTACATCGAAAGCCCAGAAGAATTAAGATGGATTCAACAAAAATTCGAAGATCCCAATCGAATCAACTTTTCCCTCGATGAGAAAAAACGGATCCTTACCAAACTCAATGAAACTGCGGTTTTTGAAAACTTCCTCAATAAAAAATATGTTGGCCAAAAACGCTTTTCTTTAGAAGGTGGCGAAAGCACCATTCCAGCTATTGATAGCATCATTACTAAAAGTGCTGAGCTAGGTGTAGAAGAAGTGATTATTGGAATGGCACACCGTGGACGGTTAAATGTATTGACTAATGTCATGGGGAAAACCTATGAACATATATTCAATGAATTCGAAGGTCAAGCCGATCCCGATCTCACTATGGGAGACGGCGATGTGAAATACCACTTAGGGTACTCCTCACAACTCGATACCCCTTCTGGTAAAACCGTTTATTTAAAACTCGTCCCGAATCCATCCCACTTAGAATGTGTGAATCCCGTTGTAGAAGGCTTTTCTAGAGCTAAGGCAGACGTGCTCTATGAATCGAATTACGATAAAATTCTTCCCATTCTCATTCATGGCGATGCCGCTGTTGCTGGACAAGGCGTAGTCTATGAAACCGTGCAAATGGGTGGTCTGCCAGGCTATTACACAGGTGGTACCATCCATTATGTGATCAATAATCAAATTGGATTCACCACCAATTTCGATGATGCTCGAACTTCTACCTATTCAACAGGTGTTGCAGCACTGGTCAAAGCACCTGTTTTTCATGTAAATGGTGACGATGTGGAAAGTGTGGTTTTTGTGGCTCAAATGGCTGCAGAATATCGCCAGAAATTTAATAAAGACGTATTTATCGATATGGTCTGTTATCGGAAACATGGCCATAACGAGGGCGATGATCCGAAGTATACCCAGCCGCAGATGTATAAGCGAATTAAAGACCATCCAGATCCTAGAGAAATCTATGTTAAAAAGCTGACGACAGGAGGAGAGATAGATGTCCAACTGGCAGAAAGTATGGAAAAAGAGTTTTGGGCCATGCTTCAAGATCGCCTCGATTTGGTCAAGGAAAAACCACTTCCATATCAATATCAATCTCCCGAACTAGAATGGCGAAGGCTTCAAAAAAATGTTCGAACTGAGGACGCATTCCCTTCCCCGAAAACGGGAATTTCTGCCAAGCGTGTCAAAGAGATTTCGGATATTATCCTCGAAATTCCAGATGGCTTTACACCACTACGAAAAGTGAATAAGCTATTAGCGAATCAACGAAAACTCATTCAAGAAGATAAGAAAATTGATTGGGCAGCTGGGGAATTATTAGCCTACAGCTCTATTCTTGCAGAAGGCAATCATGTGCGTATTAGTGGGCAAGATGTGAAACGAGGTACGTTCTCACACCGGCACTCGGTATTATTCGATGAGAATACAGCACAAGGTCATAATCGACTGAATAAAGTTGGAGGCGAAGAAACCCGCTTTATGATCTTCAACTCGTTCTTATCGGAGTTTGCTGTTATGGGCTTTGAATATGGCTATTCGTTAGCTTCACCGTCGTCTCTCGTGATTTGGGAAGGCCAGTTTGGAGATTTTGTGAATGGTGCACAAACTATTATCGATCAGTTCTTAAGTGCGGGTGAAAGTAAATGGCAACGAATGAGCGGCCTTGTTTTATTGCTTCCACATGGCTACGAAGGGCAAGGCCCAGAGCATTCCAGTGCCCGCTTAGAGCGCTTTCTACAGAATAGTGCGGAGTACAATTGGAGTGTGGTAAATATTACAACACCAGCCAATTTCTTTCATGCCATTCGTCGACAACAAAAACGAAACTTCAGAAAACCTTTGATCGTCATGTCGCCGAAATCGTTGTTGCGACATCCCAAAGTGATCTCTCCTATTTCGGAAATTACCAAAGGGAATTTCCAAGAGATTCTAGACGATCCAATCGCTTCAAAAGCCCCTAAAAAAGTAAAGCGCATCTTATTCTGCTCTGGTAAAATTTATTACGACCTCTTAGAGCGTCAAGAAGCAGAAAACAGATCAGATGTGGCTATTGTCCGCTTAGAGCAATTATATCCACTATATTTTGATGGTATGGATGCCATTTTTAAGAAGTATTCCAATGCCAAACCGTATTGGGTGCAAGAAGAACCAGCTAATATGGGCGCTTGGACATATATGTTGAGTTGCTATCGAAAGGTGGATTGGACGGGGATCAGCCGCAAGGCAAGTGCATCACCAGCTACCGGTTATAAAAAAGTACATGAGGCCCAACAAAAAGATATTGTTGACCGCGCATTTAAATAAAAAATTAACTACGAAATAATATAGAATGTCAATAGTTGAAATTCGAGTTCCAGAAATCGGGGAATCGGTTACAGAAGTCACGCTTTCACAATGGTTGAAAAGTGATGGAGATTATGTAGAAATGGATGAAGAAATTGCAGAGTTTGAGAGTGATAAAGCCACGTTAGAGTTTCCTTCTCCAAATGCTGGAATTTTACACATCATAGCCGAAGAGGGTAGTGACCTTCAAGTGGGCGATTTGGTATGTAAAATTGATACTGCTGCAGCCAAGCCTGCAGCCACCGCTACACCAGCCACCACACCTAGTCCTGAACCGACTCCTGTAGCAAAAGCAGATCCTACTCCAGTTAAGGCTGAGCCTGTTAGTTCAGGCAAGCCTGGTAAAGTAGAAGAAATTCGTGTACCAGAGATTGGTGAGAGTATCAACGAAGTCACTCTCGTAGCCTGGTTAAAAGAAGATGGCGATATCGTTGCCTTGGATGAAGAGATTGCCGAATTTGACTCGGATAAGGCGACCTTAGAATTCCCATCTCCATTTGCTGGGAAATTGAAAATTATTGCTTCGGAAGGGGAAGACCTAAAGGTTGGCGACTTGGTTTGTACGATCGATACGGGCTTCGCAGGCGCTTCCGCGCCTGCTCCAAGTGCCGCAACCCCTGCTCCTGCTGCGCAGCCCGCACCAACACCCGCGCCCGCACCAACTCCTACACCACAACCAGCACCCGCGACAAAAAGCCACGCCACTGGACACCCATCTCCAGCCGCAGCTAAAGCTATGGCCGAGAATAACATTGCTCCCACTCAAATCAGCGGGTCAGGGCCAGATGGTCGCATTACCAAACAAGACGTGTTGGCATTTCTACGCGACGGAGGTACTGCACCGGCAGACCAAGTAGTAGCAGCCGTGGAAGCGAGCGGCGGAAGCCGCGAGCAAAGCAGAAAGAAAATGAGTAGAATGCGCCGAACCATTAGCCGTCGACTCGTCGCTGTGAAAAATGAAACCGCAATGCTCACCACATTTAACGATGTCGATATGAGCAAAGTCATGGCCATTCGAAACCAATACAAAAAAGTATTTGAAGAGAAACACGGCATTCGACTCGGCTTTATGAGCTTCTTTATTAAAGCATGTGCCAACGCCTTGATGAAATACCCAGCGGTGAACGCATACATCGACGGCGATGATATGATTACCAACAATTTCGCAGATGTTTCTATTGCCGTAAGTACACCGAAAGGACTCGTTGTGCCGGTAATACGAAATGCCGAAAGCCTGTCTATGGCTGGCCTCGAAGGTAAAGTCCGTGAGCTGGCTAAGAAAGGACGAGATGGTAATCTGAGCTTGGAAGAAATGACCGGAGGAACATTCACAATTACTAACGGTGGGGTGTTTGGCTCTCTTATGAGCACACCCATCATTAACGCCCCGCAAAGTGCTATCCTAGGTATGCACCGAATTGAAGAGCGACCAGTGGTGATTGACGGACAAGTTGTCGTAAAACCGATGATGTATTTGGCACTGAGCTACGATCACCGAATTATCGATGGAAAAGAATCTGTTGGCTTCCTAGTTGAAGTGAAAAATCAACTACAAAACCCTGAGCAGCTGCTTCTCGGCGCTGACCCAGTAAAATTGGTATTAGGACTTTAGTCAAAACCTAACTTCTAAAAATCTAAAGATGAAATACGACATAACTGTCATTGGATCAGGGCCTGGTGGCTATATTGCTGCGGTAAGATGTGCGCAATTAGGCATGAAAGTGGCCATCGTCGAAAAATATAATACGCTCGGTGGAACTTGCCTGAATGTGGGCTGTATTCCTTCCAAAGCATTACTCGATAGTTCTGAGCATTACTTTAATGCGCAACACACGTTCTCCGAACATGGTATTGGAGTAGGTAAACTAGAACTCGACTTTCCCCAAATGATTAAGCGGAAAAGTGAAGTCGTTGGCGTAACTACAGGTGGAGTGGAATACCTCATGAAGAAGAATAAAATTGATGTCTTCACTGGAATGGGCTCGTTTAAAGACAAAAACACCATCCTTGTAAGCGGCGAAAAAGAACAAACCATTCAAACCGATAAAGTCATTATAGCTACAGGTTCTAAGCCATCTACGCTTCCCTTCATTAAGATTGACAAGAAACGAGTCATCACCTCTACAGAGGCTTTAGAGCTCCAAAAGCTGCCGAAATCCATGACCATTATTGGTGCTGGAATTATCGGTTGTGAGTTAGGGTCTGTCTATGCACGCTTAGGTACAAAGGTGACCATCGTAGAATACTTAGATCGAATCGTTCCAGGCATGGATAAAGACATTGCCAAGGAATTGATGCGCTCCATGAAAAAGAATTTAAAAATCGACTTCCAACTCAGCCATAAAGTCACTGCTGTAAGCACGACTACTCGATCTACTACAGTAACTGCTGAGAATAAGAAAGGAGAAAGTGTAGAGTTTAAAGCTGAATACTGCTTAGTTGCTGTTGGGCGAAGACCATATACCGAAGGACTTGGATTGGAGCATATAGGAGTATCAACGGATGAACGCGGACGAATTCCCGTAGATGAGCACTTTCAAACAGCTGTTCCAGGTGTTTATGCCATTGGAGACGTGATCAAAGGAGCAATGTTGGCGCACAAGGCAGAAGAAGAAGGCGTATGTGTAGCGGAGTTTATCGCCGGACAAAAACCACATATTAACTATCGACTTATCCCTGGTGTGGTCTACACTTGGCCAGAAGGAGCAGGAGTTGGTTACCTAGAGGAAGAGCTTAAAGAAATGGGCCGCGAATACAAAGTCGGGAAATTTCCATTCAAAGCCAGTGGAAGAGCCCGCGCCAGTATGGATACCGAAGGCTTCGTGAAGGTAATTGCCGATAAAGAAACCGATGAAATATTAGGCGTGCACATGCTTGGTCCAAGAATTGCCGATTTAATTGCTGAAGCCGTAGTCGCCATGGAGTATAGAGCTACAGCTGAAGATATTGGAAGAATGAGTCATGCCCACCCAACATTCGCTGAAGCGATGAAAGAAGCTGCTTTGGATGCTTGGGCCGGAATGCCGTTGAATATCTAAACGCTAACAAAGCTATCGAGTTTCGCTTGTTGATGTTTCAACAATCGAAGGGCGTTTTCTAGTGTTGTCTCTTTCAAAGAGATCGCTGTTCCTGCAGGTTGCTGCACGAGGTAGCCTAAGTCTACATCGATAATTTTCCCAATTCGGGCATAGCCTCCAATGCTTTGGCTATCGTTTAATAGGATAATCGGTTGTCCGTTCGGCGGCAATTGAATTGTTCCGAGTGTTACAGGACAAGAGATCATTGCTTTTTGCGGTCGAAGAATAAGACCTTCATGACTTGTTAAGCGGATTCCCATTCGATTAGATTGGCTTGAAATATGGAAGTTATCTTGGATCAATGCGCGTTGCGCATTGCTCGATAACCTATCAAATTCTGGCCCGGCAATAAAACGAATCGGGCGTTCTAGGTCGATTTTTACTTGTAAATGCTCAGGAACCTTTCGCTCGGGAATGAGCGAACGTTGTCCACTACTGACTTCTAATTCATCGCCTGCTTCCAGCTTTCGCTTCAATCCACCAACTCCTGACGCCAGGTGAGTAGATACACTGCTCAGAAATTCATGTCCAGCCCAACCCCCTGAAATACTTAAATAGGCGTAGTTCCCTGTGTGTAAAGCGCCAAGTTGTACGCGATCGCCGGGTACAATGGTAATGGTCCGATTGAAGTCGGTGTAAGTATCATTCACAAGAAGTTCACCGATGCCACCAGTAAACCCAATTTGGCAAGCTTCCTGGAAGATCAATTCTAAGTTGCCCATGGGGATTTCCAGGACAGCCGCAGAAAGACGATTACCCACCAGCCAATTGGCGAGTTGAAAGGATACCGCATCTACAGCGCCACTTTGAGGCATGCCTTGCGCCCGATATCCGATTCGTCCACCATCTTGAATCGTAGTGGTAATTCCCGATTGTAGAACCTTAGCGATCATGAAAAGAATTCTGGAGTTCAAGAAATTCGCTCATTTCTATCGGTTTGAACGAAATGTTCATCCCTTGTTCGAGGAAAAACGGACGTTCATGTTCTGGCCGAAAAAGCTCGATTGGGCAACGACCAATAATATTCCAGCCCCCAGGCGATTTGAGGGAATAAATACCGGTTTGCTGCCCTCCAATTCCAACGCTTCCTTTTGGGACATGTAGAGCTGGAGTTGCCTTTCTAGGGCAGTGAATTCGAGGATCTAATTCACCCAAGAATGGAAAGCCAGGTAAAAAGCCAAGTTGGTAGATTTTATAGGTGTGTTGACTATGAATAGCGATGATAGCTGGCCAATCTAATCCAGTATGTTCTATTAGGATTTGTTGGTCGAGGGCAAATTCTGGATCATAACAAATAGGGATTTCCACTGTTGGAGCCGCCGGAATCCATTCCTCTACTTCATTTTTATCCAAGTAATCAGTAATGATTGTTTGTAGTGTAGTATGAACCATCTTATGCGGTTCGAAAAGCAGCATGAGCGATGCATACGCTGGAATAGTCTCTATAATTCCTGGCAGGCTTTGTTGATGTATCCATCGATTTAAGTCCGAAATCCATTGATGGGTTTCTGGATGGATGATTGGGGGCGTTTCGATGAGTAGCGCCCTTTCTCCGAAAGGGCGAACCACCACGTCTTCCCGCCGAATCATTGGAAGCCTTTTTTGATGTTGTTCGCCTTTAAAAAGGCATCTAATTCTTGAAGAATATTCACCGAATTTTTGTGGTCGCCATGAATGCAAATGGTAGCTACATCCATCGGAATAATGTGTCCATCAAGTGCTTCGACTGATTTCTCATTCACCATTTGGAGAACTTGTTGGTTGACTTGTTCGGGTTGGTGCCAAATGGCGTTGGTTTCGGATCTTGGGGTGAGTCGGCCATTGGCTTGGTAGGAACGGTCACCAAAGCCTTCGGCTTTGGTGTCTATTCCAACCGACTTTCCTATGCGCTCGAGTTCAGAGTTCGGCTGGCAATACAGGGCTAACCTGGCATCTACTTCTAACACTGCATCAACAATTGCCCGAGCAACGAGCGCATCGTCAAAAGCGGCGTTGTATAACGCACCATGGGGTTTTACATGATGTAGCTCCAGACCAGAAGATGCAGCGACTTCCGACAAGGTATTCAGTTGGTGAATCACATAGTTGCAGAGTACTTCTTCTTCCAAATCCATTTTCACCCGCCCGAAATTCTTTCGGTCGGGATAGGAGGGATGTGCGCCTACTTTTACATCGTATTTCCGAGCTAATGCCAAAGCATTGACCATCGTAAGCGGATCGCCACCATGAAAGCCACAAGCAATATTACATGACGATACCCAAGGCATTAGGGCTTCGTCGTTGGTTCGAATCATATCTTGGTAATTCTCCCCTAAATCACAATTGATGTCGATGCAATTCATCTCCTACAAGTTACATCATTTTAGAAGACGTTTATCAAGGTTCGACCACTAATAAACAGTGTGGCAATAAGGATGAGTCCCGCTAAGAAGTTTTGCCAATTTTCATTTCGATACAGCCCCATGATCGATCCTTGATTCATGATGTACATGAGTAAAATGGTGATGAAAGGAAGGATAAGTCCGTTGGCGACTTGCGCAAATTGGATAACAAGAATGGGTTTCAAGCCTAGTGATGCCACCACGACACCAATAAGTAGTACGGCCATCCAGACCAGTCTAAATTTAGTGTCGGTCATCGATTTCTTCCATCCGAAGATGCCACGAGCTGCAAATGCTGCTGCTAATGGCGCAGTAATGGCACTGGTTAATCCTGCTGCGAACAGGCCAATCGCCATGAACGAAGCTGCAGCACTGCCTAATGAAAGTTCTAGACTTTGTGCTAAGTCGGCTGCGTTGTTGATTGGGCCTGCGCTGCCGCCAACGGCGGCAGCGGATACGATAATGCACATCGAAATGATTCCCCCTAGTAGAATGGAGAAGATGGTATCGAAACGAACTTGAGGCAGATCTTCCACCCGCTTCCAGCGCTCACTCACTGCAGAAGCATGCAAAAACAAATTGTACGGCACTACTGTAGTCCCGATTAACCCAATTACGAATAGCCATCCTCCTTTTTCGACTTGCGGCTGGAAAAGCCCGGCAATAACTTCTTTAAAGTTCGGCTGGGTTAAAATAGCGGTCAACAAAAAGACAACACTCATCAACAAAACCAAGCCAATTAATAAGCGCTCAATGAGCTTGTATTTTCCTGATAACAATAAAACAAATGCCAGAAAACCTAGTAGTACTGCAATCAACCTCGATGATAGTCTTGGCGCTAATTGCTCTAGTCCCAATACGGCGCCGCTAATATTTCCAGCTTCATAAGCCGCATTGCCAATCACAATGGCAGAAAATACGAGCAGAATAACCAAGGCTTTAACGATCGGCTGCTTAAAAATACTTCGAATCGCTTCGCCTAATCCGTTCTGACTGACAACACCCAAACGAGCGCTCATCTCCTGTAGGGCAAGTGTGGTAATAATACTAAATAACATCGCCCATAGCAAGGTATAGCCATATTGATAACCGGTTAAGCTACATAACGTCACCGTGCCAGGACCAATAAATGCAGCAGCTACCAAGGCACCCGGCCCAATTTGTTTCATTCGTTTTAACATCGTGTTTTAAACATACTAAAAATGAAAGAATAGCATTTTGTAAGTACTGCTAACAAGGGTGTTAGCAATGTGTTTTGGATTAATAATCAAGATGTTGTACTTTTATGTTGCATGTATAGGTTTACTCGGGGGATTAGACTTATATATATAACCCATCCAATTCGCGCCCTTCTTGGCTATGGATGGGTTTTTTATATGAATAACGACAAGACCAGAATCAGGCTAAAACTAATCACTGATAATAAGGCCGTCATCAATGTCCAACTTCTCAACGTTTGTGTTTCGTTCAAGCCTAAATACTGACCAACCAGCCAAAAACCACTGTCATTTACATGCGAAGTCGTAGAGGCACCACTGGCTACAGCCAAAACGATTAGTGAGAGTTGCCAAGGCGAAAGTTCTGGGCTGACTAAGGGAGCTACTAAGCCCGCTGCAGTAATCATAGCAACAGTAGCACTGCCCTGAAGTAATCGAATCAAGACGGCCGTAGCAAAAGCGATGGGAAGAAGTGCAATTTTAGCATCCACCACTAAATTGGCCAGCATTTCACCAGCACCTGTGTCGATGAGGATTTCCTTGAACACCCCACCAGCTCCAGTGAGTAAGATAATCGTTCCAGCCATTTCTAAGGATTTGTTCGACAGTTTTAAAAGGCTTTTCGAAGAAAAGCCTTGACCCAACCCTAACACCACCCAAGCTAACAAGTTTGCTATAATCAAGGCGATGAATGGATGCCCAATCAGTTCAAATAGTTGGAGTAGCAACCTTGGAAGTTCCTCTTGAACGGCCGGAGATTGCTTGATTAATGTTTGAATAACTATGAGTAGAATGGGCGTGGCTATAATTGCTAATATGCTGCTTAGAGCAGGAAGTTTAGAATAAGTGAGTTCAGTTTCTTCTTGGAAGGGCGCTTCGATATGTATTTTATTAGCAATCCACTTCCCAAAAATTGGTCCGCAGATGATGGCCGTAGGCAAGCCTACTGTAATTCCTAAAAGGATGATCATGCCTAAATCTGCTTTTAAAATATCAGCCACCGCAATAGGCCCAGGAGTGGGCGGAATAAATGCATGGGCAATAGCTAAGCTGGCTAAGAGCGGAATCGCAAACAGCAAGAGGGATTTCCCAGATTTCTTTTGAAGCGAATACAACATGGGAATCATAATGATGAAGGCTACATCAAAGAAGACAGGAATAGCAATAATAAAGCCGATGAGCATCAATGCCCATGGCGCTTTGGCAACGCCAAAGCGCTCAATAATCCCATTCGCTAACGCATAGGCTCCACCCGACTTCTCGAGAATAGCCCCAAACATGGCGCCTAAACCAACCACAACAGCCACAAATCCCAGCGTTCCACCCATGCCCTTTGTCATGGAATTGATGATGCTTGCTGGATCCATTCCAGCGGTGATGCCTACTACAATACTGCTGATGAGTAAAGAAATAAATGCAGGTAGCTTAAAGCCTAAGATGAGGAGGAACAAAACCGCAATTCCAAGCAGAACGGCCAATAATAGTGTCGTTTCAATCATGGCTTTCCCATTCCGTGTGAAAGAAAGAGGTGCTGTCTCCATCAATTCGTTGATAGGTGTGCGCCCCGAAGAAATCGCGCTGTGCTTGAATCATGTTCGCATTGGAATTTGCCGTAGTCATGAAGTAAAAGGATTGTAGGGCAGCCCCAAACACCGGTAACGGTGTTTGGCTGCTTATTCCAAGTTGCACCATGCCTTCCAACGCTGGAATTCCAGCCTGAGCCACGCTAAAGGTAGTAGCATCTTTGAGCAGCTCATCAACTGCTTCGAAAATTCCAATGCATTGCTGCATGAGTTTGGAACGTATAATACAGCCATTCATCCAAATCGAAGCCAACTGGCTCAAGTCGATATCCCAGCCGTAGACTTCAGAGGCTGCACGAATAATCCGAAAACCTTGATGATGATTGATTAATCGGGCAGTTGAATAAGCTTGTTTAATCTCGTCCAACGAAATCATCGAATCAAATCCCGGTTTTTTGTGGTGTGCACTAAAAGCCATTCGTTCAGCTTTGAAGGCAGAATGATAGCGGCTTTGCAATGCTTCGGCAATCATATTAGCGGGTTGGCCTAACTCCAACGCAGCGACCACCGACCAACTTCCAGTGCCTTTGTTTTTGGCTTTGTCAAGTATCAAGTCGATTAGGTGGACTTCGCCTTCTTTCTTCTGGAGGATTTTCGCCGAAATCTCTAGTAAATAGCTGCCATTAGCTTCCGAATTCATTTGTAGGAAGTACTCAGCGATCTCAGCATGTGTATGTTGGAGCTTCAATAAGCTATACATTTCAGCGATCAAAGCCATTTCTGCATACTCAATGCCATTGTGAATCATTTTTACAAAATGACCAGCTCCTTCTTCACCAACTCGAGTACAACACGGCTTTCCCATAGGGGATTTCGCGGCAATAGATTCTAAGATTGAACCAATTTCATCATAAACCTCTTGGCTACAGCCAGGCATAATCGATGGACCAAAACGTGCGCCTTTTTCACCGCCAGACACCCCCATTCCTACCCAGTGAATTTGAAGTGTCTTTAATTCTTGTATTCTTCGTTCAGTGTCCTTGAAGTGCGAGTTTCCGGCATCAATAACCATATCGTTTGGACTCAAAAAAGGCAAGAGTTCAGCTTTCATGGCATCAACGGCCTTACCAGCCGGAATCATAAGTATAATCTTTCTCGGTGGTTGAAGCGAGTTCACGAAGTCTGGAACTGAGGTAAAACCTTGCAGCCGATCAGACGGGTGTTTTTGAAGAAAGTCATGCACAACTTTTTCTTCACCTGGGGCTATTCGATTATAAACAGATATGGAATGGTGTTGATCATGGATGTTCAGGGCAAGATTGCTGCCCATTACACCTAATCCAACCAAACCTATAGCGCTTTCTTTCATATTTGTCGGCGTTTGAGCAGTATGTTTAAGTATGATGTCTGTGATTTCTTTCGGTGACTTATCAATGTTAATGGCTTGTCCGTATTCTGGAATTTCTAGCGTTTCGAATTGAGAGCGCAGCAAATCTGGATTAAAGAAATGTGCTGTTCTTGTCTTTAAACGATGCTCAATCAATTGATAAGAGCCCGTAAGCAATACCCAGTGAATGGACGGATTTCCGGAAGAAAGGAGCTTGCGGTAGCTTTCCTTCAAGGCGGAGCAAGCCAATACTACGCCTTGCTCATGTTTTTTTAATTCTGCAGCTAAGTTTTGTAACCAAGGCAGGCGGTCGTCGTCTGTAAGCGGGATCCCAGCCGTCATTTTGTCTACATTACTAGGTGGGTGGAAGTCGTCTGCATCCAAAAAAGTGAGGGAGCGTCTTTGAGCTAAGATTTGGCCAACTGTAGACTTCCCACATCCGCTGACTCCGTAGATGATATAGTGCATTACTTTTGGAGTTTAAAAGAACTACTCTTACGGCCGGTAACGCCGGGAATGGTAGTTTTGAATAACGAACCCGCTTTCGGATACAAGGCTTTTTCTTCATCACTCATGTCGATAGAGGCGGTGGTAATGTACAATGTATCTAAGTCTTGTCCACCAAAGGCACAGGCGGTCACGTTGTGTGCAGGCATTGAAATGCTGTCTAGAACTGAACCATCTTGACCATTGATGCAGAGTACTTTGTTGCCATTCCACATGCCCACCCATAAGTTCCCGTTATTGTCAATGGTCATGCCGTCTGGATAGCCTTCTGATGCGGTAAATGTTTTTAATACTTTTTCATTCGAAATGCTGCCATCCGGTGAGTAATCGAATTCTCTGAGATTCAATGTAGGCGTGTCGATGTAATACATTTTTCCAAGTTCTTCATTCCAGACTATGCCGTTGGAGATGGTAATGTTGTCGAGCTTTTTCTCGAACGATTTATCGCCATTGACCATATAAAGGTTTCCGGAGGCTTGGTTTTGTTCGTAGTTCATGGAGCCGACCCAAAATCGTCCTTGTGGGTCGCATTTTCCATCGTTAAACCGATTGATAGTTAGGTCTTTTTCGAGGTCGAGCCAAGGCTCGACCTCAGCACTTTCCAAATTCAAGGTATAAAGGCCATCTGCCAATGCCACTAAGAGCAGATCTGGATTTGTAGTAGGCACCACAGTACCAATGTCGCTAGGGGTGTCAAAGGTCATGGATTGTTGCGTGGTAGGCTGATAGAGATGTACTTTTTTGCCTAAGATATCGATCCAGATGAATCGTTGGAAGTTGGCATCCCAAAGCGCCCCTTCACCAAGCGAAGCTTGGTGATTGCCTACAGTTGTGATTAATGGTGGGTTTATAGTGTCAGAATTTTTTGTTGAGGTCCTGCACCGCGTGAATGAAAAAAGAAGCAGGCAAAGACCTAAAATAGTGATCTTACTGTCCATAATTAGTTTGGTTCCTTAAATATAACGACTTTTAGAATTCACTTTTTACAACAATAATTATAAATTTGTTTAATGCGTTGGTTGTGTTTTGTTTTCCTATTTGGTTTCGTAGATCGTTGTGATCAGTTTCGCTCGAATTCAGAAGCGTTGAACTACAAGGATAGTTATCGGATTGTCTCTTATAACGTGGAGAATTTATTCGATACTTGGGATGAGCCATATAAGTTCGATGATGACTTCACGCCAATGGGTGCTAATCGGTGGACACGCGCTAGATACGAGAAGAAGGTTCAAGACATTGGTAAAGTATTGGTCAATGCAGCCGGGGACAAAGTCCCCGCCGTTATTGGCCTCATAGAAGTCGAAAATCGGAAAGTTCTAGAAGACCTCCTGAACAACTCACCGCTACGCAAGTTCCAATATGCAATTATCCATGAAGATTCCCCAGATGAACGTGGAATTGATGTCGCCTTCCTTTACGATACCGATCAGTTCAATTATATTGACTATCAAATTGGTCGAATCGAATTTCCTGATGATGTAGAAGACGAAACTCGGGATATCCTAATGGTCAAAGGCAGCTTTGGCAAAGACACGGTGTTTTTCGCTGTGAATCACTGGCCATCCCGCCGGGGCGGGGTGGCCGAAACTGCACCAAAACGCATGCACGTAGCGGAAACACTGCGGGCAAAAACCGATGCTATTCGTGCGAAACAGCCCAATGCCCATATTATTCTCATGGGTGACTTCAACGATTCGCCCTTTGATGTTAGTGTCGCCAATGGCTTGAAAGCGGGCGCACTCAATAATAACACAGCACCGCTCATCAATTTGATGAGCGAACGCTATCGGAATGGACAAGGAACTTATAAGTATCAAAACCAGTGGAATATGCTGGATCACTTCATCGTAAGCCGAAACCTACTCGATGAGGAAGGAAAACTATTTATTGCCGACAATAGCTTACAAATTTTTGCACCAGACTATCTCCGCGAAGCCGATCCTAACTATCCGGGAGAGCGCATATTTCGTACTTATCGCGGCCCTAATTATGTGGGCGGCTACAGCGATCATTTCCCGATTGTACTAGATGTTTTTGTGCGTTAATTGCGTTGTTTGTTGACCTTCAACTCGAACACATCATTGCGTTGGTAATGGCCTGAAGTGTCTAAAGTCATCTTTTCTTTCGTACAGGCATCAAAATTCGGAATGTCGACGAGTAACATGCCTCTAGTCTTAAAATCTGGTTCCAGCAAGTAATCACCGTTGGGTTGTACGACACAACTTCCTCCTTTCAGGAGCAAGTGGTCTGGTGAAATCGATGCAGGCAGTTCAAGGAAATCGGGGATTTCACTGGCTGTCATGATTTGGCCGATTGACACAACATAGCAGCGTCCTTCGAAGGCATAATGTCGAGTTGCAATTTGGTGTTTTTCATGCACCCAAGGCCAGAGGCAGAAGTGGAGGTGTTCACCTTCATTGTGTAGGGTTTGCCGCGTGAGCGGCATCCAATGTTCCCAGCAAATTAATGATCCAACTTGTACGTCATCGATGCGCACGGTGTGGAGTCCAGCGCCATCGCCTGGTGCATGCACCAGGCGTTCTGTGTATGTAGGCACTAACTTCCGATGATGATTTAATAGTTCTCCGTCTTTTCCAAAGGTTAAAATCGTATTGTACAAACTGCCATTACCAGGGCCATTCTCAACGCGTTCATTGATGCCCAAAACCATAGCTAAATTGAAATCCTTGCAGGCTTTTCGAATACGCTCCACTTCTGGATCTGAAAGCGCGAGTGCGTTTTGATACGTCAGTAAATACGCTTCTTTGGTCGGTGCATGGTCCCATAGGGCTACGTTCGGACAAAAGTCTAACCAACTGGGGTAACCGCTAAACCAGGTTTCACCAACAGCAATGATGTCGGCCTGATTTGCATGCGCTTCCGCCATGTATTGAAGCAGTTTCTCTAGAGTCTGGGCTTTGTTTAAA
>JAHQVX010000043.1 GCA_019634125.1 Saprospiraceae bacterium
ACTCTCTGGTGGTTCGTTCGTCGTAGACATGAACTCCATGACCAATGACGATATAAAAAACTTCAAAGGCAAATTCTTAAAGCACATGAAGTCTGACGACTTCTTTGCTGTAGCAAAATATCCCACGGCATCCTTTACAATTTCTTCGGTAGAAGAAGGAGACGATGGCTTTAGTCACGTAATTAATGGCGCAATGACCATAAAAGATATCACCAAAAATATTGCTGTTCCGGCAAACATAAAAATCAACGGGGAAAACGTGTCTATTGAGGGTTCTGCGAAAATTGACCGAACAGATTTTGGAATAAAATATGGCTCAGGCAACTTTTTCAAAGAATTAACCGCAAATAAAGTAATCAAAGACAAATTCGACATGGATATTTCCATTGTCACACGATAACCTACAATTCCCCTCTAGTAGTAAGTCAAACCTCTGATCTTGGTAATAACCTACAAGATCAGAGGTTTTTTCGTTTACATATTTCTTCTATACTGCCCGCCAACTTCAAATAATGCATTGGTGATTTGACCCAATGAGCAGTACTTGGTCACTTCCATCAACTTTTCGAAGAGATTGCCGTTTTGTCGGGCTAATGCTTGAAGTTCTGCCAATTGCTTTTGGCCAGTTGAGCCGTGAAGTGTTGTTAAATTAGCCAATGCTGTGATTTGGTCTTCTTTCTCTTCAGTGGTAGAGCGAATAACTTCTCTAGGAATACTTGTAGGCGATCCTTCTGCGCTGAGGAAGGTATTTACACCGATCAACGGCAATTCGCCCGTATGCTTCTTCCACTCGTAATACATACTTTCTTCTTGGATTTTGCCGCGTTGATACATAGTTTCCATAGCGCCTAAAACGCCTCCACGTTCTGTAATTCGATCAAACTCAGTCAACACCGCTTCTTCTACTAAATCGGTGAGTTCCTCAATGATGAAACTGCCTTGATTCGGGTTTTCGTTTTTGGCCAAGCCCAATTCCTTATTGATAATCAGCTGAATGGCCATAGCACGACGCACACTTTCCTCTGTTGGAGTAGTAATGGCTTCATCGTAGGCATTGGTATGTAACGAATTACAGTTGTCATAAATCGCATACAATGCTTGAAGGGTGGTTCGAATATCGTTGAACTGAATTTCTTGAGCATGTAAAGACCGGCCGCTGGTTTGAATGTGGTACTTCAACTTTTGTGAACGGGCATTTCCGCCATATTTTAGCTTCATGGCTTTAGCCCAAATACGACGAGCGACACGGCCAATTACCGAATATTCTGGATCGATACCATTGCTGAAGAAGAAGGACAAGTTGGGGGCAAATGAATCGATGTGCATGCCCCGACTGAGGTAATACTCTACATAGGTAAAGCCATTAGCGAGTGTAAAGGCCAATTGGGAGATCGGGTTGGCTCCGGCCTCTGCAATATGGTAACCACTAATACTTACCGAATAGAAATTCCGGACGTTTTCATCGATGAAATATTGTTGTACATCGCCCATGAGTTTGAGTGAAAAATCCGTACTGAAGATACAGGTGTTTTGTGCTTGATCTTCTTTAAGGATGTCGGCTTGTACGGTTCCGCGCACTTGGGAAATGGTCTTGGCTTTGATCTCGTTATAGACTTCAGCTGGCAATACTTGATCGCCCGTTACGCCAAGCAGCATAAGTCCGAGCCCGTCGTTTCCTTCTGGCAGTTCGCCTTTGTAGGTAGGCACTTCCAAGCCTTTGGCTTGGAAGATCGCAGCAATCTTCGCCTTTACTTCCGACTCCAAACCGTTTTCAAGAATATATTTTTCACACTGCTGATCAATTGCAGTGTTTAGGAAAAATGCCATAATCGTAGCAGCTGGACCGTTGATCGTCATACTTACGGAAGTCATTGGATTCGCCAAATCAAAACCACTATAGAGTTTCTTCATGGCATCTAAACTCCAAATACTCACCCCTGAATTTCCAATCTTCCCATAAATATCTGGCCGATGATCAGGATCTTGACCATATAAAGTCACGCTATCAAACGCCGTACTTAAGCGCTTAGCTGGCATATCCAAACTCACATAATGGAAGCGCTTATTGGTCCGTTCTGGCCCGCCTTCCCCCGCAAACATCCGCGTAGGGTCTTCTCCAGTTCGCTTAAATGGATATACACCTGCGGTAAATGGAAATTCACCCGGCACATTCTCCTGAAAAATCCACTGGGTAATATCTCCCCATGCCTTGTACTTTGGCAGGGCTACTTTAGGAATTTGCAGGTGAGAAAGGCTTTCGGTATGGGTTTTAATGCGAATCTCTTTCTCGCGCACTTTGAAGATATACTCTTCCCCTTTGTAAGCTGCAAGTTTCGCTTCCCATCCGTCTAAGGCACTTCGCACCTCTTTATCCAGGTCTTCCCACAAGGCATCATACTTATCTTGCAGCACTTGACGAGTAGCGGCATCAACCTGATCCTTGGCTAACAACAGGGCATAGAGTTGTTGTGCGAGTTGGCTTTGCTCCTCCACCCAAGTATCATACGAGCGGTTTCCATCCGCAATCTCGCTGAGGTAGCGTACGCGCTTAGGAGGAATAATATTGTTTTTAGCACTTTCATCGGTTTCATTAGGTGCTTCCACGTCGAATTCAGCTTCTGTCTTAGCGGTTAGAGTGCTCATTAACGCATGGAATAGACGATTCATGCCTGGATCGTTGAATTGAGAAGCAATGGTCCCAAATACGGGCATGAGGGAGGTATCCGTTTCCCAAAGTCCGTGGTTGCGTTGGTACTGTTTTTTTACATCTCGAAGCGCATCCAACCCACCCCGTTTATCGAATTTATTGAGGGCGACGAGATCGGCAAAATCGAGCATATCGATCTTCTCTAACTGAGAAGCTGCACCATATTCTGGCGTCATGACGTATAGGCTAAGGTCGGCAAAGTCGGTGACTTCAGAGCCACTTTGCCCGATGCCAGATGTTTCGAGGATAATCAAGTCGTATTGCGCAGCTTTGAGGATGGTAATTACATCATTAATGTGTTTGCTCAAACTGAGGTTGGCTTGTCGCGTGGCCAGGGAACGCATGTATACCCGTTCGCTATTAATGGCATTCATGCGAATGCGATCCCCGAGTAATGCACCCCCGGTTTTTCGTTTGGTGGGATCTACGGAGATAATAGCTAGGGTTTTCTCTGGGAAGTTTTGGAGGTAACGCCGCACGATTTCGTCGACGGTGGTGGACTTACCGGCACCTCCGGTGCCGGTGATACCCAATACAGGAGTGCCCACATCTTGCGCTTTCTCTTCCAACGTATCAATCATTTCTTGAGCATAATCCGCCTCATTCTCAACAACCGATATTAAGCGCGCAATGTGCTTGGCCGATTTATCTTCGAGTTGCTGCACTTCCCCATTCAATGCACTAGGGATTACAGAGAAGTCGCTCTGCCGCAACACATCGTTGATCATGCCTTGCAAGCCCAATTCACGTCCATCATCTGGAGAATAAATACGCGTTATTCCATAATCCATAAGTTCCTTAATCTCCTCGGGTAGAATGACACCACCGCCACCACCAAAGAGCTTAATATGCCCACATCCACGCTCCTGCAATAGGTCGTACATGTACTTGAAGAATTCATTATGCCCGCCCTGATAACTCGTAATGGCTATGGCTTGGGCATCTTCTTGAATGGCACAGTTTACAATCTCCTCTACACTTCGATCATGGCCTAAGTGAATGATCTCCGCTCCACTACTCTGCATAATTCGGCGCATGATATTAATCGCTGCATCGTGGCCGTCAAATAAGGATGCAGCAGTAACAATTCTGATCTTATTCGTAGACTGATATACCTGTGTTTCTTGAGCCATCTCTATTGATTAGGCCACAAATTTACAGCTTTTGAAATCGGTGCTTTTAAAAAAATAGTGGCCCAAATACACTTTAGCATACTTTTTGCATTTTTGCGGGCGGAATCCCCTACGTATGGACAAACATTTACTACTAGCAGTATTTACCTGTTTTTTCTCTTCAGTATTCGCGCAAGTCCCAGCTGGTTATTACGATGATGCCGAAGGACTGACTGGCAATGACCTCAAAAATGCCTTAAACGACATTATTGATTTTCATGTTGAATTCCCCTATTCTAGTTCGAATACCGACACTTGGGATATTCTGAAGCAAGCCGATGTTGACCCCAATAACTCCAGCAATGTACTTGGTATTTATTCCGAATTCTCCATGAATGCGGCGCAAGAATACAACAGTGGAAACGGCTGGAATCGAGAGCACGTCTGGGCAAGGTCTAGAGGCGATTTCGACACGCAAGAAGGTGTAGGGACCGATGCACACAACTTAAGAGCAGCAGACATTTCAACCAATTCGGCTAGAAGTAATAGAAACTTTGACGAGGCAACTTCGCAATATATTGATAATGGGGGCTCCTACACAGGAACTACCAATGCGTACTTGAACGATTTGGATTGGACTTGGGAACCACCAGATGCCGTGAAAGGAGATATCGCAAGAACTATATTCTATATGGCTACGCGCTATGAGGGCGAGCGTTCCAAAGATCCAGATTTAGAGCTCACCGAAAACTTGCAAGGATTAACGGACAAAGCTCCTTTACATGCGAAGCTATCTGTACTCATACAATGGCATACCGACGACCCCGTCACAACGGCTGAACGCAATCGAAATGATGTGATTTACACCTTCCAAGGCAATAGAAACCCTTTTGTAGATCGGCCTGAGTTTGTGGATCGGATTTGGGGATCTCAATTAATTCTTCCTTTAGATCTTCTTTACTTTAAAGGCGAGCTAAACGGTCATCTTGCCCAATTAAATTGGAAAACGGCCAATGAAGAAAATGTTTCGCACTTCGACATCGAAATCAGTAGTGATGGGCAATACTTTTCTAAAATCGAAGCCATTCCATTTCAAGCATCCAAGGCAGATTACGGTACAGAATATCCAATTGATGCGGACGCTTACTTCCGTTTAAAGATTGTTGATTTTGATGGCAAAACCGCCTATTCAAATATCATTCACATTGCCATGAAAGCTAAAGCTCCAGAGGTGATTGTAGTAGCCAACCAATATGTGCAATTGGTAGACCAGGCAAGAGAAGTACAGTTGACGATTTCAGATATTAATGGTCGTATTTTAGAACGTATGGTATTACCAAATGCTGACTTCCGATATGATTTAAGTCCATTGAATCCAGGTATTTACATCTTCCAATATGTAACAGGCACCACGGAAGTAAACAGACGAGTGGTAAAGAGCAATTAGAAAGTTCTTCCACAAAAACTTACCTTAGCGAACATGATATTTCCAATTGGAGACGATAATGTTAAAGGCGGCTTTTATCCTTTATTTACGTATATATTTTTAGCCGCCAATGTGCTTATTTTTCTGACTACTAGGGAGAATACGGTTTTCAACAACACCTTTTCAGCCAACCCATGTGAATTAACGGCTGGACAAGACCTATTTACTGCTTTCACGAGTATGTTCTTGCACGCCAATTTCATGCATCTATTAGGCAACATGCTCTTTCTCTGGATTTTTGCGGATAACATAGAAAGCACTATTGGGAATTTACGCTTTGCATTATTCTACATCTTAGGTGGACTAGCCGCTGTTGCTGTTCACCTCATGATTGGTACAGGAGGAAATTGCATCCCCATGGTTGGAGCTAGTGGTGCCATAGCCGCAGTAATGGGCGCGTACTTTGTAATGTTTCCAAAGTCTAGAATCAAAATGCTATTCTTTATTAAAATCTTCCGAATTCCAGCCTTCTTATTCTTAGGCTTATGGATTGTTCAACAAATAATGAGTGGATTCTCCCAGTTGCCTGGCTTGAAAGATATGGATGGCGGTGGTGTGGCTTTTTGGGCACATATCGGTGGATTTGTATTTGGCGTGCTTGCTGGCCTTGTCTTTAAAACGCGTTTCCCAAAAATTTCTGAACAAGAGAATACGGAACTTTCTCAGCCCGAATATCGTAGTGTTAATGTACCTGCCAAAAGGTATAACAACCGATTTTGAGGGTAAATTTGTATTGTGGAATCAGCTAAGCGTATTGTATTTTTTGATGGCATTTGCAACTTATGTAATTCCAGTGTTCGTTTTATCTATAAGCGAGACAAACGGAATGTCTTCTCCTATCGCTCTTTACAATCTAAAGAAGCAGAGCGCCTAATTCTAGATACGGGCATCTTGGAGAACCTCAGCTCAATTGTACTTTATGAAGAGGGGAAAGTATATACCCATTCCACGGCTATCTTTAGAATTGTCAGTCGCCTCGCCCCGCCCTATTCTTGGTTATCTATCTTCGCTATTGTGCCAAAGCCCATTCGCGATGCGGTGTACAACTTCGTGGCCAAAAACCGGTATAAATGGTTTGGAAAACAAAAGGAAGTCTGCGAATTCGATCCCAATTTTAACTCGAATTAATGATTGAAAAACTTCGGATTGACAAGTACTTATGGGCGATTCGTCTATATAAAACGCGCACTATGTCTACGAAAGCATGTGATGCTGGCAAGGTTAAAATAGATGGCGCTAATGTTAAGGCTTCGCGGTTGATCAAGGTAGGTGATGCCATCAAAATTCGAATTAATCACGAACTAAAAACGATTCGGGTAGTGAAACTCATTGCGAAACGAGTAGGTGCATCCATTGCCCAGGAATGCTATACCGACATTACTCCCGAGTCGGACAAAAGAAATATTCATCGTTCTGCCTTCTTTACCAACGAGAAGCGCGACAAAGGAACAGGTCGTCCAACAAAACGAGAGCGTCGGAAAATTGAGGAATACAAAGAAGACGATATCCAAGACGAATGGGATTGGTAATGCGGAATTCTCTGGTTTTTTAACCTATCTTCGCGCAAAATTCAACAACATGAGAAATATCTTTTTACTATTCGCAGGTGCATTCTGTATCCTTAGCGCATGTAAAAACGACGCGACTACTTCAGTAGGCGGGACTACTTACAATGTAGACCAGAATAAAACCATTGACACGGATTCTGAATCAGAAAAATTCGAATACAGCTTAGGCGTTCTTATTGGAACAACTTTGAAGAATGGCGGTTTAGACAGTGTAAATTATGGGAAAGTTGTTCAAGCATTTGACGATAGCGAAGCCGATCAAATTGTTTATTCAATTGCTGCAGATCAAGCTAGAAAATTAGCTTCTGAAGAATTTGACTTAGCGGATTTAGACAAAGACATCATTGTAAAAGGAATTTACGATGTAGTAGATGCGGACACGACCCTTTTAAACGGCTTAGAAGTTCAGCAAGCCTACACAAATTACTTACAAAGCAATCAACTCAAGATTGGAGAAGCCAATTTAGAAGCGGGGAAAGCATTCCTTGAAAACAACAAGAATAGAGAAGGTATTCAGATTGCTGAAAATGGCCTTCAGTACATTCTTCAGGAAGAAGGGACTGGTGAGGCGATCACTAGCAATGATGTGATTGAAGTACATTACACCGGTACGAACATTGACGGTGAAGAGTTCGACACGACTCGCGATGGCGAGCCGTATGTCATCGACGTGGCTGAACCAAGAAGTGCTGTGCCTGGTTTCATGCAAGCATTAACATTGTATCCAATCGGAAGTAAGTTCCAAGTATTTATTCCTTCGAACTTAGGCTATGGTCCTCAGCGTTTATCGCCGGAAGTAGGTCCAAATTCAACATTGATTTTTGACGTAGAAACGGTTCGTAAGTTAGATCGAACGGAATCGAAGCAATACCGAGATTATGTGAAGCAAATTCTCCAGCAGCAACAGCCAAGGAGATAATCGTCTTTGGTTGCAGATCGAATTAAACCCCTCGGCTTTGCCGAGGGGTTTTTTTATCCCGCCAACTTCACTTGGCGGACTTTCAACATGCCGAGAATAATAAAATCGATCAAGAAATGCGCAAACATGGCGCTACCAATGCCGTACTTTAAATAGAGAATACCAAAACCACCACTAATCAAGGTCATCAATAAGCCATATAGCGTCACACGCCAATCAGACAAACTGAAATACCCGTGCAGCAAAATAAATAAAACCGCAGTTGGCCAAACCCCTAAGAAATATTGAATGCCTACCCGAAATAAAATCTCCTCTCCTACACCGGCACACACACTTAAAAAGAAAATATCTAGCCACGACAATTGCTTCGCTAAATCATACACATAATGGGTGAGATCGTCTAAAAATTTCGATTGAATAAAGACATTGATGACAAAGAATGCAGCCACTCCAAACAACGCCCCAACGAGTAATTGCACAGGCCAAGAACTGCCATCTGTCACTAAATCCAAGAATTGCACCTTTGGCGCAAGAAAATAAATGATCAAAAAGCCCAATAAGCTAAAGCCATAGAGGGTAATGAAGCCCATGAGGTTGATTAGATGGCGATTTATTTTCAATTTCCTTTTTGTCATCAGGTCTGCAAACATAACGAAGACAAAACATCTACCTTTGCAGAAATTTTAAAATTCATGGAGCAAAAGCGGACCGAAGTCAATGAATTAGGTGAATTTGGATTGATCAAGCACCTGACTCATTCGTTTGAGAACAAGAATGCCACTTCAATTAAGGGCGTAGGCGACGATGCTGCAATCATAGATGCAGGCGATGATTACCTCGTTGTTAGTACCGATTTATTGATGGAAAACATTCATTTCGACCTCACTTACGCGCCGTTAAAGCATGTAGGCTACAAAGCAGTAGTGGTGAATCTATCCGACATTTATTCCATGAATGCGATTCCACAGCAAATTACTTTTTCGCTGGCGTTCAGCAATCGATTTTCGGTAGAAGCATTAGAAGAGCTTTACGCTGGGGTGAAACTAGCTTGTGACCACTATAATGTAGACTTAGTAGGTGGAGACACCACTTCTTCGCTCAAAGGCTTATTATTAAGTGTAACCGCCATTGGCCGAGTGCCTAAGTCGCAGGTCGTTTACCGAAATACCGCTCAAGTAAACGATGCTATTTGCGTAACGGGTGATTTGGGTGGGGCTTATTTAGGTTTACAGCTCTTGGAGCGAGAAAAACAAGTTTTTCTCGCCAATCCCAACATGCAACCGCAATTTGATAACAACACCAGCCTCATCAAGAAACTCCTCAAGCCAGAAGCGAGGAAAGATATTATTGAAGCCTTGGCAAAAGCAGATATCTTACCCACTTCTATGATGGATATTTCCGATGGCTTATCGTCGGAACTTATGCATATTTGCGCGCAATCCAACGTTGGCTGCACCATTTATGAAGAGCAAATTCCCATCTTCGAAGACACCTATAATCAAGCCATTCAATTCGAAATCGATCCGTTAAACTGTGCTTTAAGTGGTGGGGACGAATATGAATTACTCTTTACCGTTCATCCCGATGAGCTGGAGAAAGTGTTGGACATTGAGGGCGTGTCCCATATTGGGAATGTACGTCCGGCATCCGTAGGCAAGCACATTGTTACGAAAGGTGGAAATCAATACGAATTAAAGGCATTAGGCTGGACACACTTCTAAGTCACACCCCATAATTTTCGCCAAAACTTCAGCATTTTCTTCATAAAGAAAATGGCTCCCACGATGAGTAGAATGGCGATAACGGCAGCAATTGGCCAGATAAACACGCTTAATAAGGACAGTGCTCCTGCTGATAGGGTTTCCGCGGTGGCCAATAATGGATTGGCCAAGCCCCCGGTAGATGCGGTAGAGGCTACTCGGGTTTGCGCACCTGCTCCTTTGATTAAGCCGGCGGTTCCACCGCCGGCAATGATGGCCAACGACCACTGCCATAATGGATCTAAGTCCATCGTAGTTGAAGCCATAGCGGCTGTACCCGCTAACGTGGCTGTGGGAACAGCCACAGTATCTAACAAATTGTCGACCCAAGGAATGTAAAACGCAGCAATCTCCAATACTGTAGCTACGCCTAACGCACTCATGGCAGGAATACTACCTACCCAAGCCCAACTCTCATTCAATGGAATTTGACCGAAATGACTGGCAACACTTAAAACCAGCAACGGCATAAAAACCCGAAATCCGACAGAGGCAGCTAAGCCTAAGCCTAAAAATATACTAGCAATCGTTTCTTCCATATCTAGTTAAACGCAAAAGTGATCAAGAGGTTCCATCGTGGCCTGGAATACTGTTTTTGTGGCTGCCGTCACATAAAGGCATTTTGCTCGACTGACCACACCGACAAATCGCCAGCGTGCCTTCTTGTTGAACAACTTGCCCATCGGGCATGACCAGCTCAAAACTTCCTTGAATTCGGGCAGGGCCATTCTGAATACAAGTCACTTTTACCACTTCTTCTTCCATAACGAATGTCTATTTTTACACAATATCGTAAAAAATCAAATGGCAAAAGGCATCGTAGTAGAAACCACAGGGAGCTGGCATAAAGTCAAACTCGACTCAGGCCGAGTCATCCAAACCCGTCTCAAAGGGAAAATACGGCTCGAAGACCTGAAGTTGACCAATCCTGTTGCTGTGGGAGATCGCGTTATCCTTGAAAACTCTGAAGATGATGGATCTACAGTTATTGCAGATGTAGAACCGCGAGATAACAAGATTATCCGACAAAGCCCACGAAAAAAATACCACAATCATATTATCGCTGCCAATATCGATCAAGCATTTATTGTCACCAGCTTACGATTTCCAGCCACCAAACTCGGCTTTATCAATAGAGTGCTCGTAGCCTTGGAATATTATGACATTCAACCTATCATCATCTTTAACAAAACCGACCTTTACAGAAAAAAAGAAATGGATAGATTGGAGCAATTAGAGAACGACTTGGAAGAGATCGGTTACCCAACCTTGCGACTCTCTATGGAAACCAGAGCAGGCTTCGATGAAGTACAAGCTTTGGCTAAAGACAAACTTTCCGTATTTACTGGGCACTCGGGAGTTGGAAAAACCACCTTAATCAATGCCCTTATTCCAGGACTTGAACTCCGAACTCGGGAAGTTTCTGAATACAACGAAAAAGGTATGCATACTACCACATTCGCTACCATGTACGACTTACCAAATGGTGGTTATGTGGTCGATACGCCAGGAATTAAAGAATATGGCGTTGCTGGAATTGATGCCTGGGAACTCTTCTTTTATTTCCCAGAAATGAACGCCTTATTCGAAGACTGTAAGTTTAATAATTGCCAGCATATCCGTGAACCAGGGTGTGCGATATTAAACGCTTTAGAGACTGGTGAATTGAAAGAATGGCGCTATCGTTCGTATGAAATTATTCGGGAAGAATTATTGGTCGAAAACAAGAATTACTAATGCGTGCAGTTGTTCAAAGAGTAAATCATGCTCGGGTAGAAGTAGATGAAGTCGTTACAGGCTCTATCAACCAAGGATTTCTTGTATTACTGGGCATTGCCGAAAACGATACCGAAGCAGATTTGGATTGGCTCGTGAAAAAGGTGATAGGCCTTCGCGTTTTTAGTGATGAGGCTGGTAAAATGAACAAAAGTTTGGTTGATGTGCATGGTGCTATTCTTTTAGTGAGTCAGTTTACTTTACATGCCAGCACGAAAAAAGGGAACCGGCCATCCTTTATTCAGGCCGCAAAACCTGAAAAAGCCCTCCAATTCTACGAGGCATTTAAACACGCCTTAGAAGCGCAACTTCAACAAGAGGTAGCCACAGGTATTTTTGGCGCTCACATGAAGATTACACTTGAAAATGATGGCCCAGTGACCATATTATTTGATACTGAAAACAAAGAATAATGACGCTTAAAGAAGCTCAACAAAAAGTAGATGAATGGATTAACACCATTGGCGTGCGTTACTTTAACGAACTCACCAACATGGCCATTTTAACCGAAGAAGTAGGTGAAGTCGCACGAATCATGTCGCGGAAATATGGCGAGCAATCCTATAAAGCAGGAAGTGATGAAAATGATTTAGCCGATGAATTGGCAGATGTTTTTTTCGTCTTAGTGTGTATTGCGAACCAAACGGGCATAGACCTTACCGAGTCTTTTAATCGAAACTTAGCCAAGAAAACATCTAGAGATATTAACAGACATCAAGTGAATAAGAAACTTGGGAACTCTTAGATTTTAACTACTTTTAACATTAAATTTTTACCATGAGTAAGATAAAATTTTCACTCTTCATGCTGCTTGCTTTTGCATGCATTAGTGCTTTTGCTCAGAGCAGCGAACGCCCGAATCAGATCGAGATTAGATATGGGGCGCAAGATTCTTTCGGACCATTTGAAAACGACAGTTTCCCTTTCGGAATTGGGAATGGCGACAACTGGGACGATGTTTACAAACTCAATTATTTCAGATACATCAACGATTTCTTAGATATTGGAACTGGGATTACTGCTGGTAGCGTACAAAACATGTACGACGATGAATTTAGTGGTAGTGGTACAGTAAATAATCTACTAGATCGCGGTAGTGTCGTTGATTTAGATCTTTTACTTCGTTATAAGTTCTTTAACGGATTAGACCTAAGTACTACGACAAAAATCGATCCTTTTCTATACTTAGGTGCTTCAGGTACTTACGTTTCTGAATTAGAGCAAGTATTAGGCGTAGACAATGGATTCAGCACGAATGTACCTGTAGGATTAGGCCTAATGGGCGGATCAGATAGGTATAAGCTGAATGTAATGTCTGGTATGCGTTTCGGTATGTGGGATAAAATCCCGAACCGATGGGAGCATAGTGTTGGAATCGGATTTGGATTCGGACCTCCTAAAGCAGAGAAAGAAGTAGAGATCGACGTTCCAATGCCAGAACCTGTAGAGGAAGAGGTGGTAATGGAAGAAGTGATCGAAGAACCGATGATTGAAGAAGAAGTCATTATTGTTGCCGACACAGATGGTGATGGTATTCCTGACACCGAAGACGACTGCCCGAATGTAGCAGGAACTGTTGGTGGATGTCCGGATACTGATGGTGATGGCGTATTAGATATGAACGACGATTGCCCAGAAATAGCTGGTGTTGTTAGTGGATGCCCAGATGCAGATGGCGATGGCATTGCTGACAAAGACGATAATTGTCCAGACACGGCTGGAATTGCTGGAAATGATGGTTGTCCTGAAGTAAAAGATGCAGACGGCGATGGTATTCCTGATGCGGTAGATGGTTGCCCAACAGTTGCTGGTGTTGCTTCTAACAATGGATGTCCTGAAGTGAAGCAAGAAACTGTAGAGCGATTAGCAGCTATTGCGAAACAAATTCAGTTCCAGACGAACAGCACGAACTTAACTACCAATTCGAAAACGATTTTGAATGAAGTAGCCAGTATCATGGCGGCTAACCCGGGTTATAGATTAAGCATTGAAGGCCATACTGATAGTGTAGGTGCTGCTGACTTTAACCAAGGATTAAGCGAGCGAAGAGCTGCTGCTGTAAGAGATTACTTAGCTAGTAGAGGTGTTGGTTCGGTAAGTTCAACTGGTTACGGTGAAAACCGACCAATTGCTACCAATGACACTGCGACAGGTAGAGCGCAAAACAGACGCGTTGAATTAAAATTAAACCCTAGATAAATCTAGGTTTTGAAAACGATAAACCCCCTCGCCTTGGCTAAGCCAAGGCGAGGGGGTTTTCTATTTTAAGTCCAATCTGTATTATTGAATAATCACACCTTCCGAATAGTAAGGCACGACTTCAGTAATGTTTTCTTGCATGCAGAACTGAATATCGTCTTCTACACCGTGATGTGCAAGGCGTTTGAAGTGCGTGCCTTGCCG
>JAHQVX010000044.1 GCA_019634125.1 Saprospiraceae bacterium
AGCAGATTAATTCGAAATTGAATACAGTGAAAATCCTTGCCACATCAATCTATCCTCTTTTCCCTTCAAAGCTGTGCGCAAAATAGCACTTACCCCACACTGCCACACAAAGGTGCTCAAATCGCAGATTTCATCCCCGCCACCCACACTAGTCTATTAAAAGAAATGTTGTTTTCCGACATTCCTGTCGATCCAGAATACTTCAACATGGACTGAGAACTTCTATATTTGACCTTCAAATCAGTTTATGGATTTCAAAAAGTGGCTACCAGACCTTGTAGTGCTCGGAATTTTCCTCGCATTAACCTACATCACTTTCGCCCCAGCATTCAGCGGAAAAATCATGGATCAATACGATATCGAAGGCTATAAAGGCATGGCTTCCGAAATCAAAGACTACCAGGAAAAAGAAGGTAAAACCATTCATTGGACCAACTCCGCCTATTCTGGAATGCCCACTTACATCGTTTCCAACGATGTATTCCTAGAGAGCAACATCGCACGAAAAGTCAACCGATGGATTAGAAAAGCCTTTCCAAACCCTTCTGGTTTACTCTTCATTGGCTTAATTTGTTTTTACATTCTCGCACGAACACTGAAAATAAATCGTTGGTTAGCTGTTGCTGGAGCAGCGGCCTTTATGCTAGGCACGTTCGTAATGACAAGTATTGAAGCCGGCCACGCTTCAAAAATTAACGCATACGCCTATACGCCCTTAATCCTCGCTGGTCTGCTCTTACTTTTCCAGCAGAAAAAATACTTACTGGGCTTGTTGGCTCTTTCCTTCGGTCTAGCTGCCCAAATCGCATCCAACCACGTACAAATCACCTTTTACATCTTCTTAATTTGCTTGGTCTATTCCATTTATGAATTGATTCAACACATCAAAGGTGGACAGCTGAAAGAACTAATAAAAGCCAGTGCATTTGCCCTAGCTGGTGTTTTAATTGGTGTTGGAGTGAATTACAATTTACTCGCCACCATTCAGAATTATTCCAAAGAATCTACTCGAAGCACATCAGCACTCACTCCTTTACCGGGAGGCAATCCCAGCCAAGGTTATGAATATGCAACAGGATGGAGTTACGCCCCCATGGAAAGTATGACGTTACTAATTCCTCGTTTTATGGGCGGGACTTCGGCAGAGCCACTGGGTGAACAATCTAGTTGGTCGGGCAACCGGCAGATTCCTGCCAGCCTTCAAGAAAACCCTCCAACTTACTGGGGAAAACTACCTAGCACGTCTAGTCCTGTTTATGTAGGTGTCATCATTTCATTCTTATTCATCTTCGCCTTTTTCATTCAAAAAGGCGCCTTTCGTTGGTGGATTCTCATTGCTTCTGTTCTTTTATTATTATTGAGTTGGGGGAAATATTCACCCGGCGTCTACGATATCTTCTACAATTTTTTTCCCTTCTTCGATAAGTTCCGAACACCCATGATGGCCTTATTGATGATGGGCCTATTGTGGCCGATGTTCGGTTTCCTTGGCTTAGATCGTCTGGTCCAATCAGAAGATACATCCACCTTCCTCAAACCATTTTACATTTCACTAGGAATTACGGGAGGCTTGGTGCTCGTATTTGGTCTATTGGGCAGCTTTATGTATTCGTTCAATGGCCTGGTCGACGAGCAACTCCGAGCAGGTGGTTTTTCAATGGAAATGCTTCAACAACTCAAAGCCGATCGCGTGAAACTATTGCAACTCGATTCCCTACGAAGCTTGCTATTCTTAGGCTTGGGTGCAGGTGCGATTTGGTTGTACCTCAAGGACATGATTCAAGCGAAATGGGTCTTGGCTGGAGTGGCCATTTTGTCGTTCCTAGATATTGCATTGGTTAACAAGCGTTATGTAAATGCCGATGATTATGAGGAGTCGAATGTATTCAATAGAAAACTTTCTGCCGATGGTGTAGATCAAGCCATTCTTCAAGACAACGACTTGCACTACCGAGTGTTTAACAACTCGCCTTCTGTTATGGCCGAGGCGACCACATCGAGCAATCACAAATCGATTGGCGGCTATAGTGCGGCAAAACTGTTGCGTTATCAAGATATTTTTGATCGCCAGGTTGGTCGCGAAAACACAGAGAATATTTTAGCGATGCTGAATGCCAAGTATTTTATTGGCCTAAACCAAAATGGGCAGAAAGGGTACCAGCAAAACTCCAGAGCCTTAGGCAATGCCTGGTTCGTTAACAATGTACAATTTGGTGCTAATGCCGATGAGGAAATGCGCTTATTGGGCAGCGCCGACTTTAATGATATCGCCATCTTGCCTGTCAGCGTACAAGGAGAAATCCCAACGCTGTTGTCTAAAGCGAATAATGGCATTGAACTGACTTCCTATCATCCAGAGCGACTTGAATACAAAGCTCGAAATGGAAATACCTCTTCCCAATTCGCCGTTTTCTCGGAGATTTTCTACCAATCTAAGAATGGCGATGGTTGGCAAGCGTATATAAATGGTGAGAAAGTGCCGCATTACCGAACCAATTATGCCTTAAGAGGATTGGTTATTCCGGAGGGCGATCATGATATCGTATTCCAGTTTGAGCATCCCGCCTTTAATCGTCAAGCTATGATCTCGAAGATTGCATCTGGATTGATCTTATTGTTAGGATTGGGCATTATTGTATTACAGTTTTTAGGTCGAAAAAAAGCAGAGTCGGTTGAAGTCGAAGCATAAAGCACTCCTCGTAACGTATTACTGGCCGCCTTGCGGGGGTGTAAGTGTGATGCGTTGGTTGAAGTTTTGCAAGTACTTGCCTGAAATGGGTATTGAGCCTATCGTATACGCGCCTGCAAATGCAGATTATCCTACCCGAGACGATGTGCTGACGAAACAAATTCCATCATCTCTTCAGGTATTGATGCGTCCGATTCGGGAGCCTAACTCCGTCTTTAAAAAGCTAACATTCCGAAAGGACACGAATTACGGCAGTGATGTATTTTCGGATAAATCGTCTTGGATGAAGCGGCAAGCGTTGAAAATTCGCGCCAATTATTTCATTCCCGATTCGCGTATGTTCTGGATTAAGCCTTCGGTGAAGTATTTACGAGAATATTTAGAGGAAAACCCGGTAGATATTCTAATCACCAACGGAACGCCACATAGTTGCCACGTAATTGGATTCGAATTGAAGCAGTTGTTTCCTGATTTACCTTGGTTAGCTGATTTTCGGGATCCTTGGATGGAGATTGATTTTTTCGAGGAATTGAATTTAAGCGCGCGTGCGCGCGCTTCACATGAGCAACTCGAAAAGGCTGTACTTACTACCGCAGATGCCATTACCACGGTAAGTCCGAGTTGGGCCGATTTGTTTGCCGCCAAAGGCGGCAAAAACATCCACACCATCACCAATGGCTACGATATCGACGACTTTCATTACTTAAAACCCTACGAGAAGCAAAAGCCATACCTCATCAGCCATGTAGGTACATTAAATGCTTCTCGGAACGCCGAATCGTTTTGGGCAGTCTTGCATCAACTCCAACGTGAACAACCACAACTCGCCGAACAACTAGAAGTACTTTTGGTGGGCCCGATCGATCAAAGTATCCAAGCAGCTGCCGAGCAATTAGGGGGAATGGTGCGACTCACCTCCTCTGTTCCGCATAAAGCAGCCATTAGCATTATGAAAGCCAGTGATATCCTCTGGCTGGCCAATAACTCTACCGGAGCCACTAAGGGCAGAATCCCCGCAAAATTGTTTGAATACATCGGTGCGGAAAAACCCATTCTCTACACGGGATCATTAGACAACGACGCCGCACACATTATTCAAACACACCAACTTGGTCATTGTATGGACTTCCATGCCGCCGAAGGCGGCATGGAATTTATCCAGAAAACCCTGGCCCAACCCAATGAAAAATCTACCATCGACCCTACACCCTTTCAACGAAAAACATTAACCCAACAACTCGTTAACGTTTTACACCAACTCGTCAAATAAAGCCATAAAAATCCATCCGGCTTGTAACAATTCTATAACTTCGAATACTAACTTAGAGTAAAACAACCTAAAATGATTCTTCTACTCGTATTTCTAATCGTTGTTGCCATAACTGCAGCTGTTAAAGCATTATAAGATTTATGCCAATACTTGACATTCGTGGCGCTAGTAAGCATTACAGAAACGTTGCCGCGGTAGATCGAGTGTCTTTTGAAGTTCCTAAAGGAAAAATTTTTGGATTACTCGGTCCTAACGGAGCTGGAAAAACCTCATTAATTCGTATGATTACCCAAATCACTGGCCTCGATGAAGGCGAGATCTTTTTTGATGGGAATCAACTACACCCTAGACATACCGCAGAAATTGGCTACATGCCCGAAGAACGTGGCCTCTATAAAAAGATGCAAGTCGGCGATCAGCTCATGTACTTGGCGCAACTTAAAGACATGAGCGCAAAAGAAGCCAAAACCCGAATTAAAGAGTGGCTAGATCGGTTCGATATCAACGATTGGTGGCCGAAAAAAATTGAAGACTTGTCCAAAGGCATGCAGCAAAAAGTACAGTTCATCTCTACGGTCATGCATCAGCCTAAATTACTTATCCTAGATGAGCCCTTCTCAGGTCTTGACCCAATTAACGCAACACTTATTCGAGAAGAAATTTTTAGAATGGTGAAAGAAGAAAACATTTCCGTGATTTTCTCTACGCATAGAATGGAGCAAGTCGAGGAAATTTGTGAAGACATCGCCCTGATCAATCAAGGCAAGTGCATCCTTTACGGTGAAGTAGATGAACTCAAGCAACAGTTCAAGAAAAATAAATTCTCCATGCAACATGTGGGAGAACTTCCAGAAGATTTCGGCACCGACTTTGAAATGGAAAATGTAGATGCACACAACCACATTTTTTCCATTAAAGAAGGGCAAGCATCGAACGAACTGCTTAGAAAGCTAGTAGATCGAGGCGTTCAAGTCACCGGATTCAACGAAATCTTACCCACTATGAATGAGATTTTCATCGAACAAGTTCAATCGAATCGCGTTATGACTCCTAAAACCGAAGCCGTATGAAAAAAATGTGGGTCATCATTAAACGGGAATACCTTACGCGGGTAAAAAAACGCTCCTTTCTCATCAGCACCTTACTGGTTCCCCTTTTAATCACCGCCTTCTACGCTGCAATGATTCTATTAGCTACTGGGCAAGGTGGAGCTTCAAAGAAGAGCATTGCCGTTGTAGATGAAAGTGGTCAGTTCCTTCAAAAGTTTCGTGATTCAAAAGCTGTGGTATTTAAATATCCAAAGGGTACATTAGAAGAAGTGAAAGCCAGCTCGAAAGAAGCCGAATACACTGGAATTTTACACATTCCAACCATCGATATCTACAAACCAAACGACAATATCACTTACTTTTCAGATGGCACCTTAGGCCTTGCAGCCAATGAATACATCGAAAATCAATTACGACGCCGCATCAAAGACTTACGGATGGAAGACCAACAAATCGATAAGGAGTTGTTGGAATCCTTAGAAGTGGATCTTTCATTAACTAAAGAAGGGTTGTTTGAAGTCAATAAAGACCAAACCGCTGAAGGCATTCTAAGTGGCATTGGCTATGTGATGGGCCTACTCCTGTATTTTGTCTTATTCTTCTTCGGTATGATGGTCATGCGGGCCGTAAAAGAAGAGAAAACTAACCGTATTGTAGAAGTTATTGTTTCCTCTGTAAAGCCCATGCAGTTGATGTTTGGGAAAATCATTGGAATCAGTTTTGTCGGCTTAACCCAATTCCTCATTTGGGGCTTTTTAATGTACGGCGGCTATGCCTTGCTATTGCCTCTGATGCTTCGGAAAAATGGAATAGACCAGCAAGCCTTTAATAGCGGAGAATTGTCAAAGGAACAAGTTGACAACTTACCAGACATCTCTCAACTTATGTACGACTTAGCGAATTATGGCGGCTATGGCGAATTGATTTTTTACTTTTTATTCTTCTTCCTAGGTGGTTACCTCATTTATGCCTCGTTGTTTTCAGCTGTTGGTTCTGCCATTGAAGATGAAAACGATGCCCAGCAATTGATGTTACCCGTCATGATGCCGATTATTATTGGTGTAGTCATCTTATCCACCTTATTTAACGACCCACATAATCCTGTGGCTACTTGGGCTTCGATTATCCCATTAACCTCGCCTATTGTTATGCCAGCAAGAATTCCCTTTGATCCACCATTGTGGCAGAGAATAGCATCAATAGTTTCACTTGTTATTTCCGTATTCTTCTTTGTCTGGTTATCGGCCAAGATTTTCCGCGTAGGCATACTGATGTATGGCAAACGGGTAAATCTAAAAGAAGTGATTAAGTGGCTTCGGTACTAGCTTTTCGGCTTTTTGTTCTTCCGAAGGGTATTGTAATCAATGAAATAAGAGACTTTCAGATTAATGACATCCGTTTGATCGGCATCCAGTAATTCGCCGAAGTTGTTGAAAAAACCCGTTCGAGTCGTTTCTTGGAAGTCGGAAATCTGCTTTTTATACACTAAAAACACATCACTACCTGGAGCGAATCGCCAGTTGAAGATAGCATCTAAATTATACGCCGAAAAGTTGAAGTCAGGCGCCGTGTATTCTGGATTTAAGTCTAACTGTCCGTCACTTCTGCGCAGGTTATAGAAATTCTCATAACTTCCTTTATCCCATACATATCGGTTGTTGAGATTGAGGTTCATGTTTTCGTTGAACTTATAGCTGAGGTCAAATCCCGCGTTCTGTCGCAATCGGTCACGCTCGCCCATAATCACATCTGAATCCACTTCATCTACATAACCGATATCGTCAGGTCTACTGTTGTAATTGTAATTCCCGCGTAACAATACTTTATCACTGAAGCGAATTCGTGGTGCGATAAATGCATTATACACCCGAATGGAGTAATAACCGTTAGAAACGCCATGTTCTATTTCAGTATCGAAGGCAAATGTTTTCCGATAGTCGGAAGAAAAGCCCATCCCATACCATCCAAAATCTGGGCGTTGGAAGAAGGTTTCAAAGTCGCCTTGTCGGGGCTCAAAGAAGTCTTTACGGCCTTCTGGGCGTTGAACAGTATACACCCACATATTGTTAAAGTTCTTGAAAGTAGCAAAGGCATTCATTCGGGCAGCATAAGCTGTTCTTAGGGAAGGCTGGTAAAGGTTCTCAATCCATGTATTGGCTCGAATGCCGTAATTCTGGAACGTGTTCGTAGGCTCGTTTACATTGTAACTTCCCCATAAACCATATTCCAGCTGGTTGTTTGTAAATAGAAGTCCAAGATCATTCCGATCGAATTCATCGGATTCAACACTCATAAACCCGCCATAGTTGAAGGTTCCACTAATTTTTCCACCTTCGATAAAGGAGGAGAAACCAACATTATTGTTGGTTTCTAACTTTTCAAACACAGTACCAGATCCATTCTGATAAAAGACAGAGTCTTGGGTAAATATCTGGCTAAGGTTGAAATTCCCTTCCACACCATACTCTACATTTTTATCATTGATTCGAAATCCAACACCAGTTACATTCGCGTCACGACCATTTTTAGCCCGGGCTACATTGGTATTAATCAGATTGATTGAAGAGGAGTTCTTTAATGTTTGGTCGAATACAACAATATTGTAGTTGGTAAAAGGATCAATCAGGGCTTCTCGACTTTCATTGGTCACAGAGTCGACAACGAGTGCTGTGGCTTCATCTGTAAAGGCGTTAAAAACACCAATACCAAGGCCGTTTTTGGTTCGTCCAGAAATTTTAGTGGCATTCAGCAGTTTTGTCCGGCCGGGTAATTCCGTCACTTCTTCGTTGGCTCCAAGGTCGGAATATGGATCAAACTGGAAGCTTAATTGCCCAATTCGCCGGGAATAAAAGAGGTTGTTCTTGGAGAAGAGTTCCGTGCCTTCTGTAAAGAAGGCGCGGTTTTCATTAAATACTTGCTCGAAAGGCCCTAGGTTAAGTATCTGCTCGTCGGAGCGAACACCGCCAAAATCAGGAATAAGAGTCATGTCGAGGGTGAAACTCTCATTCAAACCATACTTTAAGTCCATTCCAGCATTAAAGTCTGCCTCTGTGGATGAGCCTGTTGAGCGGCCGATATTGGTAGAGATGAATGGAGACAAATTCAACCGAACAGGTGGGTCTATACTTGTTACTCCAGTTAGTTTCCCAGATTGATTGATGAAACCCGCTTGATTCACATCTACGCGGTTCCAGGATACTTCCTCCCGGTCTCTTCGAATCACTCGCACGAAATTCAATCCCCAATCTTGTACATCGGTTTTAGGAAATCGTATGGCATAATACGGCACTTTGATTTCTGCTATCCAGCCATCCTCAACAATCTTCACATTACTTTCCCAAACAGCATCCCAACTACTATCTTCTCGTCCTTGTTCACTAAATTTCAGGTCTAATTGTACACCCGCGGCAGTTACAAAAAATCCAAATCCATTTTGATCATCGTTGAAGGTGTCTAATACGATGGCTAAACGATCGGCATTCACATTGAATTGATCGCGTTGGCCAAGTTCTTTTAGGATTAACGAAGGGTCATCGTACATCTTAGCTCCGAAATAGATGGCATTGTTATCGTAGACCACCTTAATTTCTGTCTTCTGACTGGCTGATTCATCTGGATTGGGGCGGAACTGTATGAAATCTGTTGCTACCGGGACATTTTCCCAAGCGGCATCATCGAGATTTCCGTCAATTTTAGGAGCTTCTGAAATACGAACCGCATTTAATTCTCTTTCTTGTGCGATTGTAAGTACTCCTCCGACTAATAACGCAATGGTTATCAAGGCTTTGCTGAAAGTGCGCATGAATGTAGGGTTATTGATGTAGAGGTCTTTCGTTAAACTTATTTTATACTATAGACTGCAAATTTAGAACCATGTTACGTGAGAAATGATTTTTTTTATCTTCGTGTTGTTTAAACAACAAGCATGGTCGAAGAAAAAGTGGCTGTTTTAGATCTAGGAACCAACTCCTATCATCTATTAATTGCGAAAGTGGAGCCGCACGGTTTCGAAGAGTTAGTAAAACGAAAAGAGTTTGTAAGAATGGGTGCTGGCGGGCTAACCGTGATCGATGAAGAGAAATTTTCTCGAGCTATGAATACCCTAGGCCGATTCAAAAAACTCATGGATGAGTACGGCGTTACTCGGAGTAAAGTTTATGCCACGGAAGGCATGAGAAAGGCCAGTAACTCCCAAGATTTTATCAATGAAATCAAAAAGTTATTCAATTTCGACATTGAAATTATTGATGGACTTCGGGAAGCAGAATTAATTTACAAAGGCGTTCGTGAGGCTGTTCCATTAAACGGTCAAAAGAAGCTGCTGATGGATATTGGTGGTGGAAGCTGTGAATTCATTATTGCGAATGATGAAGAAATCTTCTGGAAAAATAGTTTTCCTATTGGTGCTGCGGTGCTGAAAAACAAATTCCACGACTATCCAGAAGCCATTTTCCCGCCAGATTATAAGAATTTGGTAAATTTCTTAGACGTTCATTTACAAGAGCTATGGCAAGCCATTGCTGAGCATAAGCCAAAAGCGTTAGTAGGCGCTTCGGGTTCATTTATGAGCTTGGTCAACTTACAACGATCCATAAATACCCTATACCCGATTATGGAAGAAAAATCGGAATTGGTGAACTTATCTGGATTCAAGCATGCGCATTTACTCATGTTGAAAAGTACGTTAGATGAACGCTTAAGTATTCCTGATTTAGAATCGGCTCGTGCTCCAATGATGCCCGTGGCTACGACATTGATCAGCTTGGTGTTGAGTAAGCTTCCAAAAATTCGCAGTATTACTGTTTCTCACTATGCTATGAAAGAAGGCATGATGGCTGAAATGGCGAAGGAATTAGAGTTTACTTTTTAAGCAGCGGTTTGTCGAATTGTTCGAGTTAGTGATTCGTATTTCCTTCCTTATCTTGGTACTGTGAAATACCTATTCAGTTTAGCATGCTTCTTTTTTGCCTATACACTCTGTGCTCAAGACGGCTATTGGCAACAGGAAGTGGACTATGTTATTGATGCGGAGTTCTTTCCTGAGCAGGACTCGCTTTCTGGGAACGTTAAACTCATTTACACCAATAATTCGCCTGATGCCTTAGAAGAAATTTATTTTCATTTATGGTTGAATGCGCATTCCAGCACGAGCACTGCTTTTTCAAAGCAGTTAGTAGCGCATGGAAACAAAGACTTTTACATTGCCGACGACTCGCAACGAGGAGGCATTAGCGGCATCGATTTTTTTGTAAACGACCAGCAAGTAGATGCCGTATTCAGTTCAAACGAACCAGAAATTATAAAACTGCCGCTTCCAGCGGCAGTTCAACCAGGACAATCGGTAACTATAAGCACACCCTTTGAAGTCCAGCTGCCCTTTTTATTCTCTCGTCCGGGCTTTGATGGACAAGTCTACCACTTCACCCAGTGGTTCCCCAAACCAGCCGTTTACGACGCAGATGGCTGGCACCTCATGCCCTACCTCGATATGGGTGAGTATTACGCCGAGTTTGGCCAGTTCGAAGTCAACATCTTCGCGCCGGGCGATATGGTCATTGCTGCTACTGGTGAACTCCAAAATGAGTCGGAAGTCAACTGGCTCGAAGCCCTAGAAACCGCCACTAGAAACGGAATCAAAGACCAGTATTCCTTCGATGAAGTAGCCGCGCTAAAAGCAGAAAAGGCGGCAACAACTCGTTTATGGACATTCAAACAAGACCGCATCCATGACTTCGCTTGGTTTGCCAGCAAGGACTTCCTCTACCTGCAAAAGCCTGTATTAATTGGTGAGGAAACAGTCCAAGCCCGTGCCTTTTTCTTGGAAGACGATGTTTTCCTTTGGGAACAAGCCCCCAATTACATCGCCCAAGGTTTATCCTTCTACTCCGAAAAAGTAGGCGATTATCCGTACGCGCATTGCACCGCCGTAGGCGGTGCGCTTCAGGCTGGTGGCGGCATGGAATACCCGATGATCACCGTCATCTCCCCTACAGATAATGATATCGCCCTGAAAACAGTGATTGTACACGAAGTGGGCCACAACTGGTTTCAAAGCATGCTCGGAAGCAACGAACGCAGCAGCCCGTGGCTCGATGAAGGTATTAACTCGCTTTATGAAGAATGGGCACTAGGAGCAGAAATTGGCGTGAATGACCTAGAGTTTCGATTTCAAAAACTCGGCTATTCCTTGATGAACTCCAGGCATACCAACCAGGCCATTACAGAAGCCTCGCAGAAACTTACACCAACCAACTATTACCTCGATATTTATGGCGCTGGCGCCTTTGCCACCTATTACTTAAAGGAATACCTTGGAGAAAGCGCCTTCACGGCTGGCATGCAGGATTATTTCAATACTTGGAAATTCAAACATCCGAACAACGAGTCGTTGCAACGAAGCCTTGAAAAGGCTTCGGGTAAGGATTTAATGTGGTTCTTCCAGCAATTAATTGTGGCTGAACAAACCTTCGACTATAAGGTAAAAGGTTTAGAAGGCAATAACATTCGTATTGAGAACACCACCAACATTGAAGCCCCGTTTACACTGACTTACCTGGATGAAACAGGTAAAATTCTCGAGGAGAATTGGCAGGAAGGCTTTACAGGCGAAGCATTGATTCCCTTATCTCGAAGTGATTTCCACCAAGTAAAAATCTTTCATCGTGAGCTCTTCCCAGAAACCAATAGACAGAACAATTCGATCAAATCGTCGGGCCTTTTTCCAAAAAATGAGAAAATCAAGCTTGTAGGCTTAAAAAGCGGTCAGAACGTATTGGCGGGCAAAAGCGATCAGCCGCTGTTATTCCTCACGCCTTCCGTACTTTGGAATGCCGTCGATAAGTTCTCCATTGGTCCGAGCTTAACGAATACTTCCCTTATTGAAAAGCCTTTTGAATATACGTTGCTGCCGAACTACTCTTTCGGCTCGTCTGACCTAGTGGGCATGGGCGAAGTCCGTTACACGATTTTCCCGGAAAGTACTACTTTCCAATATATTCGTCCGAGTATCCGTGGCCGCCAATTCCACTATAATACCTTTCAAGATGTAGAATTGAAATACATCCAAGCCCAGCCGCAAATTGAATTCGCCTTTAAAAAGCCGGAAGTTCGAAGCAGTGTTCAAAAGAAACTCATTCTTCAATCTAGAATCAACTGGATAGAGCCAGAACCAGATGTAAACACGACTACGAATGAGCTGATACAATATGATTTAGAAAGTGAGGTATTTAATACACTTGAATTTATCCGTGAAAACGATCGACCATTCAATCCAAACACTGGTCGAATTTGGGTCGAGCAAAATGAGAACTTTGGGAAGTTATCTGGTGAATACAAATACCGATACGACTTCAAGAACGAAGATCGGCACGTATGGTTTCGGGCATTTGGCGGAACGATGCTGTATACAGAAACTGGGGCTCCAACGATTAGTCGATTTACGGCTATGAGTAGGTATAATAATACCGATTATGCTTTGCGGGATTTACAGCTCGACCGAACCGGCGCGGTATACAGTGGCAGTCGATTTTTCTACGATAATGTGGAGACGAATAACTTCCAGAATAATTGGATTCGGGAAAGCGACGGCGGTTTAAAAATGAAGCGCTATAGTGCCAACCTCTCGGAAGTGGTTGGCGAGTGGATGGCTGCAACGAATGTTGCAGCCTCAGTTCCCGTAGATCTACCATTTGGGGATTTACGCGTCTTCGGTGATCTGGCCGTTTTTCAAGACCTTGGACTTACCGAAGCTGAACAAACACGCGCCTTGTACGATGTTGGAATCAGTTATGGATTTTCCGATTTCTTCAGACTCTATTATCCATTGGCCTTCTCCGATGAGTTTAAACCTGATATAGACGACCTGACCTTTTCCGAAAAACTGACCTTTTCCCTTCAAGCCAATCCGCTGGAGTTGAAAGAAGCCATTCGTAAACGTTTTTGAGCAGAAGTATGCGAATAGGAATGATTTTAGACAAAAGCTTTCCGCCCGACCCAAGGGTAGGCAATGAAGCTGCTGCTTTAATCCAACAAGGACACGAGATCTTCCTCTATTGTTTTGATTATGGAGATCAAGCACCTAAGACCGAAATCATTGATGGAATTCAAGTTCATCGTGTTGCACTGCCAAAATATATGTACTCCATCTCTGCATTGGCGTATACGTTTCCGTTTTATCATTGGTATTTAAAAAAGAGTTTACGGCGTTTCATTCAGGCTTATGATATCGAGGCACTTCACATCCACGACATGCAAATTGCTCGGGCTGTCTTTTGGGTTAACAAGTCATTCCAACTGCCGGTTGTGCTAGACCTTCATGAGAATCGTCCAGAGATTATGAAGTATTATTATCACGTGAATACAGCGCTGGGTAAGTTGTTGATCTCACCGAAAAAATGGAAAGTCTTCGAGTCTAAGTACATACAAGCTGCCGATCATGTGATAACGGTGACTGATGAAGCCAATGCCTATTATGAAGACTCATTGAATCTACCTGGCGATAAGTTTGTAGCACTACCCAATACCGTGCACAAAGCCTTCTACACCGATTATGCAGTTGATTCGTCTATTTTAGAACGCACGAAAGACAAATTCACACTACTCTATTTGGGCGACACGGGCTTACGAAGAGGCTTACTTACTGTTATTGAAGCGATGGACTACCTGATTCCAACAATTCCGAATATTCAATTAGTTATCGTTGGGAATAGTAAGGAAGATGCTATTTTAAAGCAAGCTGTAGGAGATGCAGGATTAGAAGACTATGTGGAATTCACGGGTTGGCAAGACTTCGACCGATTTCCTTCTTATATTTTGGGCGCAGCTATTGGAATTTGCCCGATTCATCGAAATATTCACCATGACACAACGTTTGCCAATAAGGTCTTCCAATATATGGCTTTTGGTAAACCGATTGTGGTCAGTGATTGCACGAGTCAGCAACAATTAGTGGAACAATTTGATTGTGGGTTGGTTTTCGAAGACCGCAACGCTCAAGATTTTGCAGATAAAGTCATCCAACTGGCAACGAATAAGTCAGATTACGACCGACTTTCTAAAAATGCGGCGACTGCAGTGCATGACCACCTGAATTGGGAAATAATTAGTACGCGCCTGGAAAAAATTTATAGCCATGAAAGCGATTCAGAATAACACCTATAATAAAACGCATCAACGAAGGTTCCTAAAGACGTTGGAGTTCATGGCAGATTTAGATTTAAAGTCGGCCTCTATCCTGAATCTTGGGCCAGACAATCCGCTGTCTGACTTATTGATCGCGAACGGTTATTCGGTGACAAATACTGCACCAGGCCTAGACCTCGACTTGGATTACGATGTGGTGAAAGATGGGACTTATTCTGCCGTAATTGGATTTGAAATCTTAGAGCATTTAGTGTCGCCCTTCCCGTTATTGCAGCATATCGCTGGGAATAAGTTGGTACTCAGTGTTCCGCTATCGTTATGGTTTGCGCCTGCTTATTGGAATGAATCGGATCCATACGATCGGCATTACCATGAGTTTGAGCCGCGGCAGCTTAAGATGTTGCTTGAAAAGGCGGGTTGGAAGGTGAAGAAAGAAGCAAAGTTTACGAATCCGAGTGGTAAAATAGGGCTTCGCCCTATTTTACGGGCCATTACACCCCGACACTATTTCGTTTACTGCGAGCGGTGAGCGATTTAACCGAATAAATCTTTCATCTTCTCGAAAAATCCCTTTTCGTTATCATCTGGATTCGGATCGAAGTGCTCACTTTGCTGCAGTTTCTCTAAGATTTTCCGCTCTTCCTTCGACAATTTCTTCGGTGTCCACACATTCACATGAATCAGCTGATCGCCTTTTCCGTAGGCATTTACACTTGGCAAGCCCTTCCCTTTCAAACGGAAAATCTTCCCACTTTGCGTGCCTTCAGGAACCTTAATCCGTGCTTTTCCACCAATAGTTGGCACTTCTAGGTTTGCACCGAGCGCGGCTTCTGGGAAAGAGATAAAAAGATCATAGACCAAATTCCGGCCATCACGTTTCAAGTATTCGTGTTCTTTCTCCTCAATAGCGATAATTAAGTCGCCCGGCGCCCCACCGCGTTTTCCAGCGTTTCCTTTGCTACTCATAGAGAGCTGCATCCCTTCTTCAACACCTGCCGGCACGTCAATAGTTACCATTTCTTCCTCATAGTTTCTTCCTTCACCACTACAGGTAGTACAGCTGGCCTTTACGATCTTCCCTTCACCTTTACAAGACGGGCAAGTGGCTGTGGTTTGCATTCTTCCTAAGAAGGTTTCTGATACCCGCACAACTACGCCATTTCCATTACATGTTCCACAAGTTTGGAAGGAAGAATCGTCTTTTGCACCTGTTCCAGTACACGTCCCGCAGGTATTAAATTTCTTGATTTTGATTTGCTTGGACGCACCTTCAGCGATTTCTTCCAGGGTCAACTTGAGTTTCACACGCAGGTTCGATCCGCGCTCGCCTCTTGGTCGCCCACCTCTACTTCGAGCACGTGACGCTCCGGCAAAGCCTCCGCCGAACATATCACCGAAGATATCGCCGAAGTGTTCGAAGATATCATCAACATTCATGCTTCCGGCACCACCGCCATAGCCACCACCTGGGCCACCAACTCCAGCATGGCCAAATCGGTCGTAGCGGGCTTTCTTATTGTCGTCGCTCAACACTTCATAGGCCTCAGCGGCTTCCTTGAACTTCTCTTCCGCTGCTTTATCATCTGGATTCCGGTCGGGGTGGTACTTTAACGCGGTTTTCCTATATGCTTTTTTAATTTCCTCGGCAGTGGCCGACTTGGAAACGCCTAGTATTTCGTAGTAATCTCTCTTTGCCATAGGCGAATATTATTTCCCGACGACTACTTTCGGGAAGCGAATAATTTTATCGTTCAGCTTATAGCCTTTCTCCAATTCATCGACCACTTTTCCTTTTTGCTCTTCGGTGGGCGCTGGAATTTCGGTTACTGCCTCATGAATCTCCGGATCGAACACTTCATTAACAGTTTCCATGGCGGAAAGTCCTTTGTTGGAAAGTGCTGTATACAGCTTGTTAATGATCAGCTCTACTCCATCTTTGAGGGCTTCTACATCGGAGGCGTCATTCATATTTTGTTTGGCGCGGTTTAAATCATCGAGCACAGGAAGCAAATCCCGGATAACGTCTTGCCCTGCTGTTTTAAAGAGCTCGATACGTTCCTTGGCCACTCGCTTTTTGTAGTTATCAAACTCTGCGTAGAGTCTAAGGTGTGCGTCGGATTTTTCCTTGAGCTGAATTTCCAGTTCTTCTTCTTTGGAAAGTTCTGGTTGTGGCGTTTCCTCCTTATTTTCTTTGGAAGCGAGCTCATCTTGCTCTACTTCTGGTTTTGTAGTTTCGTCGTTTGCCATATTAAACAATGCTTTTAATCTCTTTTTCACAGACTTAAATAGGGATACAAATGACACGCCAAAGCGAATCAGAGTGCCAGATTGGCACGGATTGACCGATTAAACGGTTTTATTGATGGCTCTAAGGGCTTGAGTAGTTTCCAGATAAGCTTGTTGCGCTTGCTGAAGCAAGCGCTCTGGCACCACGATATTGGAGTAATCCCCTCTGTTTTTCACAATTTTCCCCGACTTAATATGGTCGGACGGGTCGCCGGCACCGAAGGTGCCGGTTAATGCAAAGGTGTCATACTCCTGACTAAGTGGTCGATCTAACTCGAGGTGTGCTTCGATGGCGCGGAGGACTTTTGGAGTATCATCTACGACGTCTTGAGCGTCGATGAAGAGGGCTTTGCCCTCTAACTTTTGGCCCAATTTCTTCAAGCGCCGAAGGCGCTTGATGTAATACTGCGTAACCTTCTCCGGATTTCGATACCAAGCCACCATGGTCGACATCTTTTGTCCCATATTGATCACACTCTTTATGGTTTTTTCAGGCTCTCGAACCATAATCAGCGCATGAACGTTGGGCTTTAGAAGAATGTTAGGCGCTACGGTATAGTTGTTATGCAAAACCTTATCGAACAGGAACTTCGGGCCGCTCTGTGCTTTGGCGACCAGCTTGGCTTTGTATTTCAATTTCAAGAAACTAAACCACGAGCGGTAACTCTGGTGCATTTCAGAATAACCTAAAATATTCGGGTGACTGCCAATAATATGACTCAAAACAGAAGTATAGCCCCGCATATGACTGAGTAAAAACACATAATGATTGCGCTCTGTCATTGCTTTTGGGTTGATTACGTCCTTAAGAATTGCTTTCATCAAATTACTGCGTAACAAAGGTACATGTAAGTGGTCTTATATTTAAACCACGAACAAAGCACTGATTATGAGACTCCTACTTTTCTTTTCCTTACTTATTGGAACATTTTCTTCCAATGCCCAAGAATCGAATTTCATTATAAAAAAAGTCACCGTTTTCGATGGAGAGCAAGTCCTTGAGGACATGGATGTTGTTGTTCGTGAAGGGAAAATTGACGCTGTTTTAAAGTCGAAGAAAAAGAATGAGAAAGGATTAGAAGTAGTTGAGGGGAAAGGAAAATTCTTAATGCCTGGTTTGATGAATGCGCATGTACATGCTTGGGCACCTGATCAAACGAAAGAGGCTGCTTTAGCGGGTGTGCTCACCGTATTCGACATGATGGGCAATCCATTTAGCATGCAGATGAATAAGAATGCTGCAGAAAAAGCCCAACATGCAAGTTATTTCAGTGCTGGCTTTGGTGCTACCGTGCCCGGAGGGCACGGTACGCAGTTCGGTCTTGAAGTACCTACCATCAAATCCGATGAGGATATTATTCCCTTTGTGCAAGCTCGCGTAGATGAAAATGTAGACTACTTAAAAATCTTGTACGAACCCTTGATGGAGGCCTTAACACCTCAACAAGTCAACGCATTAATTCAAGAAGCTCACCGCCAAGAATTATTGGCTGTTACGCATATTTCATTCTTAGAAAATGCCCTTGAAGTGGCAGAGTTTGGTGGTGATGGCTTGGTCCACTCGTGGTTCGACAAAGTAGCCAGTGATGAGCAAATTGATCAACTGGCAGAAAGTGGCATCTGGATCGTTCCAACTGCCTTAGTCATTAAGCTATACTTACCCTTAACTAGAAAGAACTTTGACGTAGACGTAATTGATGAGGAAGGCTTGTTGGAAAATATTCGAAAGATGTACCAAGCCGATATCTTGCTACTGGCAGGCACAGATCCCCCAAATGCTCAGATCAATTACGGAACGGATCTCTACAAAGAGCTTTACCTCTTTAGAGATGCGGGGCTAACGCCAATAGACATCTTGAAAACTGCCACTTCGAACGTGGCCAAAGCCTTTCAGCTCGACGATCGAGGTTTGATACAGCCTGGATTACGCGCCGACTTATTGTTGATCGACGGGAATCCGTTGGAACGGATCGAAGACGTGGAAAAGATCGAACGAATTTGGAAGGCAGGAGAACTAGTCGAAGACTAGTTCTTTGTCCATACCGCGTAGCCGTACTTGTCTAATCCAGTTAAATCACCTTCTTCCACCACTTCACCTATTTGCAAGGTGTAATCAGCTGGGACAGGACTTTCGAAGAATAGACCTTCTTCACCAAAGTTCACGGCCACAATCACCTCGTTACCCTCTTTTTTCCGCGTGAATGCAAATAAGTCTTCACCGCCTTCAATTTCTAAAGGTTCAGGATCAGCTCCATATTGCCCGTTATATAAGGCAGGATTGGCTTTCTTTAACTTCAATAAATCGGTATAAAAACCTTGTAAATCGTAGTTTTTCCAATCGATAGTATCCTTCACGAAAAACTCTAATCGTCGGTCTAAACCGGCTTCCTGACCAGAATAAACTAATGGCATTCCAGAGAAAGTAAAGGCAATCACATCTAAGGCTCTACAAGCATCCCCGTAACGTTCAATCATCGGGCCAGCCCAGGCATTTTCGTCGTGATTGGTCGTAAACATCATGGTGTAATGGGCTGCTCCAAAATCTTTATCAAATTGTTGGATGCTCTCATAAAAGGCTTCTTTCGGCTTCTCGCCTTCCAATACTTCCTTCATCAAGTGATGAAAGCCCCAGCCATAGCTCATGTCAAATGCTGGTGCAATAGATGCTTTTTCTGCTTCTGCCAGCATGAATACATCTTTGACTTTATGTAATTCTTGAACAGCAGCATCCCAAAAATCAGAAGGAACATTGTGTGCAACATCACATCGAAACCCATCAATGTTTCGGTCTTTAATCCAGTAGACCATCTCATCGATCATCGCTTGGCGCATTTCCATATTATCGTAGTTCAGGTCGGCCACATCGGTCCAACCCCAGGACGCACAAGTAGCAGGGTCAAGGGGATCAATGATTTCACCTGCTTCGTTTTTTGTGTAGTACTCCGGATGTTCGGTAATCCATGCATGATCCCATCCAGTATGGTTCGGCACCCAATCAATGATGAGTTTCATATCGAGTTCATGAGCTTTGGCCACCATGGCATCAAAATCTTCTATTGTTCCCATATCTGGGTTTACTGCTCGGTAATCGTGAATTGAATAAGGACTTCCCAATTCATCAGCGCTTTGCTTCCGCTTCTCTACAGAAATAGGATGAACAGGCATTAACCATAAAATGTCAATACCCATTTCTTTAATTCGTGGGATATCTTCTGTAAATGCAGCGAAAGTACCTTCTGGCGTATGATGACGCACGTTGACTTCATAAATAGTGGCGTCTTTCGTCCATTCTGGTTGTTGAGGTGTCGTCACTTCAATGAGTGGATCGGTGTGGATACATTCAGAAACCTCAGCATCTTTTGGTGCTGTTGTACAACTTGTAATTCCTAAACCAAGGAGTAGGAGAATCGATAAATAATGTTTCATTGGGATTAATTTATAGTCTCTTAATATCAGCTCCAATCGCTCTTAGTCGGCTATCGATGTGTTGATAGCCACGATCGATTTGGTGGGCATTGTAAATCGTGCTTTTTCCTTCTGCGCTTAAGGCAGCGATTAATAAAGATACACCTGCTCGAATATCTGGAGAAGTCATAGTAATTCCTCGAAGGTTACTGTTTCGACCTAAGCCCATCACACTGGCTCTATGGGGGTCGCAAAGAATAATTTGAGCGCCCATTTCTATGAGTTTGTCCACGAAAAATAATCGGCTCTCAAACATCTTTTGATGAATCAACACGTTGCCTTTAGCTTGGGTAGCTACCACAAGAACAATACTCAATAAATCCGGTGTAAATCCAGGCCACGGGGCATCTGCCACTGTAAGAATAGACCCATCAATAAACGTACTGATCTCGTAGGAGTCTTGCGCAGGGATGTAGATATCGTCGCCTTTCAGTTCAAACTGAATGCCCAATCTTCTGAAGATGTTTGGAATCTGCCCTAACATATCGTAGCGCACATCTTTGATGGTGAGCTCAGATTGAGTCATAGCAGCCAAACCGATAAAACTCCCGATTTCAATCATATCGGGCAATAAACGATGCTCTGTTCCGCCTAGGTAATCTACGCCATGGATAGTCAGTAAATTCGAGCCTATGCCTTCGATTTTAGCTCCCATACGCACGAGCATATTGCAGAGTTGTTGGAGGTAAGGCTCGCACGCTGCGTTGTAAATCGTGGTCGTGCCTTCAGCCATAACAGCTGCCATAATAACGTTTGCTGTACCAGTAACGGAAGCTTCATCGAGCAGCATATATGTCCCTTTCAACTTCTCCCCGTTCACGCGGAAGCTATTGTCTTCCGCATCGTAATTAAACTCAGCTCCAAGGCGTTGGAAACCAATAAAGTGGGTATCTAATCGGCGTCGGCCAATTTTATCCCCACCTGGCTTTGGAATGTATGCTTTTTTGAAACGGGCCAACATCGGACCAACCAACATAACAGAACCGCGAATTTTAGTGGCCATGGCTCGATACTCAGCAGATTCGAGAATATCTAAGTTCACATCATCTGCCTGGAATGCATAGCTCCCTGGACCGAGTGCCTCAACTTTTACACCGAGTAGCTCTAAGATTTTAATCAGGAAATTGGTGTCGCGAATATCCGGTAGGTTGGAAATAACCACACGTTCCGGCGTAAGTAATACGGCGGAAAGGATTTGCAATGACTCGTTTTTTGCTCCTTGGGGAATAATTTCACCATGTAATTTATTCCCGCCGATTACTTCAAATGCGTCCATTTATCTTCTGTATCTTTTTTTGTTTTTGTTGTTATTCCCGTTGTTATTGTTGTTTCGACGACGATTCTTGTTTTTGTTGTTATATGTCTTAACTCGAATCGCTTGATCTTCGGCAATTTCTAGTTCACCGTTTGAGATACGGGCAATATCTCCTCTAATAATTTCGTCGTTCACCCCTTCTTTGTTATAATTAGAATAGGTCCGCTTCATGAACATAGCAATAAGGCGGGTAAATTCGGCTTTCTTCTCCTCATCTTCCATTGCAGCAGCCTTTTTAATCATAGCTTCTAAGTTCATTCCATAGTGACGGTACTTAATGCGATGGTTGGGATAAGGAAGCGGTTCTGGTTTAGCATACACCGTTTCTGGTGTAGGTTTCGGATACGGCGAATCACATTCGAGTTCGAAATTAGAAATGGTAAATATGTGGTCCCAAAGCTTGTGTTTGAAATCCGCTTCATTTTTTAGATTAGGATTTAAAAACCCCATCATTTGAATGATTTGCTCTACTACATCTTGTCGTTCTGCACGGTCTTCTAAGGTTTGCGCGTAGCTCACTAGCTTTTGAATATGACGTCCATATTCAGGCAACCTGAGACCTTCTCTAACAGTATTATACTCCATTAAAAAATTTAAATCTGAAAAAAGGTTGGAGATTCTGATGAATTAATCAATGATCATCAGCTTTGCGAATTTAAGCAATAGTTTTTTGTTTCCATGATTTTTAAAGAAAACAGTAGCCATTTTCTTACTGGCTTCTCCTTCTAAGCCAATGATTTTACCATCGCCAAAGCGTTGGTGCATGACTTGATGGCCTACTGCCAGCTCATTCACATTAGACGGCTCAAAATTGTCGATATTCAGCTTTTGCGGCAGCTTGCGTTCAGGCACTTTTTTATGGACCTTCAAGCCGGAGAACTTGGGTTCTTTCTCTACGACGCGTTGAGGTTGAATTCCAATAAGCTCCTTACTTCCATCCGGAATTTCCTCAAGGAAACGGCTGGGTTCTGGATAAATAAGGTCTCCAAATTTATAGCGTGTTGTCGCATAGGTGAGGTATAGCTGGCGTTTAGCTCGAGTCACCGCCACATAGAACAGGCGACGTTCTTCTTCCAGATCTTCTCTGCTGTAAGTAGAAAGGACCGATGGGAACAGGTTTTCCTCCATCCCCCCTACAAAAACCACTTCAAACTCTAGGCCTTTCGCGGCATGAATGGTCATCAATTTCACTTGATCGGCAGATGGGTTTTCATTGTCGGCATCCGTGAGCAAGCTCACGGATTGGAGGTAAGCCCCAAGCCCACGATCGTCTGTATCTTCCAAACCTTCCACCACTTGATCGTTCACGCTAAACTCCTTAATAGAGTTTAATAGTTCTTGGTAGTTGTCGAAACGGTTCACGCCTTCAACGCTCTTATCGTTGTACAGTAAAGCCTGCAATCCCGTACTCTTGGCAATATGCTCCGCCAACTCAAAGGCATCCATCCGATCTTGCATGGCCTGGAAGCTCTTAATTTTGACCACAAAATCGCGAATGGCATTTTTCGGACGAGTGCCTAACGGGAAATGATCAATATTCGCCACAATATCCCAAAGGGCGCATTCATTTTCTTTGGCCCAAACAGTTACCCGCTCAATACTGGCATTTCCAATTCCACGCGTTGGGAAATTAATAACTCTACGCAACGCTTCCTCATCGTTGGGATTCACAACCAGACGTAAATACGCCAACATATCCTTTACTTCCTTACGTTGGTAGAACGACAGCCCACCATAAATTCGGTAAGGAATATTTTTCCGCCGCAAGGCTTCCTCCATCGCTCTGGACTGCGCATTGGTTCGATATAAAATCGCAAAGTCGTTATTGCGTATATGATGTTGCATCTTATACTCGAAGATTTGCGCAGCAACCCACGCCCCTTCTTCATTGTCGCTCGCATTTCGAACCACTTTTAGCTTCTCTCCCGGATGATTATCCGTCCAAATGGTTTTAGCATGCTGGTTCTTATTGAACTTAATAATTTCATTCGCAGCCTCTACAATATGCTTCGTGCTGCGATAGTTCTGCTCAAGCTTAAAGGTTCGAAGATCAGGATAATCTTTATTCAGGTTTAGAATATTCTGGATAGTCGCCCCCCGGAATCCATATATACTCTGCGCATCGTCGCCTACCACACATACATTTTCATGAACAGCACTTAAGAGTTTAACAATTTGGTATTGGGCATGGTTGGTATCTTGAAACTCATCGATCATCACATGCGAATACCGCGTTTGGTATTTATGTAAGACATCGGGAAATTGATCTAAGAGTTGGTGCATTTTAAGAAGGAGATCGTCGAAATCCATAGCTCCCGACAGGAAGCATCTCCGGGCATACTCCCGATAGATCTGCGCCATTTTCGGTCGACCACTGCTTTCATCCTCGCTGGTTAATTCAGGGATTCCAGCATAGGCTTCCGCGTTGATCAGGCTATTCTTAGCACTGGAAATTCGGTTTAAAACGATGTTGGGCTTATAGAGTTTTTCGTTCACGCCCATTTCCTTCACGATTTTCTTGATCAGGCTTTTACTGTCTTGTGTATCGTAAATGGTGAAATTGGATGGGTAGTTCAAGCGATGGGCTTCGTAGCGAAGAATGCGGGCGAAGATGGAGTGAAACGTGCCCATCCATAGGTTTTTCGCTTCGTTACCTACGATTTTCTCGATCCGTTCGCGCATTTCCCGCGCGGCTTTATTGGTAAAGGTGAGGGCAAGAATACGAAATGGATCCACGCCATTATTAATGAGGTGGGCCACTCGAAAAGTAAGTACACGGGTTTTGCCGGACCCTGGTCCGGCAATAATCATCACTGGGCCATCAGTCGCCTCCACTGCGGCCCGTTGGGCCGCATTCAATCCTTCTAAATACTGCTTCGTACTCGATCCTTCCATGCCGTCAAAAATACATGTTCTCTATTTGTCAACCCAGTTGATTTTCTCCACAATACACGAAAAAAAACCACCTCACCGAAAATGGTGAGATATTAAAATCCCCTACATCTATTTTTAGTATCTTTAAGAGGGGCTATATCTTTGATCCACACGGAAAGACAGGTCAAACCCGATTCCAAAAAAATGCCCAGACATGAAGACACCAATTTCTATTCTTTTGGCAGACGACCATCAGCTATTGATTGATGGCATCAAAGCCATATTATCCGACGAAGATCAATTTGTAATTGCGGGAGAAGCCCACAATGGTAAAGAAGTGCTTGATTTTTTGAAAACTGATACGCCCGATGTACTCATCATGGACATCAACATGCCCGAAATGGACGGTATTGAAACCTTGAAAGTACTCCAAGGCGAAAACAAGGATTTGAAAATCATTATTCTATCCTCTTACGACGACATTCGTTTAATCAAAGAAGTATTAAAAATGGGTGTAGACAGTTACTTGACAAAAAGCTCCGCGGCGGAAAACATTTTAAACGCGGTCAACGCTGTGATTAAAGGCAAAAAGTACTTCGACGAAGATGTGCAAGCTCAAATGATTAAAGCCTTCCCAGGAGTTGATTCATCAAAAAACAAACGCAAACGTTCACGAGAAGGTGTGATGCCGATTTCCCTAACCAATCGGGAAATTGATGTCCTCCGTTTGATTGCTCAGGAATACAGTAGTAGAGAGATTGGCGAACAGTTGTTTTTATCCTCCAATACGGTAGAAACCCACCGAAAAAATTTAATTAAAAAGCTCAATGTGAAGAACTCCATTGGGCTGGTGAAATACGCCATTCAATACGATTTAGTATAACCCATAAACCAACACAAATGTTAGCAAGAGTTTACGCACTACGTCCTTATGTGAATATTATTAAGCATAGCGACACCAAATTTGAAGTTTCGATTTTATACATGCCTTATTACCGAGGGGTGAATTATTTAATCACAAAAATCAGCCATCAACTGACTAAGAGCGCCTGCAACGATGGGACCGGCACAGCGCAAGTAAATTGTTGGTTGGAGCCTGTTGGCGATTTAGACTTAACCTCTCAAATTGCTTCCGACACGTATTTTATTGAACTAGACTTGAAGACAACCAAGTATATTGACACGGTCTTCAACTTCACCTTGGTGAATCAACGAGAGCTACAAACGATGTCGTTCAAAGGAGAACCGATTGCACTTTCTAAAAAATCCGATGATTTCGGAGATGACAATGATGGGGATGGAAAAGGAACTAATATTCAAAACAGCAATCATTTAGGCGGTTCCGGAGGTATCGGCACGCCTTAATTTATGAAGTCTTATTTAACCATATTTTTTTTATTAGCAATCATCCCACTCGCGAATGCGAGTGGGAATGATTCGTTATTCAATGCCTCAGTAGCCAAATGGCAACATTTCCAGCACGGGCGAAATGCTGACTCGTTCCTATTCTACACCAAACAGGTGGCTCAGTTAGCAGATGATTCCCAAGACCTCAACCAACTAGCCACAGCAAAAAGGGTGAATGGCTATTATCAAATGGCACAAGGCCGTTTCGAGCAAGCCGAGGCTTTTTTCAACGATGCCTTAACACAGGCCAGAGAAAACAAATTTGTTGATCATGAAATAAAAGCACTCTGGGGCTTGTATAAGAATTTGAATGCCCAGCAATACTATCACTCAGCACTTAAGTTTGCTTATGATGCCTTAGCCTTAGCCGAGCAGAAGGATGATAAAATACTGCAGGTGAATCTGCTTATTGTTATCGCTGAAAATCTAAGGTTGCAAAAAGAATTTGAAAAAGGGCTTGAAGCATTGGAAAACGCTGCTTCTATCGATGAAAAGATTAGCCCAAAGCTGGACATTAATGCAGCAAAGATCTTTAATGACCGAGGAAATATCTTTAGTGAGTCGGGGGAAATTGACGCGGCTATTTTTGATTATGAACGTGCCATTGAAATTTATTCGCGGCTGAACGATTCCATTCAACTAACAACGACTTTTTCCAACCTGGGTCAAACCTACCGATTAAAAGGCAGCCAACCTTTTTTTGACAAGGCATACGATGCACTGTACAAAAGCTTAGAATTCTCTAAAACGATTGGTTACGAGCAGCGAACCATTCAAAATTTGATTTCATTAGCAGAAGTAGATATCGACCTGAAGCAATACAACATTGCTTTAAATCGCACTTTAGAGGCTGAACAACTCAACCAAAAGTTAAACAATAAGAGTCTCACCTATTACATCGAAAACAACAAACACCTCATTTACCAAGCACAAGGAAAATACAATCAGTCTTTGGCTGCATTCGAACGCGCTACGAAGATTAAAGAAGAACTAAACAGCACCGAACGTGCCATTGTGGTTACCGACCTTCTTGCTCAGTATGAGCTGGAGAAAAACGAAAAAGAGCTACTTGAAAAAGGAATTCAACTCAGAAAGACCAAAAACTTATCTGTTATCCTTGGAATCACTTCGGGCATATTACTACTTATTTTTTTTGGTGGGTTAAGGTTCTGGAGACTCTATCAACGAAACACAAAATTATTACAGGAGCAAAAATCGCTGAAGCACCAACAAAAAATCGTGGAATTAGAAAGCAAGGCTGAAATGCAAGCGATTAATGCCATGTTAGACGGAAGGGATAAGGAAAGACAGGCGATTGCAGAAACCCTACATGATAGCGTGAGCACATTACTTTCTTCAGCCAATATGCATTTACAAGCAGTTAAGCATAAGGTTAATGGAGAAATGCCCGCAATTCAAAAGACCCAGCGAATCATAAAGGAAGCCTCTCAGAAAGTTCGCTTCTTATCGCATGAATTGATCTCATCTATTCTGATCAAGTTTGGTATGGAAGCCGCTATGAATGATTTGGTGGATAAAATCAGTAACGATCACCTTCAATTCCAGGCAGAATGTTCTGGATTAGACCAACGTTTTCCCATTGAATTTGAAACTAAGATCTATCATATCATTGAGGAGTTGTGCAATAATATTTTAAAACACAGTAAGGCCACCAAAGCGAAGATTTCGTTGCACCGAACAGAGGAACAACTTATTCTTGAAGTTTGGGATAATGGCATTGGCTTCCCAGTAGTCACCAATACAGAGTACTCTGGCATAGGTTTGAACAAAATTCGTGCTCGAGTAAAAGGCATGGATGGGGTGATGGCAGTAGACAGTCAGACCGGCGAATATGCCAGAATCACCATTAAACTGCCTGTTGCGGAAGCTATTGAACTCGCATAATTCCAGAAGAAGGCATTTGTTTTTATTAAAATACAAGGCGCCTTGAACATATTCCTATATATTCGTAGTACGCATGTTTATGAGATGGGGCCTGGTCGTTTTATTGCTTATGTTTTGGGTTGGGGTTTCTGCACAAGAAAACCAACTAGATACCGCTATTGAACTATTCGAAAGCGAGCGATATGACTCCGCATTTTCTGTTTTAGAAGAACTTCCCGACGATGCTACTTCCTTAAGATATAAAGCACTCATTCATTTAAAACGTTTCGATTATAGAAATGCATTAGAGCATATTCAAAAAGGCTTAACTATTGCCGATTCGCTTCAGCTCGTGCAAGAAAAGGTAGAACTCCTCGAAGCATTTGGTACATTTTACAAGGAACAAGAAGACATTGATAATGCGATGCGCCAATACACCTTAGCTAAGACCATTGCTAATGACGCTGGCTTAGAGCGAAATGCTCAAATTCTGAATTTAAAGATTAGCGCGGTCTACCTGTCTAAAATCAATGTTGAACTGGATAAAGAAAAAGAGCCATTATTAGCCGATACAGTCCTACTCCTATCTGACGAATCTAAAGCCTATTTTGAAGAAAACGTTGACCATTCTTTATTAGCGGACATCTACAATGCACAAGCTGCGGCCTATTTGATAAAAGGAGACTACGAAAAAGCAGATAGCTTTTTCGGACAATGCATTTACGAGCACCAATTCATTGATAAGCCCACAAAATATGGCTGGGCACTATACAACTGGGCGACTTCCAATTTGTTCCAAGAGAAATACCGATTGAGTGAACAACAGTTTAAGGAAGTCATCAAAATTGGGGAAGAACATGATAAGAAGCTGCGAACTGCTGCCAAACACAACTTGACGTTTGTATACTATTATGAAGACAACCATAAAGCTGCATTAGAAACCTACTTTGACTATGTCTACGAAAAAGACAGTCTGGACCAAGTCGCCAAAAACGCCGATTTAGAACGTTTTGAGGCCGACATGAACAACCAAATCCTGGAAAAAGAGCGCATTAATGCCAAGGCCGATGCCTTAGAAAGTTCGCTAAAGGCGAAGAAATTACAAACGTGGTTAATCGGTATTAGTGGCCTGTTACTCGCTGCGGTATTCAGCTTTGTGTTCTTGAATCAACGGGCTCGGTTTCGACGAAAAGACTTAGAGTTTCAGTTAAGGCAACAAGCGCAAGCCACAGAAATTAGAGCGATTAACGCCATGATTGATGGTCGAGAAAAAGAACGTCATTCCATTGCGGCAACGTTGCACGATAGCGTGGCAAGCATGCTGGCTTCTGCCAGCATGCATCTGCAAGCCTTCAAACTAAAAAGTAGTGAGACCAATACTTCGTTATCCAAAACTCAAACCATCATTCAAGACGTCACCACGAAGGTGCGCAACCTTTCCCACTCACTCGTCTCGCCCGTTTTATTGCGCTTCGGTTTGGAAAAAGCCATAGAAGGATTATGCGACCGCGTTAACTCTGAGCAATTACTCGTAGAACATAGTATTCATCTAGAGAACGATCGTTTTGAACGCGATTTCGAGGGCAAAATTTTTGGCATTATTGAAGAATTGTTTAACAACATCATTAAGCACAGTCAAGCCAGTCAGGCATCGATTAGCCTAAGTGAAAAAGAAGGCTATCTCTTGCTGAATGTAAAAGACAATGGAATTGGCTTTGTGAAAGAAAAAGACCTCGGAGATGGACTGGGTTTATTCCAGATTTCAGCGCGGGTGAAAAGCCTGGGTGGCGAAACCGACATCCTAACTACTCCCCAATTGGGCACCTCTATAAATATTAAAGTTCCCGTTCAAATGGTGCCGGAACTGGTCTCTTGATTGCTGCGTAATAAGCAAGCTACAAAGTTCATTCATAAAATCTTAACCAACTGTACTACTTCCAAACTTCTGAAAGTATATTTGGCCATTAACTTTTTGGATGCCAAAGTCAGTAGAAGCCAACAAAAAATCAACCGTTACTCAGGAGTCTGTAACTCAAAAATTCATACATGTAGAAGGGGCTCGGGTACACAACTTAAAGAATATTGATGTTTCGATTCCTCGCAACCAGTTTGTAGTTATTACAGGAATTAGCGGCAGTGGTAAGTCTTCTTTAGCATTTGATACGATTTATGCGGAAGGCCAGCGCCGCTACATGGAAAGTTTTTCGGCTTATGCTCGTCAATTCGTAGGCGGTTTTGAGCGACCTGATGTCGACAAAATCACCGGGCTAAGCCCGGTGATTTCCATCGAGCAGAAAACAGTATCCAAAAACCCTCGATCTACAGTAGGCACAACCACCGAAATCTACGACTTTATTCGCCTCCTCTTCGCTCGTGCATCCACAGCCTATTCCTATAATACAGGCAAGGAAATGGTCAAATTCACCGAGCAACAAATCGTAGACAATATCCTAGAAGAATACGAAGGATGTAGGGTGAACATACTCGCCCCACTCGTTCGAGGGAGAAAAGGTCATTACCGAGAACTCTTCGAAAATATTCGCAAGCAAGGCTTCCTCAAAGTTCGCGTAGATGGCGAAATCATTGAAGTGACTCCGAAAATGCAAGTGGATCGCTACAAGATCCATGACATTGAAGTGGTCATCGATCGAATGACAGTCAAAGAAAGCGATCGAATTCGACTCCTTCAATCCATTCAACAAGCCTTCAAAACCAGTAAGAACCTCATTATGGTCATGGACCATGATACTGAAGCGACCAAACTCTTCAGTAAAACCCTGATGTGTGTCGACACAGGGATTTCCTACGAAGAACCCTCTCCAAACACCTTCTCCTTTAACAGTCCCTACGGCGCTTGTCCGTCTTGTAATGGACTCGGGCAAATTAAAGAAGTAGACCCAAAACTCATCATCCCAGACCATAGCAAATCCATCAACCAACAAGGCATTGCACCCTATGGCGAAGTCAGAGATAATTACTCCTTCAAACAACTCCGTGCTATTGCAAAGAAGTTTGAATTCTCCTTTTCGACGCCTGTTAAAGACATCCCTGAAAAGGCCATGGATATTATCCTAAATGGCTCCAACGGCGAAACATTTAAGGTAGACATGGGCTATAAATCAGGGAGAGCGTATGATTTAGAATACGAAGGTTTAATTTCTTTACTTAACCGCTCGTACGAAACCACCCAAACCGATAAAATTCGGAAATGGGCCGAGGAGTTCATGACGAAGACAACTTGCCCAACTTGTGATGGGGCAAGACTTCGGAAGGAAAGTCTTTGGTTTAAAATCGCAGATAAGAACATTGCCGAAATTGCCGAAAAAGACATTCTAGAATTAGCGGACTGGTTTGAAGGTGTTGAAGATTCCATGTCGGACAGGCAGCGTACAATTGCAAAAGATATTCTAAAAGAAATTCGAGAACGCATTGGTTTTTTAAAGGAAGTTGGCCTAACATATCTTAGCCTCAACCGCCCGACACGATCGTTATCTGGTGGGGAAAGTCAACGCATTCGATTGGCCAGTCAGATTGGCTCTAAGCTTCGAGGCATTACCTATATTTTAGATGAACCGAGTATTGGTCTCCACCAACGCGATAACCATAACCTTATCACCGCGCTAAAAGGTCTGGCAGATGGCGGAAATACGGTTTTAGTAGTCGAACACGATAAAGATATCATGCTGGAAAGTGATTACTTAATCGACATTGGCCCTGCAGCTGGAAAGCATGGCGGAAAGATTGTTGGCCAGGGTACACCCAGCGAATTTGCTCAATTAAATACGCTTACTGCGCATTACCTTCATGGCGATATCAAAATTGATATTCCGGAAGAACGCCGGCCGGGCAACAGCCATCAACTGGTGTTGAAAGGGGCAAGCGGGAACAACTTAAAAGATGTAACCATTAAGCTGCCACTGGGTAAGTTCATTTGTGTTACAGGCGTCTCCGGCTCTGGAAAAAGCACCTTAATCAACGAAACGCTTTACCCCATCTTGAATGCCCATATTTTTCGCGGGAAGAAAAAACCACTGCCTTATACAAAGATCCAAGGATTGGAGCATGTAGACAAAGTCATTGAAATTGACCAAAGCCCAATCGGACGGACACCGCGCTCAAATCCCGCTACCTACATTGGTGTATTCACCGATATACGAAAATTATTTAGTGAGTTGCCTGAAGCAAAAATCAGAGGGTATAAACCTGGTCGGTTTAGTTTCAACGTAAAAGGAGGCCGCTGTGAAGTCTGCCAAGGCGGTGGAATGAAAGTGATCGAAATGAACTTCCTCCCAGATGTACTTGTAGAATGCGAAGGTTGTCAGGGCCGCAGATTTAATCGTGAAACGCTAGAAGTCCGCTACAAAGGCAAGAGTATTAGTGATGTACTAGACATGACGGTTTCGGAGGCAGTCAGCTTCTTCGAAGCTGTCCCGTCCATCTATAGAAAACTAAAGACCTTAGAAGATGTTGGCTTAACGTACCTCACGCTGGGCCAAAGCTCAACTACAATTTCGGGTGGAGAGGCACAGCGCGTGAAGCTCGCTAGCGAGCTTCAAAAGAAAGATACCGGCCAAACCTTCTACATCCTCGACGAGCCCACCACTGGCCTCCATTTTGAAGACATCCGTCAATTACTCAAAATCCTAAACCGATTGGTAGACCGTGGGAATACAGTGCTCGTCATCGAGCATAATTTAGACATCGTTAAAGCCGCTGATTGGATCATTGATTTAGGGCCTGAAGGAGGAGCTGCTGGTGGTCAAATCGTTGCAGAAGGCACTCCAGAACAACTCATCAAAAAGAAAAACAGCCATACTGCCCGCTTCCTGAAAGAGGAATTAAGCTAATACCTGAACGCTGGATTCATACGCCGCCCAACCTGCGTCACGATACTCTTTAGCTGCAGC
>JAHQVX010000004.1 GCA_019634125.1 Saprospiraceae bacterium
ATAGAGCTGCACAAAAATAGATAAAGAATTCAATTTTCCTAAACCTCCGATTTGCAGCCCCAGTAACCAACAAGAAAGTCCCTTAGAACCAACCTGAACTTCGAGTAGACTTCACGCCAATACTTCCTAGCACTCCACGGATAATCTCCCGGGTGGCCGTCCTCAATATCTGACGCCCGGTAGTACTATTCACCACCTCTTCCACTACGGTCTTCTTTTTCTTACTTCTACTTCGTGAGGAAGAACTGGACTTTTTGGAAGATGCTTTCGCTTTCTCTGTTTTATCGGCGGCTTTTTCCAATTTCGCCGTTAAGATCTCATGGGCGGTTTTCTTATCAATCGTTTCCGCGTAGTCGTCGTAGATGTCTGACTGCTTCACCAATTCGTCCATTTCCTTGGACTCCAACACATCCATTCGCGTCACTGGCGCGCGCATCATGCAGCGGACTAGCGGCGTAGGCCGACCCTTCTCATCCAACACACTAACCAAAGACTCTCCAATACCGAGTTGTGTTAGCTCCTCCGCCGTATCGTAGTAATTGGAAATTGGGTAGTTTTCAGCAGCCAGCTTAATGGCTTTCCGGTCTTTCGCGGTAAATGCACGTAAAGCATGCTGAACTTTCATTCCCAATTGCCCTAACACACTTTCTGGAACATCGGCCGGGTTTTGAGTAATGAAGAACACGCCCACACTTTTCGAACGAATCAATTTGACCACACTTTCAATCTGACCCAATAATTCCTCCGAAGCTTCTTTAAAAATCAAATGGGCTTCATCAATAAAGAGAACCAGCTTGGGCTTATCGCGATCGCCCGCCTCTGGGAAGGTACCATAAATCTCCGCTAAGAGCGCTAACATAAAGGTTGAAAACAACTTGGGCTTATCTTGAATATCGGTGACCCGTAAAATGGAAATATAGCCCCGACCTTTATCATCGGTGCGCTGTAAATCGTCAATATCAAAGGAAGGCTCTCCAAAGAATTTATCGCCGCCTTGTTCTTCCAGTTCTACAATCTTACGTAGGATAGAAGTGAGGGAAGACGGGTGCATTCGGCCGTATTCGCCTTCCATTTCTTCCTTACCTTCTTTTAGGGCATATTGAATGAGCTTTTTCAAGTCTTTCAAATCGGCCAGTGGTAATTTCTTATCGTCGCAATACTTAAACAACACGGAGATAATACTGGATTGCGTTTCTGTTCCACCTAGCATTTTAGCTAAGAGTACCGGGCCAAACTCGCTAACGGTGGCGCGCATTCTGCAGCCTACATCATCGGAAATACTCATGAGTTCTACCGGCATGGCTTCTGCTTCAAATGGAATTCCGATTTTCTCGTGTCGCTCATCGATTTTAGGGTGGCCTGGGCTTGGCTTCGCCAAGCCAGATAAGTCGCCTTTTACATCCATTAACATCACTGGAACCCCGTTTTTACTTAAATGCTCGGCAAGCACCTGAAGTGTCTTCGTTTTACCAGTACCAGTGGCTCCAGCGATTAACCCATGTCGGTTAAACGTACTTAACGGTGCTTTTACGAGCGTGTTCGTGAACACTTCCTCGCCTAACATCGCGCCGCCTAAAACTAAATCTGATCCTTTAAATGTATAGCCTGAGGTGATTTCCTCTATGAATGCTTCTTTTTTACCCATTTTTCTCTAAAAATTCTGTTACGAAAATAAACAATATCATGAAAGCTACCTCAACACCACACGTACCGGCAGCACATAGCTGACTTCCACCGGCTTTCCATCTTCGGTTCCAGGTGTAAATTCATGTTTTAAACTATTAACTCGAAGCACGGCTTCTTCTTCCAAGCCATAGCCGTAATTCGTTAATGCATGGACATTCTGAACGTTTCCTTCCTCATTGATCTGAAACTTCACTACAACTTTTGCATCGCCAATATTGGCCGTTCGATAAGCATCGGGCACTTCATAATTCATCATGACTTCTTTTCTTAGTCCGTTGACTCCACCAGGATATACCGGCATCTCTACTATGGACATGGATGCTTCTTCATCGAATTCGCCTGCAGCATAGACCGATTCTTTTAACAGCTTTCCTTCCGTATTATAAGTCTTGGATACGCCATCTAAAACGCCTTCTTTATACATACGTTCTCTTATAACTTGTCCATCTTTGTAGGTATATAGAACACCTGTTTTGTTCGTTAAAGTTGTTTCACCATCAATATCATAGGCTTCAAGCACAATGACTTTGCAAGCTGCTGTAGTGGAGTCTTTGAAATGGATTTGCCCATTCTCATAATACTGCGTAGTGGTGCTGGAGCAGGTGCCCGAATTGACTTTTTCTGATCGGAGTTGCCCAGAATCATAATAGGTCTTCCAAACCGAATCTTCGCCGTAGTTCCCTTCTTTTAGGACTTGATTATCGGCTACTTTCACTTTGAGGTATTCGCCTACGCGCTTCGACTTGTAGGTATAGAAGACTTCTTTCGAATAGACATCTTCCCCTGTAGCGGGTAAGCTTTCTGCGTTCCAATACAGTACATGTTTCACCGTATCAATGCCTTGATACACGAATTCCTCCGCTTGCTTCTTTGCTTTCTTTTTCTTGCGTTTTTGTGCCATTCCTGGCAGCGCCATCAGTAGCGCTAATAAGAGTAATATTGTTCTCATTCTTCTTGTCTGTAGTATTTATTGTCTCACTTTGCCGAATAAAAATACATCGACGAGTTCGCCCGTATGCATTCGAAATTCTTTTTTGAGGAAGCCTTCTTGCTGGAAGCCACATTTCATCGCCAGCCTTCGGCTGGCTATATTCACTTCGGCAACCAACAAAAATAGTTTATTGAGCTCCAGCTCATCAAAACTAAAGCTTGTAATGGCGTTCACCGCCCAAGTTCCAATACCTTTTCCTCTATACTGTTTATCCAAAAAATAGGCCAACTCTCCTTTGGGCACGGTCCATTCCACGTTTTTCAGACAGATATAGCCTAAGGCTTCCTCGCTGTCCCCATCAAGGATTAAAAAACCAAACCACTTGCGTTCTTTGCGAAGTTTTTCCTTGGACTTGATAAACTGCTTTAGACTGGTTAATGTATGGTTGTTGCGCACTGTAACTGGAAAGTGCCTGCGCAGTTGGTCGAGGTTTTGGTTGATGAGCTGAGAATATAGGCCTGCATGCTTCAGCGTAAGGGGCAATAATTGATAGGCTGGAGTCGTCATGCTATTCGTTTACAACCTCTACCCAATTGCCATCTTCTCGGATAATTTCAATGAGTTCATCGAGGGCGTCTTCGCTGGGAATTCCCCGCTTGACCACGTCTTGTCCGCGATAGAGGGTAATCTTCCCTACTCCACTGCCCACGTATCCGTAATCGGCATCGGCCATTTCACCAGGTCCATTGACGATACAGCCCATGATTCCAATTTTCACGCCTTTTAAGTGGTTGGTCCGCGAGCGGATCATCGCGGTGGTTTCTTGTAAGTCGAACAGGGTTCGTCCGCAACTTGGGCAGCTGATGTATTCGGTTTTACTGATGCGTGTTCGGGTGGCTTGTAAGATCCCAAATGCCAGTTGGTTGAGGCTTTCGAGTCGGGTTTTATCGGCAGATAGCATGATTCCATTTCCGATACCGTCGATAAAGAGCGGTCCGATATCTGCGGAGGCGTCTAAAGTGAGCCGTTCCGGCTCACTTTTGGCGTACTTCCGGCGAATTACGATGGGTGTATCTTGCTGGCGTTTAATGAGTTCAAAGCCTAATCGTCGGATAGCTGGCATAGCATGTGCGTTGGCGGTTTCGACGAGGAAGATGGCCGGTGCTTTGGACGTGTCCAAAGCGAGGATATCATGGAAGTTGTCGGCCTGCACGGAAATGAAGTTGGCGGTGGAAGAAAGCCGCGAAGCGGCTTTCCATTCATTCATCGTTAATAACGGATAGGCCACCATGCGCTGCGCATCGTCCAACGACGCCCAAGTTCCATAGTCATACAACGGCTTCAACCCGCCAGGCAGCTCTATACTCGGAATCTTATCCGCCAAATACACAAAATCAGCCGCACTATCCGAAATCGAATACTTATCCAACTGCGCATTGTACTTAAAGCCAATTTGAGCATAGTTATCGTATTCATCCACCGCTTCCTGACTCAGATCTGCAATAACAATAGGCACTTGATCTTTTCCTACATTCAATACTGCAGCCGTGTCTCGTCGCGAATAACTGTATGGATCAATAGGTGTAGAAGAGATAGGCTCTATTGGCGGATGTCCAGATCGGTTCGAATAGCGGTCAATAAGTTTCCGCGCCACAGGCATTTCAGCTTCCGGCTCTTCGGTAAGCGACACCCGAACAGTATCCCCCAAGCCATCTTCGAGTAAGGCACCAATGCCTACCGCAGACTTTGTTCTTCCATCTTCCCCATCGCCCGCTTCTGTAACTCCTAAATGCAGCGGGTAATTCTGCCCCGCTTCCATCATCTTAGCAACAAGCAATCGGTAAGCTTGAACCATAACTTGTGTATTGCTGGCCTTCATGCTCAAAACAATATTGTGATAGTTTTCCGCCTCGCAAATCCGTAGAAATTCCATGGCACTTTCTACCATGCCTAAAGGCGTATCGCCATATCGACTCATAATACGGTCACTCAGTGAACCGTGGTTGGTTCCAATACGCATAGCCGTTCCATACTCTTTACAAATACGAACTAATGGCGTAAACTTCTCTCGTATGCGTTCTAACTCTGCTTCGTATTCTACATCAGAATACTCAATAATGTTAAACTTCTTCTTGTCGGCGTAATTGCCTGGATTTACACGTACTTTCTCGACCAATCGAGCTGCAATCTCAGCGGCGTTTGGCGTGAAATGAATATCGGCAACAAGCGGGGTATCAAAGCCCGATGCGCGCAACTGTTTCTTAATTTCTGCCAAATTCTCTGCCTCCTTCTTGCTCGGTGCTGTAATTCGAACATACTCACAACCCGCTTCAATCATACGAATACTTTGAGCTACAGTAGCTGCCGTATCCATCGTATCTGTAGTAGTCATACTCTGAACACGTATCGGATGATGCGCCCCAAGTGGGATGGATCCAATATGAACTTCACGAGTTAGAAAACGCTTGTAGTTGGTTAAACTTGGGCAATAGTTGGTTGTGCTCATCTTACTGCCAAATATACGCGCATTAGTTTAGGCCAGATTCTTCTTCCGCCAAAAATGTAGCATAGTAATCTTGAACAACAGCATTCAGAAATTGAGTTGCCGGTAATTCGGATTCTACCTGCAAAAAATTCTTGATTTTGTCCGACACATTCGCGGCCAAATAGTTCCGTTTGGCGCCGTAAGGCAAAGCCAATACTTCCTTAATGATCCGAATATGTTCATCTTTCAATTGATGCACCGATGGAAATTGAATAACATGATCCTGAGGCAAGTTGACCGAGAGCTTTTTCTCGTAATCTTCTGCAGGTTTGAGCTTAAGAACCGTAGTGCCTGCAGCCCGGTCTCCAACACGTTGTCCTTTGTTGCTAAATAAGTAAGAAACAACGGCAACAGAGCCATAAAACGGCATATCTATTAATCGAAGCAACCACCGCAACAAATAAGCAGCCACGGAAGGCCGAGAACCATCGAGCATGGCCACCTTCGTTTTCATAATAAATTTCCCAGGCGTCCTTCCTTGAAAGAATAACTCAAATAAAAAATGATACAACAACGCTGGAATGTAGGCGATAATGAAAAAGACATTAACATCATCGATGTAGTCCCAACCTCCAAAAAATTGAATTAATACATAGGTAATTAGAACAATATAAAGGGCCAAAATAATAAAATCGATTAACCAGGCAAGGATTCGATCTCCAATGGAAGCAACTCGGTATTCGACTTCAATATTTTGTTCGGTTTCAATTTTTATTCTGCTCATAAATTCTTAAACTTGTAGCATTCGCATTAAAAAATGAGAGAAATTGTTTTTCAGAAGCAAAATAAGGCAAAATGGGAAAAATTAGAAACTACTTTTTCGCAATCTAAGTCTATTTCGCCAGATTTATTAGCAGAAAGCTATATTGAAGTCATTAATGATCTATCGTATGCGAAGACACATTACAAAAATTCCGATTCACATAACTATTTAAATCAGCTCGCTGGGAAATACCATCAGTTGATTTATCAGAACAAAAAGGAGAAGCGCAACCGTTTTGTTAAGTTTTGGACAACCGAATTGCCTTTGGTCGTTCGAAGAAACCACCGTTTTGTCTTGCTGTCTTTCCTATTACTTAGTTTTTTCACCTTTATCGGGGCTATTAGCGCTTGGAACGACGCCTCTTTCGTACGATTAATCCTTGGGGATGCTTATGTAGACATGACTCTTGAGAATATCAAGAATGGTAGACCTATGGATGTGTATGGCCATACGCGAGAAGATTTAATGTTCCTGATGATTGGCTTAAATAATGTGATGGTCGCAATTTGGAGTTATGCATCGGGCATTCTCATCAATTTTGGTACGAGCGACCAGGGATTCGGGGAAGAACAGACCCAATCTACAGTCAGGAATCAGCAACAGTCGGTGGAACAAGAGGTTGTTCAGGAAAACCAAACAACCCAAAGCACAGAGCAGGAAGTCTTGACCCAGACCTCTGAAGAGGCACCATCTGTGATTAAAAAGGAAGAAAAACAAATTATTGAAGAAGAAGTCAAGGAAGAGCCCAAACCGAGCAAGG
>JAHQVX010000045.1 GCA_019634125.1 Saprospiraceae bacterium
ACCACTCATAGGTGCAGTAGTCCGAGTTATTGGAACTACAGATGCAGCTATCACTGACTTAGATGGGAATTTTACCATCTCTAATGTTACTTCAGGCGACTATTCTGTTGAAGTCTCTTCAGTAGGATACCTTTCGCAATCATTCACTACATCTATTTCTGACAATACGGTGGATCTAGGTACTATTTCTCTTGCCGTGGAAAGTGTAGCTATCCAAGGTATTGAGATCATTGCCGATGTGGCTGTCGATAGAAAGACACCAGTTGCTGTTTCAAATATCTCTGGCGAATACATCGCTGAGAAAACTGGAAACCAGGAATTGACTATGGCACTCTCCGTTGCACCTTCTGTATATGCTTCACAAGATAGTGGTGGATTTGGTGATTCTCGACTCGTTGTTCGTGGATTCCAAGATGAGAACGTTGTTATTATGGTAAATGGAGTTCCTGTAAACGACATGGAAAACCAAGCCTTATTCTGGAGTAACTGGACTGGATTACAAGATGTAGCTTCTAAAGTACAAATCCAAAGAGGACTTGGAGCAACCTTGCTTGCTGTTCCTTCTGTTGGTGGTACAGTTAACATTATTTCTAAAGCCACAGATGCTGAAAAAGGTGGATGGGCTTCTGCATCTATCGGTAACGATATGTGGAGAAAATATGCCGTTCAGTTGAATACTGGTGCTTCCGAAAATGGCTGGGCTGTAAGCTTTGCCGGATCACGAACAACAGGTGATGGCTATGTAGATGGAAACTTTATTGATGCTTACTCTTGGTTTGGTTCAATTACAAAAGACTGGGATAAGCACTCTTTAGCTTTAACTGGTTTCGGTGCACCACAACGTCACGGTCAAGGTTTCTTTAGACCTTTGAACACGTTTGTTGGTTCGAATGGCGATGACTATGCCGACTTTATTGGCGATAGCAAAGCACACGACTTCGACGCTAAAGCTGCTTTGATTGACGGAACTACAGGTACTGCAAATAGTATTCGTTACAACAGTGGTTGGGGTTATACTGACTATGATGTAAACAATGGATTTACACAAGATGGTATTTTTAATCAATTCTCTAACTTCTACCACAAGCCTCAAGTGTCTTTAGCGCACTTTTGGAATGTTAATGATGGTTTAGATGTTACAACTTCCGTTTACGGCTCATGGGGTCGAGGTGGTGGAGCTTCTGACTGGAGAAACTTCTCTAACTCTGGAAGTCACCGTTGGTTTAACTACCAAGAATCAAATGCTACTGGTTCAGGAGGACCAATTGCATGGGATGATTTATTAGCAAATAACATTGCATTCAACCCTGATGGAGTTGCTCGTCAAGGAAGTGCAAATAACCCATTCTATTTCTTTAGAGCTTCAATGAATCACCATAACTATTATGGTATCATCTCTAAGGCACTTGTTGACCTTTCTGATGAGTTAAAGTTAACTGCTGGTATCGATGGAAGAACTTATGCTGCAGATCATATCCGTAAAGTAATCGACATGTTTGGATTACAAGGTTATGAGCACAGCGACTTCGGACCTACACAAATTTCTCCTGCAGATGGGAATGTATTTGGTTATGATAGTGAGTCTTTATTTAATAGAGACAACACAGGATTTGTTAACTGGATTGGAGCATTCTCTGAGTTAGAATACTCAAACGATCGTTTAACAGCAGCCTTAGCATTAACAGGCTCTAATAAAGGGTATAAGAAAGACCAACGAGTAGCTAGTGTTGCTGGAGAGTCTGACTGGTTTAACTTCTTAGGAGGTGCTGTGAAAGGTGGATTAAACTACAATGTTTCTGACGCATTCAACGTATACGCCAATGGTGGTTACCTTTCTATTCAACCGATTTTCGACAACGTATTCCAAGGAGGAAATAACGGTGGAGTTGATGAATCATTTGTATTCGACGATGCTGCGAATGAGAAAGTATTAGCTTTTGAAGCTGGTGCAGGACTTAGATTCTCAAAATTTGCAGCCAACTTAAATGTATACCGTACAAGCTGGGAAGACAAAGCGATCTCTGTTAGTGGACAAGATCCAACTACGCTTGAAACTATTTTCGGAAATGCATTTGGGGTAGACGCTTTACACCAAGGAGTTGAGTTAGACCTTATTGCACAACCAGCTACAAACTTTGAAATCACTGGTTCTGCATCAGTAGGTGATTGGGAATGGCAGAACAACTCTGAGTTCCAGCTCTTTAATATTGATGGTACCTTGAACAGTTCTGGTGGATTCTTCTTAGAAGATGTTAAAGTAGGTGGTGCGCCACAGACTCAATACAATATTGGTGGTAATTACCGAACTCCTTTCGGTGTTGGGCTTTATGCAGGTTACCAACACAATGCCGAGCACTATGCGTTATTCGATCCAGAAGATCGTGACGATGCTTCATCTGCTGGTGTTGATCCGAACAAGCTACCTGACTTTGGTTTAACCAACGCCGGAGTTAGCTATAACTTGAAATTGACTGAGAATCAAGATTTACGATTCGACTTCAACGTGAACAACTTAATGGACGTTCTTTATGTAAACCGTGCTTTCGAAAACTTAGGCGCTCCACTTCAAGACCTTCGAGGAAACTTTGGTTTAGGAAGAACTTGGAATGCTGGTGCTCGATTGGAGTTCAGAGATGGTGCTAAAAAAGTGGAAGAGATTCCTGTTCCAGTTGCTGAGCCAGAACCAGTTGTATTAGACAGAGACGGTGATGGTGTTATTGATGCAGCTGACGACTGTCCAGATACTCCAGGTACAGTAAGCGGTTGCCCTGATGGCGATGGCGATGGTGTAATTGATGCGAACGACGAGTGTCCGAACACCCCAGGCTTAGCTTCTAATAGTGGTTGTCCTGCAGAACCTGAAGTAGAGGAAACAGTGGTAGAAGTACCAGCTGATATTCCTGATGCGGATGGTGATGGTTTATTAGATAACGTAGACAACTGCCCTAATGAAGCTGGTCCTGCTAGCAATGCTGGTTGTCCGGTAAGAACTGTTGCTCCTGCTGCTCCTTCAACTACAGTAGTTGATCAAATCAACTTCATTGCGAAGTCGATCTTGTTCAATACAAATAGTGATGTGATCCGTACTGTTTCTAGAACGAAGTTAGATGAGATTGCTGCTATCATGCAACAATATCCAAACACTCGTTTTGTAGTAGAAGGACACACAGATAGTTCAGGAGATGACTCTTACAACATGGACTTATCTAGAAAGCGTGCAGCAGCTGTTGTGAATTACCTTGTAGGTAAAGGCATTAACAGATCAATGCTTTCTTCAGTGGGCTACGGAGAAACTCAGCCAATTGCGAGTAACTCTACTGCTGAAGGCCGTGCGCAAAACCGTCGTGTTGTTGTTCGTTTAGGCAACTAAGATTTGATAGAAACCGTTTTTGCGGTTACAGATATTAAAAACCCTCTCGGCAAAGCCGAGAGGGTTTTTTAATAAGCGTAAATTCAACTTTCTTTACTGTGGGTATTCTAAGTGAAGTGTTTTCATCGCTTCGTAGACCGTCTTTGCAACTACATAGCGTTTATACCATCCTTTATCCGCTGGAACAATCGTCCAAGGGTATTTTTTCCCGCAATGCTCAAAAGCAGCTTCATAGGCTTCCATGTAAGTATCCCAATGTTTCCGCTCTTCATAATCCCCAGGATTGAACTTCCATTTCTTCGTAGGATCTGTTTCCCGCTCTTTTAAGTCTTCTAATTGATTTTCTTTCGAAATGTGCAAGTAGAACTTAAGGATCAACGTGTTGTTTTCTTCTGCTAATAAGTCTTCAAAGTTATTGATGTGCTTATAGCGCTGATGAACCCGATCCATGTCAATCCAATTGTGGACTCGTTGAATGAGTACGTCTTCATAATGCGAACGATCAAATACGGTGATGTATCCTTTTTCAGGTGCATGTTTGTGCACACGCCATAAGAAGTCGTGGCCAAATTCTTCATCTGTGGGTTTTTTGAAGGACTTAATGCGAATACCCATCGGATTCACTTCTTTAAACACATCTCGGACAGTGGTACTTTTTCCCGAGGTATCCATACCCTGAAGTACAACGAGTACACTATGTTGTCGTTGGGCAAAAAGCATGTCTTGCATCACGGCAATTTCTTCGGTGTATTGTTCTGTTTTTTCTCGTGCTTCTTTCTTACTAATGCTATCTGGTGGAAGTGTTGAAATTTGATTTAACACAGCTGAATTTTTGGTGAACTGTAAAGTTGTAAAAAAAATGGACTTGTGGCAAGTGGCTAAATTTTAGGGGTGAAATGGCTTTTGTGCCTATAAATAGGGGCTTGTAGCGATTTTTTTTACAGTTATTTTAGTGCTGTTGTGCATAAATAGATTTAACATTAATTTGCTGGAAATCAAATAGTTGTGAATATTAAATGTGTTTATTTGAGTGAATTGTTGATAATTAATTCGCGCTACAACGTAGAGTACGTTTGGTTTTTAGCGAAATGCTCTTACTTTTGGCAAGTAAATTTTTAATCACAAAAACTAATCAAATGAACAAAGGAGATTTAGTTGCAAGTATTGCAAAACAATCTGGATTAACAAAAGCTGATTCTGCGAGAGCGTTAGATGCAACATTAGATGCAATTACAGGTTCTTTAATGTCTGGTAACCGAGTTACACTTCCTGGTTTCGGAACTTTCTCTACTTCTAAGAGAGCTGCTAGAACTGGTCGTAATCCACAAACTGGTAAAGAGATTAAAATCAAAGCTAAAACTGTTGCGAAATTCAAAGCAGGTAAGAAATTAGCTGACGCAGTAAACTAAATGGTTTCTGCATTAAAATTAAAACCCCCTCGGCAAAGCCGAGGGGGTTTTGTTTTTCTAGCTATATTGTTCGGTTAGAACTCTAAAATCGTTTTGCGAATAATCCCAACACAATCCATTAACTGCTCTTCAGTCATCACCAAAGGCGGTGCAAATCGAATGATATTCCCATGTGTTGGTTTTGCTAACAATCCATGATCTCTCAACTTTAAGCAAATATCCCATGCTGTAGAACTATCAGGGGTATCGTTAATTACTACCGCATTTAACAAGCCTCTACCACGAACTAAAGTGAGTAAATCACTTTCATCCACAAGTTTTTGCATTTCAGCTCGGAAACGCTGACCGAGTTTTCGGGCATTTTGAGCGAGTTTTTCATCCTTTACTACATTCAAGGCAGCAGTAGCTACAGCGGCAGCTAATGGATTACCACCAAATGTACTGCCGTGTTGTCCAGGCTTGATCACTTCTATAATATGATCATCTGCTAACACAGCAGATACAGGGTATACGCCACCAGATAAAGCCTTGCCTAAGATGAGGATATCTGGACGAGTATAGGTTGCTTCTTGTTGTTCGCAATGACCAGCACAAGTACAATTGCCGCAAACCGCTAATAAAGCCCCGGTTCGAGCAATACCCGTTTGGATTTCATCGGCAATAAACAAAACGCCATACTTCTCGCATATGGCTTTTGCTTTCGACATATAGTCATCAGCAGGCGTGTACACGCCTGCTTCGCCCTGAATGGGCTCAACAAGGAAGCCTGCAATATTGTCGTTTTCCTGAATCGCTGCTTCTAAAGCCTCTAAGTTGTCGTATTCCACTTTTACAAAACCTGGTGTGTATGGACCAAAATTCTTTCTAGCATCTGGATCATTCGAAAACGAAATAATCGTCGTTGTTCGTCCGTGGAAATTGTTGCTACAAACGATGATTTGCGCTTGCTCTTCTGCGATGCCTTTCTTTTCATAGGCCCATTTCCGACAGAGCTTGATCGCTGTTTCTACCGCTTCAGCACCCGTATTCATCGGAAGTAGCTTATCGAAGCCAAAATATTCCGTAGCAAACTGTTCATATTCACCCAGTTGATCGTTGTAGAACGCTCTGGAAGTTAGGGTAAGCGTTTCAGCTTGATCTTTCAGCGCATTTATAATTCTTGGATGGCAATGCCCTTGATTCACTGCCGAATAGGCGGAGAGAAAATCATAGTAGCGTTTGCCTTCTACATCCCAAACGTATACACCATCACCTTTTGCTAAGACTACTGGAAGCGGGTGGTAGTTGTGTGCACCGTGCTTATCTTCCAACGCCATTAAATCTTGCGAAGTCATCGTTAACATGTTTCTACTTACTTTTTATCGTTTTAATAAATTATCGGCATTAAAGCTTAAGGGTAATAGCGCTTCAATGCTTTTTACTTTCAAAATTTTACCATCTGTACCAGGAAATAAGATCTCAATAGGATGATTTCCTCGGTATTCATATTCTTTTATGCTCTGTCGGCAAACTCCACAAGGCGGAGTTGCTTTTTGCACCCAAGCCCCATTGCTTCGAGCCGAAACAGCTACTGCTAGTACTTTGGAATTTGGGTGTAAGGAGGAAGCCGCTGAAAGGGCAACGCGTTCGGCACAAATGCCAGCTGGAAAGCTGGCATTTTCTTGGTTGCTTCCCAAAATAATCTGGCCATTATCCAAGCGTAAAGCAGCTCCAACTGCAAAACTCGAATAAGGCGAATGAGAAGCATTCGTAGCATCTCGAGCATGTTGAAATAATGCTTGGTCTTCCGCTCCCAAATCAACTACAGAATCATATACTTCAATGAGCGATTCAATGATGATTTTCTTCATCTAAAACTTTGCACTAAAATTAAGCAAAAACTAGCAGTCCTCTTTGTAGTTCTTACATTTAGATCAACTCTAAAAGCGTTTTCATTCCTTGAGTTGCTGTAGCTTCAATGGCATGAATTCTATGAATACCTTCTACTTCTGGAATCTTAGGGTCAATAAGGTAAATAGGGCAGGTAGCTGGTGCAAAATGCACCAGCCCAGCTGCGGGATAAACGGCCATACTTGTGCCGATAATCAAAAGGATATCTGCTTCCGAGGTAATTGCCGCAGCTGTTTCAATCATGGGAACTGCCTCTCCAAACCATACAATATGTGGCCGTAATTGGGAACCATCTTCCGCAGTATCTCCAAGTTGCAAGTCATCTTCCCAGTCATATACTAAAATCGGATTTGACACACTCCTGACTTTCCGAAGCTCTCCATGAAGATGAACCACTTTCGATGAGCCTGCTCGCTCGTGTAAATCGTCTACATTCTGAGTGATAATCGTAACATCGTATGTTTCTTCTAAGCCTACCAAATCGATATGTGCGGAATTTGGAACGACTTCTTTCAACTGTTTTCTTCGTTGATTGTAAAAGTCTAAAACAAGCTCTTGATTAGCTTTCCAGCCTTGCGGAGAAGCGACCTGCATGACGTCATGCCCTTCCCAAAGTCCATCGGCATCTCTAAAGGTTTTGATCCCGCTTTCTGCACTAATTCCAGCACCTGTTAATACG
>JAHQVX010000046.1 GCA_019634125.1 Saprospiraceae bacterium
AGTTCGCCGATCCGGCGAACTGCAGCCCCATCCACAAAAGGATCGATAGCATCCAAGGTAACTGGGTGTCCTGCTTCAAATGCTTTCGCCATTGCCGGGGCGCCAGTTGGCTCTACGCCAATGATAGTCGTAGAAGCACTATTCGATTTAAATACTGTAGATACTCCGGCCGACAATCCGCCACCACCAATGGGCAATAGGAGATAGTCGATAGGTGCGTCCATTTGACGAATTATTTCTAAACCTACTGTTCCTTGGCCGCAGATAATATCTGCATCATCAAAGGGAGGAATAAAACAGGCGTCGTGTTGTTCGTAGTATTCTTTAGCTGCTTGATAAGCATCATCGAAGTTGTCGCCCACGAGTTGGATATCGATGTGTTGGCCGCCAAAAAATTGAGCTTGCTCAATTTTTTGCTTCGGCGTCGTTAATGGCATAAAAATCACCCCTTTCCGATTCAGCAAGTTGCAAGCATAGGCGACTCCTTGAGCGTGATTGCCTGCACTGGCAGCTAGCACGGTTTTCTGCCCATCGGATTCCATACTTAGCTTATTGTACGCTCCACGGATTTTGTAAGAACGGGTGACCTGTTGATCTTCCCGCTTTAACCAAATATGGGCGCCATACTTCTCAGATAAGTAGTGGCTTAACTCCAAGGGCGTTTGCAGGGCAACACCTGCTAAGCGATCGGCGGCTTTTTCAATGTCCGCTATAGTTACTGCGGAAACAACTTCCATAAATTAGCTGTTCTCTGGGCGGAGGGAACGAACGGCTTTCCCAGCTCGCCACATCTCACTTTCGCGAAGTTCTTCCAATTCTTGTTCAAGCTTCTCGCGGTAATCTACTTTACCATTAGAATCGATGGAGCGTTGCGCTTCGTTACCAGCCTTTACCTCATTGTAGAGTTGTTCGAACACAGGTTTTGTCGCATCGCGGAAAGGTTTCCACCAGTCGAGTGCCCCACGTTGTGCGGTGGTGGAACAATTCGCATACATCCAGTCCATCCCATTTTCAGCAACGAGGGGCATGAGCGATTGAGTCAGTTCTTCTACCGTTTCGTTAAAGGCTTCGGATGGGGAATGGCCGTTTGCGCGCAATACTTCGTATTGCGCGGCAAAAATCCCCTGAATAGCACCCATTAAAGTACCGCGCTCTCCAGTTAAATCACTCGTCACCTCTTTGTAGAAATCGGTTTCAAATAAATAGCCTGAACCCACACCAATCCCTAAAGCAATCACGCGTTCACGCGCTTTTCCAGTTGCATCTTGATGAATGGCAAAACTCGAATTCAATCCTTTACCAGCAACAAACAATCGTCTCAATGAAGTGCCTGATCCCTTAGGTGCTACTAAGATGACATCGACATCAGCTGGCGGTAAAATGCCTGTTTTCTCCTTGTAAGTAATTCCAAATCCATGTGAAAAGTATAAGGCCTTCCCAGCTGTTAAATGGGGCTTTAACTGTGGCCAAACAGCGATCTGACCGGCATCACTTAATAAAAATTGAATAATGGTGCCCTTTGCTGCCGCTTCCTCAATAGGAAATAACGTTTCTCCAGGAACCCAACCGTCTGCAATAGCTTTGTCCCAAGTTGGAGAGTTCTTCCGTTGACCAACAATAACGTTAAAGCCATTGTCTTTCAAGTTTAATGCTTGTCCAGGACCTTGAACGCCATAGCCAATTATAGCAATTATGTCATCTTTTAAAACTTCTCGGGCTTTGTCTAATGGGAATTCTTCTCGAGTTACAACGTTTTCTTCAACGCCTCCAAAATTGATTAATGCCATGATGATTAGTGTTTTTCTTTTTTAAGGATAGTTTCTTTTTCTTTTTTGAACGGAACGTTGGTTTTAGAAATTGACACCCGTCCAGAGCGTACAAATTCTAAAATGCCAAATGGTTTCAGTTTCTCAAATAGGGTTTGTGTGTCTTCTTTATACCCCGTTTGTTCTAGAACCACATAATTTGGTTCAATTTCTAATATTCTCGTGCGATGACTTCGAATGATTTCTTCGAGTTGAGTGCCATTAAAGAAAGCATTTGTACTGACTTTAAAAAGCGCAATCTCTTGCCAAACGGTTTCTTCCTCTCGATAATAGTCTGCTTCTAAAGTGCCTACTTGTTTCGATAATTGCTTGGATAGTTTTTCCACTTGTTCTTCTTCACATTCTACTGAAATGGTAAATCGATGCACGCCATCTAATTCTGCTTCTGAAGTGGTCAGGCTTTCGATGTTGATGTGCCTCCGCGTGAAAATAGTGGTTAAACGGTGGAGTAGACCCACTTGGTTTTCTGTAAATATGCAGATGGTGAATTTCTCTTTCATGTGTTTAGTCTAATCGGATTTCAGCTACAGTAGCCCCTGCAGGAACCATAGGGAATACGTTATTTTCTTTACCTACTCGAACTTCTAAAAGGCAAGGCCCTTCGTGGTTTAGCCATTTCTGAATATCTGCTTTTAAGCTGGCTCGTTCTTTCGTGAGAATTGCAGGCACACCCATACCTTCTGAAATCATTTGGAAGTCTGGATTTTCGAGCTCAACAGAGGAGTAGCGTTTGTCGAAAAATAATTCTTGCCATTGTCGTACCATACCGAGAAATTGATTGTTTAGGATCAATATCTTAAGTGGGGTCTTCGTTTGTGCTATGGTGGCTAATTCTTGAATGGTCATTTGGAATCCTCCATCACCGATTACAGCAATAACACATCGATCTGGTGCACCCATTTGCGCGCCAAGTCCTGCAGGTAAGGCAAAGCCCATTGTGCCTAGCCCCCCACTGGTAACATTGCTTCTATGTTTGGCAAACTTCGCATACCTACAAGCGACCATTTGATGTTGCCCTACATCGGTTACGATAATGTGATCTCCTTCCGTTTCTTCGTTGATGAGGTGAATCACTTCGCCCATCGTAATTAAGCCTTCTTTGGGCTGAATTTCTTTTTCTATGACTTTATCCCATTCCATTTGGTCTAAGTCCTTGAATTGTTGCAGCCATTCAGGATGAACATTTTGTTCGATAAGTGGAAGCAGTCGTTGAAGCGTTTCTTTGGCGTCGCCAACTAGGGCCACATCTGCTTCAATAATTTTATTGATTTCCGAAGGGTCGATGTCTAAGTGAATGACTTTTGCTTGAGGCGCATAGCCATCTACTTTTCCGGTTACCCGATCATCGAAACGCATTCCTACAGCAAATAGGACATCACATTCATTAGTCAGTACATTTGGCGCATAGTTTCCATGCATGCCTAACATGCCCACATTTAAAGGATGGTCGGTTTCCATAGCAGATAAACCAAGGATGGTCCATGCGGCAGGAATGCCAGACTTTTCTACCAATTGCTTTAATTCAGTTTCTGCACCACTTAAAGTCACGCCTTGCCCGAACAAGATGTACGGTTTTTTGGCGTTGTTTAGAAGCTCTGCCGCTTTCGTTAGTTCGTTCTCATCCGCTTTTTGAATAGGATTGTAACTCCGAATAGCTGTTGTTTTCTTATAGGCGAAATCCAATAATTCCAGTTGAGCATTCTTTGTAATGTCGATAATTACCGGGCCTGGTCGGCCACTATTGGCAATGTAAAAGGCTTTGGCCATTACATCCGGAATTTCGGAAGCTTTTGTGATTTGGTAATTCCACTTCGTCACAGCCATGGTAATACTGATAACATCCGTTTCTTGAAAGGCATCTGTTCCCAGTAATTTTGCAAATACTTGACCCGTAATACAAACCATTGGCGTACTATCGATTAATGCATCTGCTAATCCTGTCACTAAGTTGGTGGCTCCGGGCCCCGATGTGGCAAATACCACTCCTGTTTTATTGGTTACTCGTGCATAACCTTGGGCAGCGTGTGTAGCACCTTGCTCATGACGCGTTAATACGTGTTGAACCTGGTCTTGGTAGTCGTACAACGCATCGTAGACGGGCATAATGGCACCACCTGGATACCCATAAATTAATTCAACGCCTTCATGGACTAAGCATTCCATAATGGCTTTTGCCCCGTTCATTCTAGTAGTACTTTCTGTAGACAATGTTTTTTCTTGAGTTTCTAACATGGCTCAATTTTAAAATTGATCGGTTACACAACCTTCTGAAGCGGTAGCAACTGTTTTAGCATATTTATAGAGTACACCTGCTTTCACTTTATAATCGGGTTGTTTCCATTGGTTCTTTCTGTTCATCAGTGCTTCATCGGATAGAAGGACATGAATGGAGTTTTCTTCTGCGTTAATTTCAATCAAATCGCCGTCTTTCACGAGGGCTATGGTTCCACCATCGAAGGCTTCTGGGGTAATGTGTCCTACAACGAATCCGTGCGTACCTCCTGAGAATCGACCATCGGTGATTAGTGCTACATCTTTACCAAGTCCTGCACCCATGATTGCTGCTGTAGGTTTTAGCATTTCGGGCATTCCAGGACCACCTCTCGGGCCAACATATCGGATGACTACGACGTCGCCTTTTTCTACCTTTCCGAGCTGAATGGCTTCATTGGCTTCCACTTCTGAGTTGTACACCTTTGCCGGGCCTTTGAATAGCAAGCCTTCTTTTCCAGTAATCTTTGCTACTGAGCCTTCTTGAGCTAAGTTTCCATAAAGAATTTGTAAGTGCCCGCTTTGCTTTAACGGTTGATCTGCTGGGAAAACGACTTTTTGTTCTGCGTTTACCGGTTTAACTTCTTCCAAGTTTTCAGCAATCGTCTTCCCGGTTACGGTTAATGCATTGGGATGTAAGAAGCCTTCATCTAATAGATAGCGCATTACAGCTGGTGTTCCTCCAATCTTGAACACATCTTCCATCAGGTACTCTCCGCTTGGCTTTAGGTCAGCTAAAAGTGGAGTTTGGTCACTAATTCGTTGGATGTCTGCGAGATCTAAAGGAATATTCGCTGTTTTTGCTAGGGCTACGAGGTGTAATACAGCATTGGTACTTCCACCAAGTGCAATGATAAGTGTTAGTGCATTTTCAAAGGATTCCTTGGTGAGTATATCCAAGGGTTTAATATCGTTTTCGATGAGGTGGCGTACGTACGGCCCAACCGCCTCGCATTCGGTATGTTTGGCTTGGCCTACTGCTGGGTTCGAGGAAGAATGGGGCAGTGAGAGACCGAGTGCTTCAATGGCAGATGACATCGTATTGGCAGTATACATCCCACCACAGGCTCCGGCACCTGGGCAGGCATTTTTAATGACTGCTCGGTAATCTTCTTCAGAAATGGCATTGGCATTGCGTTTCCCCCAAGCTTCAAAAGCACTAACGATATTCAGTTTTTCCCCTTTATGACAGCCACTTGCAATTGTGCCTCCGTAGACCAGTAAAGAAGGGCGGTTTAGGCGGATCATGGCGATTACTGCACCAGGCATGTTTTTATCACAGCCGACTACGGTAACCAATCCATCGTAGCTATGGCCACCCATGCTGGTTTCAATACTGTCTGCGATCACTTCTCTTGAGACCAAGGAGTAACGCATTCCTGGGGTTCCCATGGCGATACCATCACTCACGCCGATAGTGTGAAAAATGAGGCCAGTAAGTTCATGTTGATTCACGCTGTTCTTGACTAAAACGGCCAAATCGTTGAGGTGCATATTGCAGGTATTGCCTTCGTAGCCTGTACTTGCAATGCCGATAAAAGGTTGGTTCATTTGTTGGTCGGTAAGTCCGGTGCCGAACAACATAGCTTGTGCTGCAGGTTGGTCATCTGCTTGGCTAACTTGCCAACTGTATTTCTTCAGGTTTTTCAATGCGCCATTTATTAAAAAACCCTTCTCAGTTCGTGGTGAGAAGGGTAGTATTTTATTGTTAATACCGAGCCGTTCACCACTTAAAGAGGCAAATAATTACGACTAAAATATTGACAGAAATAACGTTCATTCTTTGTGTACTTGATACAATAATAAAGAAGAAATTTTCAAAAACAAAACATTAGGAGTTTTTTAGTTGATCTTCATTTAATCGGTAATTGATCCATTCTTTCATGGGTTTTGCTCCGTACTTATGATAGAAATCCATTGCAGGCTGGTTCCAATCGAGGACGACCCAATCCATTTTGCCACAATTTTCTTCTTGTGCGATTTGAATCAGCGCATCAAAGATGCGCTGTCCGATCCCTAAACCCCGATGATCCGGATCTACAAAGAAATCTTCCAAATAAAGTCCTTTTTTTCCGCTAAAGGTGGAGTAGTTGAACAGGTAAACAGCAAAGCCTACGGCTTTGCTGGACGATTCGGCAATCAAACAATGAACAATGGGATTCGGTTCGAAGAACAGGGCTTCAATTGCCTCCACCGTATTCGTAACATAATGGGCTAGCTTTTCATAGTCGGCCAGTCCTTTAATCATTTCAAGAATAATTGAACTGTCTTCTACTGTAGCTTTTCGAATGGTAATGCTCATAACTTAAAAGATGCCATCTATGGGTTCCCAAAGTTCAATTTTATTGCCTTCAGGGTCCATAATCCAGCCAAATTTCCCGTATTCGTATTCTTCTACTTCGCCTACGATCTCTACGCCTGCAGCTTTTAGCTTTGCTAAAAGCGCATCCAGATCATCGACCCGATAGTTGAACATGTACTCCTTATTACTAGGGTTGAAATACTCTGTATCTGCTTTAAAAGGCCCCCAAGTGGTGGTGGCTACCGTTTCTTTGTCTTCCAAGGTATGCCATTTGAATATACCACCGCCCCAACTTTGAGTTTCAATCCCTAAGTGTTGGGTGTACCAAGCTCTTTGTTTTTCAATGTCGGTACATTTAAAAAAAATGCCTCCAAGCCCTGTGACTTTGCCTTTGCTCATATCGGTTTGCTTTGTTTCCGAAGTTAGGTATTTCTCTGGTATAGGTTGATCTGTTTTTTCGTTAGCGAAGATGAGGTTTACAATATACCAACGATCGTTGCTGTATAGAAACTGGAAGTTGTTGACACCTCGTTGTTTCTTGTCGGTATTTGGTATGGTCCATTCATAGCTTTGCATGCCTGAAGCTATGCCATTCCATACTTCAATTTTATGCCCCAATTCCACTTCTTCAAAACCATCTTTGGCATAATTCGGGCCGTTTTTTAGAATAAAGTCTTCCAGTGGGAAGAGCAGGTGTTTACTTTCTCCTTTTGGATTTGTCCCTACAATGCCAATCTGCGCTGTTGGTAGAAATAGGTTCTTAAATCGGTCCCAATCTCTGGCTTCGCATTTTGGTCCAGAGATCACATCTAATGCTGCTAGCATAATGGCTTTTGGGCTTTCGGTATCTTCGGAAAAGTTGTTTTCCGATTGACCATTGGCGAAGGTGAAGCCAAGGAGAAGGATAGACAAGAAGATAAGTTGTTTCATAGGTTGTATTTAGTGGCTATAATACGAAAAACACCTGAGTAGGTGTTTTGCTACAAAAAATCCCTTCGGCAAAGCCGAAGGGATTAAAAAACTAGAAATAAAAAATTCTTTACTAGAAGATGTATCCACCGCCTAGTCCGCCGTAAAAAATAAATTGGTCGGTGTAAAGCGGTGTGAAGTTGGCTTTAACGTAAAGTCCACGATTCACATCAGGAACATAACGATAGCCCACAATTCCATGTACCGAGTATGGCTGTGTAATTTCTACTGAGCCGATTTGTGTGTCGTCGTCGATTCCGAACATTGCTGTACCACCAGCTCCTAGTTCTAAATAATCTGTATCACTAAGTGAAAAAAGGTGTGAAAACGAAGCAGGAACACTTGTTACCATATCTCCGTGAATATTTCGCATTCCAAATCCAGCTTTAATTCGAGAACCTGTGATTTGGTTGTCGTAGTTGCTGAGTTTGTGTTCGTAGTTTAATGAATAAAATACACCTCGTCCGAGTAATTCGAGGGATAAAGAATTTTTATTGGACAATTGTGTCTGAGCAAAGAGCGGCGCGCTAAAAAGGAGTGCGCAAGCGAGGAACAAAAATTTTCTCATTGTTAGGGGGGTTATGAGAGTAAAAAAAAAGAGGGACCACGTGTTTTTCCTACACGTAATCCCCCAAGTACTTCGTTACTAAAGATACAAAGTCTATGCCAACTTTGCAACTATTTCTTTAAAACTTTCTGGATGGTTTAATGCCAAATCCGCTAAAGTCTTTCTGTTTAACTCGATATTATTTTGCTTCAATGCGTGCATTAGGGTAGAATACGTCATTCCTTCCTGTCTTGCGGCAGCATTAATTCGGCTAATCCAAAGTCTTCTAAATTGTCTTTTCTTTAATTTTCGGCCGGTGTATGCATAAAGCATGGCTTTATCTACGGCATTTTTTGCAACGGTATAAACGTTGCTACGTGCTCCAAAATACCCTTTGGCTTGTTTTAGAACTTTTTTGCGGCGCTTGCGTGAGGCCACATGATTGGTTGATCTAGGCATGTTTTTTAGTTTTCTGACACTAAGTGTTCCGCCACTTCGGAATCTTTACTACTACGGTCAATTTTAAAAATATTTACTTTCCAATACAAAGCATGGCTTTCACTCTGCTTTCATCAGATTTCTCCAAAACAGTAGACCCATTAAGGTGTCTTTTTCTTTTGGTGCTCTTCTTAGTAAGCAAGTGACTTTTGTACGCTTTGTTACGCTTAATTTTTCCAGAACCAGTCAGCTTAAAACGCTTTTTAGCGCTGGAGTTTGTTTTCATCTTCGGCATTACTCCGTAAATTTTAGGACGGCAAAGATATCATTTAATCCTTGAAAATCCATGGATAGAACGTAAAAACCGCCTCGGCAAAGCCGAGGCGGTTTCTATATATAGATCGGTATATTATTTCTTCTTCTTCGGCATGATGAAAATACTCATACGTTTACCTTCTAATTTGGGCATAGCCTCTAAGTCACCTAGTTCTTGTAAGCGTTCTGCAAACTGGAGTAATAATAATTCACCACGGTCTTTAAATACGATAGATCGCCCTCTAAAGTGAACAAAGGCTTTCACTTTTGCTCCTTCTTTTAGGAATTTCTCAGCATGTTTTAATTTGAAGTCAATGTCGTGATCATCCGTATTCGGGGTGAAACGAATTTCTTTAACCACCACTTTCTGTTGTTTTGATTTCAATTCCTTATCCCGCTTTTTCTTTTCGTAAAGGAATTTTTTATAATCTACGATTTGGCAAACCGGTGGTCGAGCTTTCGCTGCGATTTCAACGAGGTCTAATCCTTGTTCTTCGGCCATTTCCATGGCTTTACTCGTGGAGTATACGCCATTTTCTACATTGTCGCCTGTTAATCGTACTTCCGGAACTTTAATCTGGTGATTCGTTCTGAAAAAATACTTGGGTTCCTGTCTAGGTGGTTTTCTTCTTCCTCTTCTCAAATTTTATTGTTTAATGAATAATACGCTTTCGCGGTTTAGTTGTCTTGTAATTCTTTATGTATTTGTTCAACAAATTCCGTTGTGGATATAGTTCCCAGATCTCCTTTTCCATGCTGACGAACATTGACAGTTTCTGCTTCTTGTTCTTTTTCTCCAACAATAAGCATAAAAGGAACTTTTTGGGTTTCCGCATCACGAATAAGCTTTCCAATACGCTCATAGCGTGTATCCACAGTGCTACGAATATCGTTAATTTTTAAGATTTTGCTGACTTCTTTTGCGTAATCGAGAAATTTTTCTGCTACGGGTAGTACTCGAACTTGTTCAGGAGCCAGCCAGAGTGGGAAGTTGCCTGCACAATGTTCGATGAGTACACCAATAAATCGCTCCATCGATCCAAACGGTGCTCTATGAATCATCACTGGGCGATGTTTTTGGCCGTCGGAGCCTACATATTCCAGTTCGAAACGCTCTGGGAGGTTGTAATCAACTTGTACGGTTCCCAGCTGCCAAGAACGACCCAGTGCATCTTTAATCATAAAGTCGAGCTTAGGTCCGTAGAAAGCGGCTTCGCCGGTTTCTACAACAGTTTCTAAACCTACTTCAGCAGCAGCTTCTTGAATCATTCGTTCAGCCTTGTCCCAATTTTCATCGCTACCGATGTATTTTTCTTTGTTAGCTGGATCGCGTAACGATACTTGTGCCGTGAAATCTTTAAAGCCTAACTTGCTAATGACCATTTTGATCAACTCCAATACGTCTATAAACTCTTCTTTTAATTGATCTGGTGTACAGAAAATGTGGGCATCATCTACTGTGAAACTTCGTACTCGGGTTAAGCCATGCAATTCTCCACTTTGCTCGTAACGGTAAACCGTCCCAAATTCTGCGATCCGAACAGGTAAGTCCCTGAACGAACGAGGCATATGCGCAAATACTTCACAATGGTGCGGACAGTTCATAGGCTTCAAGAAGAACTCTTCGTTTTCTCTAGGGGTTTCAATAGGCTGAAAACTATCTTCTCCGTATTTTTCATAATGACCAGAAGTGACATACAAGTCTTTCTTGCCAACATGCGGCGTGATCACAGGAGTATAGCCCTGTTTTAATTGCTCTTTCTTTAGGAAGTCTTCCAAGATGGTGCGAAGTGCTGTTCCATGAGGCAACCAAATGGGTAGTCCAGCGCCTACTTTTTCGGAAAACATAAAAATGCCGAGCTGCGCGCCGAGTTTCCTGTGATCTCTTTTCTTCGCTTCTTCCAACATTTCTAAGTGATGAGCTAACTGGTCTTTTTTAGGGAAAGACACGCCATAGATTCGCGTCATCATTTGGTTGTTTTCATCGCCTTTCCAATAAGCTCCAGCTACGTTCAATAACTTGATTGCTTGAATTTTATTCGTATTGGGAATATGTGGGCCACGACATAAATCGGTAAAGTCACCTTGTGTGTAAAACGTGATTTCGCCATCTTCTAAGCCTTCCAGCAGATCGAGTTTGTATTGATCGTCTTTTTCTTTGAAGTAAGCCACAGCATCTGCTTTCGATACTTCTTTCCGAACGAAGTCGTTTTGCTTACTGGCCAACTCCTTCATCTTCTTTTCAATCTTCGGCAAGTCTTCTGTGGAGATTTTTTGACCTTCGGGCAACTCGATGTCATAGTAAAAACCTTTTGGGCTCTCAATGGCTGGGCCAATGCCAAACTTAGTGCCTGGATAGAGCGCTTCAATCGCTTCAGCCATTAAATGTGCGCTCGAGTGCCAAAACGTACTTTGACCTCCTTTATCATCCCATGATAATAAGTTTAAAGCGGCATCTGTTTCAATAGGGCGTGTTAAATCAACCACTTCGCCATTGACTTCAGCAGCCAATAACTTTTTGGCTAGGCCACTACTGATTCCTTTCGCAATATCTAAAGCAGCTATTCCTTTCTCGAATTCTCTTACAGCACCGTCTGGAAAAGTAATTTTTATCATGAAGTTGTCTTCGTCATTTTTCTAAGTCTGCAAAGATAGAAGGAATCAAGAATGAAAGAATAGTTCAGGGAATTAAATTAAATTCATTGTGTTTGTCGAACGATTTTCTTGTCGAGATATGAAGTAAGAATTAAGTATTTTTGGTTCAAACAAAAACACTATGCCGCATTATTACTCGTTGGGAAAAATTCCGCCAAAGCGCCATACACAATTTCGTCAGCCCAAAGGAGCATTATATCATGAAGAGTTATTCTCTACCTTCGGTTTCGATGATAATTATTCCTTGCTTTATCATGTGCATCCGCCAACTAAGATTGTACAAGTGGATGACCCTTTCTCTGTGGAGCCAAAGGTTATCGCGGCTAAGCAGTTAAAACATCGGAGTTTCAATGGGTTTCAAGTTGCTCCGCACGCGGATTACATAACGAGTCGCGTTCCGGTATTAGTGAACAGTGATGTGCATATGAGTTTAGCAGCTCCTACTGCCAGCATGACGGATTACTTTTTCAAAAATGCAGATGCTGATGAAGTTATTTTCATCCATAAGGGAAAGGGGAAGTTGCATTCTATGTATGGGGAAGTGCCCTTTCAATATGGCGATTATGTAGTGATCCCAAGAGGAACTACTTATAAGCTAGAATTCGAGGATGCAAATAACCGATTGTTAATTGTAGAATCGTTCTCTCCAATTGTTCCACCTAGAAGATATTTGAGTAAATATGGTCAGCTTATGGAACATTCGCCTTATTGTGAACGAGACTTCAAAAAGCCTCAGAACTTGCAAACCCATGATGAAGAAGGGGATTTCAAGTTTATGATCAAGAAGGAAGGCATGATTTATCCTTACCACTATAAGTTTCATCCATTTGATGTGATTGGTTGGGATGGGTACAATTATCCATACACATTTTCGATTCACGATTTCGAACCGATTACTGGTCGGGTGCATCAACCGCCCCCAGTTCATCAAACGTTTGCTGCTCGAGGCTTTGTGATTTGTTCTTTTGTGCCAAGACTATTTGATTATCATCCATTAGCGATTCCAGCACCATATAACCACAGTAATATAGATAGTGATGAAGTGCTGTATTATGTAGATGGAGATTTTATGAGCAGAAAGCACGTAGAGCAGGGTATGATTACCTTACATCCCGGGGGCATTCCGCACGGACCGCATCCAGGAACTTACGAAGGCAGTATTGGTGCCAAAGAAACGCATGAATTAGCCGTAATGGTAGATACATTTCGTCCCTTGCAGTTAACGGAGGCCGCTTTCGGTATCGAAAATCCAGATTATCACCAAAGTTGGTTGGCTCATTAGAACATGAATATTTACCAAAAATTTGTTGAGTTGGTAGAAGGCAATATGTTGCGTTGTCCGAGTAAGTTGGTGACGGGTGCAGATTGCCCCGGTTGTGGAATCCAGCGAGCCATTGTATTGTTATTGAAAGGTAATATAGTGGAGTCGTTTTATATGTATCCGCCCTTGTTCCCTTTGATTTTTACCGTATTTTTTTTAATTGTACGTGTGAAAAATAAGTCGGATTGGTCTTTGATAGCGTTAAAATATTCCTATTTTGCGACAGCTATTTTTTTAGTGGTTAATTTTTTAATCAAAATAATCTGACCCATGGAAACACCACCTACTACATCAACACAAAAACTTCCTAATGATCCTTTAGCTTTAATTCTCGCGATATCATCCATTGTATTGGCATGTTGTTGTGGTTTTTTTAGTTTAATTCCAGCCATTATTGGTTTTGTAATGGCTAACAAAGGCATGAAAGAATATGAAGCCAATCCAGATGGTTATGCGGCTGGCTCTTTCTCTAATATGAAAACAGCACGTATCATTGCTATTATTGGTATTGTACTAGGTGTGTTGTCATTGTTATATGGAATTTTTATGATCGCTACACTTGGAATCGATGGATACCAAGAGCAGATGAGAGATATTTTAGGTTAGTACTTAGCCTAATTAGTGTATAAAGAACATAACCACCCCGTACGGGGTGGTTTTTTTGTGCCCGAAATTCTACCTTTACCCCAGAAATAAAGGAGTTATGATACAAGAAATGCTAGAGAAAGAAATTCATCCTAACGTGGAAGATTTCTTACCGTTAAACGGAACAGACCACATTGAGTTTTACTGTGGCAATGCGAAGCAAAGTGCCTATTACTATCAAACCGCTTTCGGCTTTGAATTAGTGGCCTATGCTGGACCAGAAACAGGAATTCGTGATCGAGCGTCTTACGTGCTCCAACAAGATAAGTTACGCTTTGTACTTACCACTTCTTTATATGCCGATAGCGACATCAGCAATCATGTGAATAAGCATGGCGATGGGGTGAAAGTACTTGCACTCTGGGTGAATGATGCTCGGAAATCCTACGAAGAAACTACAAAACGTGGTGCAGAAGGTGTTATGGAACCAACCGTCCTAAGCGATGCCCATGGCGAAGTTGTTATTAGTGCAATTAAAACGTACGGCGATACCATTCACAAGTTTGTAGAACGCAAAAATTACACTGGTCCGTTTTTACCAGGCTACGAAGCTGCTCAATCACCAATGCCAGTGACTCCAATCGGGTTGAAGTATGTAGATCACTGTGTAGGTAATGTAGAACTTGGACATATGAATAAGTGGGTCAAGTTTTATGAAGATGTGATGGGTTTTAAACTCTTAATCACCTTCGATGATGAAGATATTTCAACCGAATACAGTGCATTGATGAGCAAGGTGGTCAGTAATGGAAATGGTTATGTGAAATTTCCGATCAATGAGCCTGCTGATGGTAAACGGAAGAGCCAAATTGAAGAATACATCGAATTTTATAATGGAGCGGGTGTTCAACATATCGCCATTGCAACCGATGATATTATTCATACCATCGGTGCGTTGCGCAAACGTGGCGTAGAATTTTTACATGTACCTGATACCTATTACGATGATTTAACCGATCGAGTTGGAGCGATCAAAGAAGATATTGAAAAACTCAAAGCATTGAACATCTTAGTGGATCGAGATGATGAAGGGTATTTGTTACAGATTTTCACCAAGCCTATAGAAGACCGGCCTACGGTGTTCTTTGAGTTTATCCAACGAGAAGGGGCTAGAAGTTTCGGTAAAGGAAATTTCAAAGCTTTGTTTGAAGCCATCGAACGCGAACAAGCCCGAAGAGGGAATTTGTAGTTGATCTGCTACGCAATTTGCTATTGGTAAATCTGTGAATTGGTAAATCAGTGGACCGTTCGTTTGCTTAGAACTGCTGCATCTGGGTTCTTGCCCCAATTCTTACTTTCAATATTACAAACCCCCTCGGCAAAGCCGAGGGGGTTTCTAGTTCGAGTCAACAAATTCGGTGTTATCTATTCTGGTAGAAATCAAATACTTTTTTCACTACAGCATCGCCTAAGCTCGCCGGATTATCACGAATCTTTTTCTCTTCAGCACCCATGCTTAAAAACACCGCATCCACCGCTTTTTCAGCGAGGAAGTCCGATAAGTTCGCATCAACTTTGTTCTTAGCAAACAAGTTATATGCACCGGTAGCCATTCCCCAATATTGCATAATCTCAGGTTCTTGATTCAGTAATTCTGCTTCAATCTTTTGGCTATACCTCTTTTTTACGGTTGTATACATCGCTTCACGAAGGACTTGCGTAGCAGCATCTTCGCCACCGAGAACGATAGAAACAGCATCTCCAAAATTCACTTCTTTTACAGCGTCAGTTAAGATACCACCACTTTCAGCAGCTACTGTAGAAACAACATCGGTAATGGTGTTTTCTACTTTAGTCACATCATCGCCTAAGCCCAATGTCTTCAACGTAGCTAAAACAGGTTGAAGTTCTTCTGGCAATAAACCTTCAGCACCCTGCTTGTTCAATTTGTTCAAAGTAACTAATGCCTTAAGTGCCGAACTGTCTAAAACTTTTGTTAATGCTTGTAATACTTCAGCTTCTGAAGGTTCACCTAATAAGACTTTTGCTGTGTTACACGAATAAAAAGACATGCACAGCATCATGCCTATAAAAATCATCTTTTTCATATAGTGGATTAGTTCACTAAGATAAAAAAGTTACGCGGAATGATACGCTTCTAGTCGTTGTTTTAGGTCTTTAAGGAAGGAGGCTGCATACGCACAATCGATGACCCGGTGGTCGTAGGAAATAGATAACATAATCGCATCTCTTGGTCCGAATTGCTCAGTATCACCATCCATATACACCAATGGTTTACGATGAATTTCTCCAAGTGCTAATACGGCTACTTGCGGTACAGAAATGAGTGGTGTGCCCATAAGGCTTCCGAATTTCCCGGTATTACTCACGGTGAAAGTCGTATGTTGAATAGCGTCGGCGGGGATTTTTCCTGCGCGTGCTTGTTCGGCCGTAGCATTGACTGCCAGAGCTAAGTCAATTAACTTTAAGGATTGGGCGTTTTTGATATTCGGTACAATGAGATTTCCATCGGGCAGGGCAGTAGCAAAGCCTAGGGCTACGGCTTGTTTTTGGATGAATTCATCTCGGCCATTCAACCACGCATTCAGCTTAGGAAAGCCCTGTAGCGATTGAACCACTGCATGCATCATGATGTGGGTGTAGGTTACGTTCACGCCATGTTGCTCTAAGAGTGCTTTTTTATGGGTTGTGCGCCATTGTTTCAAGCCCGTTATGTCTACTTCTGCAAAGGTGGTGACGTGCGGAATGGTATTTACGGACTCGAGCATTCGATCTGCAATAATTTGGCGCATTCTACTTAATTGCTCCACATGATCGGAGTCGGTAATCGGTAGGTTTCTTTTTTGCGGGAGAAATGCGGAGGTAGGTTGGGCTTTGGTTTGCTTGCTTTCAACGAAAGCAAGTAGGTCTTTTTTAGAGATTCTGTTGTTGGCACCCGTACCTCTAATTTGGCTAATTTCCTCCAACGAAATATTCTTTTCTACGGCTATTTTTTGAACTACGGGAGAAAGAAAAACCGGGGCGTTCTTGTACACTTCTTTCCCTTGGTTCTTGGAGGTTTCTTGGCTTGAACCCGCATTCGATACCGTGGCTACTTGAGTCTGTTGGCTGTTATTTTCTGGTGCAGTAATATGTTGAAGGGCGGATTCAGGCACTTCCATTCGCGCGATAACCGCCCCTACCTCAATGTTTGATCCTTCCGGAGCAAGAATTTCCACGATTTGCCCATCAAACTCGCTGGGTAAATCGCTTTCTACCTTATCCGTGCCTATTTCAACGAGTGTTTCATCTTTCTGAATGGTTTCCCCAGATTTTTTTAACCACTTTAAAATGGTGGCTTCAGCAACACTTTCTCCCATTTTGGGGAGTAGAATATCTACAACAGGCATTGTGCTTATTCAAAGGCAGAAATTCCGGTTACATCATATCCGGTGATCAATAAATGGATATCGTGCGTGCCTTCATAGGTCACCACAGACTCTAAGTTGGCCATGTGTCGCATAATTGGATATTCGCCCATAATGCCCATGCCACCTAGCATTTGACGTGCTTCGCGAGCCACGGTTAAAGCCATATGCACATTATTTCGCTTAGCCATAGAAATCTGAGCTGGACTAGCTTTGTCGGCATTCTTTAGGGTGCCTAATCGCCAGCTTAATAATTGTGCTTTCGTGATTTCGGTAATCATTTCTGCTAATTTCTTCTGTTGGAGTTGGAAGCCCGCTAGCGGTCTTCCAAATTGCTGACGTTCGGTGGAGTAGCGCAATGCTGTATCGTAGCAGTCCATCGCGGCTCCAATTACCCCCCAACTAATGCCATATCGTGCACTGTTTAAACAGCTGAGTGGGCCTTTCAAGCCTTTGATCTCAGGGAAAATATTTTCCTTGGGGACTTTCACATCTTCAAACACTAGCTCTCCTGTTGCTGATGCTCTTAAACTCCATTTATTATGTGTTTCAGGCGTTGTAAAGCCTTCCATTCCTCGTTCAACCACTAGTCCTCTAATCTTTCCCGATTCATCTTTCGCCCAAACTACAGCTATATCAGCAACTGGGGAATTCGTAATCCACATCTTCGCTCCATTCAACACAACGTGATCGCCTTTATCTACAAAATGTGTTTCCATGCCAGCAGGATTCGAGCCGTGATTGGGTTCGGTTAAACCGAAACAACCTACCCATTCTCCTGAAGCGAGTTTCGGTAAGAATTTCATTCGTTGTTCTTCTGTACCGAAAGTAAAAATCGGATACATTACCAAGGAAGACTGCACCGAAGCCGAAGAACGCACAGCACTATCGCCTCGTTCAAGCTCTTGCATAATGAGTCCATAAGAAATCTGATCTAATCCTGCTCCTCCGTATTTTTCAGGGATGTATGGGCCTAAGGCACCAATCTCTCCCAACTGACGCATAATGTTGAGGGGTTTATGCTGCTGCGCGTGATCATCAATAACCGGTACGATATGCTGACTTACCCAATCGCGTACACTTTCACGAATAATGATGTGTTCTTCCGAAAGTAAATCGTCGATCTGGTAATAATCTGGTGCACTATATTTTCTTTCCATATTTTTAGCTTCAATTGGGCTCTTCGCCGCAAATCATTTTAAACTTCACAGACCCAGCATTCGTTTTCTGGGGCTTTTTATATTTTTCTTTGATCAAATTTACTCTAGGGGATTTCATTTCTGGAATTTTCTTATTCGCCCTTAGTAATCATATAATTCTAACAATCGTTCTTCAAACCGGGCTTTGGGCAGAAATTGTTGTTCCAGACCTGGGTCAAATGGAACAGGTGTGTCTAAACTTCCAACGCGCATGACCGGTGCATCTAAGTCTTCAAAGCAGTGTTCCGAAATACGGGCCGATAATTCGGCGCCAAATCCTCCGGTAAGGCTGTCTTCATGTAGAATGATGGCCTTGCCTGTTTTCCGAACCGATTCATAAATCGTGTCTGTGTCCAATGGGATCAGTGTTCTTAAGTCAATCAAGTCGGCGGCAATATTCGGGTGTTTTTCTAGTATTTCCAATGCATAGTGTACACCTAAGCCATAAGTAATGATACTGAGGTCGTTTCCTTCTTTTAGGCGATTGGCTTTTCCAAAAGGCAAGTTGTAATACCCTTTAGGTACCTGGCCTTTCAGTGTTCTGTATAAGTACTTGTGTTCGAAGAAGAGCACGGGGTTTTGGTCTTCAAATGCGGTTAGGAGAAGGCCTTTTGCGTCATCCGGAAAGGCCGGATAAGCGATTTTCAACCCGGGCACGTGTGTAAACCACGCTTCTGTAGATTGAGAGTGGAAAGGGCCGGCGGCTACGCCGCCGCCTGTAGGCATTCGAACCACGACATCTGCAGCTTGCCCCCATCGGTAATGGCTTTTGGCTAAGTTGTTCACAATCTGGTTAAAGCCCTCGGTCACAAAGTCGCTAAACTGCATTTCTACCATCGATTTCATCCCGGCAATGCTCATCCCCAGCCCAGCACCCAATACCGCGGCTTCGCAGATGGGTGTATTGCGCACTCGATTAGACCCATACTTGGCATGTAAGCCATCAGTAATTTTAAACACCCCACCATATTCAGCAATGTCTTGTCCCATTAGTACGAGATTATCGTGGCGCTTCATCGCTTCTTGTAGACCATCAGCGATCGCATCCACAAAACGCATCTCAAAAAACTCCACATGTTGGGGAATTTTCTTTTCAAATTGGAAGGGAGCAAATACATCGTCCACTTCTTTTTCTATGCGAGACACTACTTTAGGTTCGGAATCAGCCTCAGTTAAAGCAGCATTGATTTTAGCTTTTAAACTGTCTTTTAGCGCTGCATTCTCATCGGCGGTCAATACGTTTTCTTGTATCAGGAAGTACTCAAAATTTTTCACTGGATCTTTAACTTCCCATTGTTCGATTAATCCTTCCGGATAATATTTGGTTCCACTCGCTTCTTCATGGCCGCGCATACGAAAGCTCACACATTCCAGTAAGATCGGGCGTGGGTTCTCCCGAATACTATCGGCGAGTCGACCAATGTTTTGGTGGACTTCCAAAATGTTATTTCCGTCAATTCTATGCGCTTCTATCCCATAACCAATGCCTTTATCGGCAAAGCTTTCACAGCGAAATTGTTCTTTTGAAGGCGTACTCAAGCCCCATTGGTTGTTCTCTACAATTATAAGAACTGGTAGATCCCATACTGCTGCTAGGTTCACGGCTTCATGAAAGTCACCTTCGCTAGCACCGCCATCACCGGTGAATACCAGTGTTGCTTTTTGATTACCTTTCAGTTTTTGAGCAAGCGCAATCCCATCTGCTACGCCCATTTGTGCGCCCAGGTGGGAAATCATGCCTACAATGTTGAATTCATGCGTGCCGAAATGGAAACTTCGATCTCGTCCTTTCGTAAAGCCACTTTCTTTGCCTTGCCACTGGGCAAATAAGCGTTCAAGGGGGATATGTCGTGTCGTAAATACGCCCAAGTTGCGGTGCATTGTGCAAATGAATTCATCGGGATGCATAGCCAGAGCTGCACCTACAGAAATGGCTTCTTGGCCCCAAGCACTGAACCACTTGCTAATTTTGCCTTGCCGAAGACTAATGAGCATGCGCTCTTCAATTAAACGCGGCAGCAATAAATGCTTATAAATAGAAAGCAGCTCCTCGTTCGAGTAGGCTGTTCGATCGAAAGATAGATCGTATTCTACCAAAGACTGCGACATAACTAATTTTATGACTCAAATGTAGGATTTTGGATGGAGTGTATATGGTGTTTTTTTTACCATGTTGATAAGGAATTGTGTATCAAACCGTCAAAAAGAACATTCTTTGTAAAAGTGTTGAAATGAAACCTGTGTATCTATTGCTGTTCGTACTGGCAGCGTCTTGTACTTCGAAACCGACTTCGGAAGTGTATCAAGTGGCTGGCAATGCCGGCGCTGAAAGCGCCGGCCAGCAAGTCATTCTAGAGAAGTTCGACCCCATTAATCAAGTGGCTACGGCTATAGACACAGCCACCGTAAGTCCAGAAGGCCAATTTGTGCTTGACTATGCATTTTCAGAGCCCGAACTCCTTCGACTAGCCTTCCCGTCGAAAAAGAAAGTCTTATTAGTCATTCAAGAAAATGAGACCAATGTAGAGGTGAATGCCGATGGACGAACCGACAGCTGTAGTGCATGTTCAATTATTTCTGCCTATGAGTCGTTTCGTGAAGCGTCTTTTAATCGATTGGTCAAGCCCAAAGATGAGGCCTTAGATGCTGTGCTTGAGGCCGGAAAAAGTGCTACGGATTTTGAAGTGGTTAAGGCCTATTCGGAAGCGAGTGCAGAACATCGAAAAGAGCTCATCGATTTTGCAAAAGAAAACATGCAAGATTCCCCAGCACTTTATGCGGCTGCACTTCGGTGGACCGATGAATATAACCTAGATGAATTAGCGGACTTGGTGAATGCTTTTGAAGCCCAATTCCCAGACTTAGAAATGACTAAGAATATGCAAGCGAAGGTGCAGCGCTTTGTGAATCTTCAAGTCGGAAATACCGCGCCTGCCTTTCGTTTTGAAACTGTATCGGGGCAAGAACAAAGCGCTTCTGAAAGCTATGGTGACCTCACGCTCATTGATTTTTGGGCCAGTTGGTGTGGTCCTTGCTTAGTGAAAATACCCCAAATGCAAGCGATTTACGACGAATACAAAGCGAAGGGCTTTGAGGTGGTGGCGTTTTCCCTAGATACGAATGATAAAAAATGGCAAGATGCCATCGAGAAATATGCGCTTGAATGGGTCAATGGCAGCGATTTAAAAGGGTATAAGTCGCCCGTTGCTGTGGATTACAATGTAACCCTGATTCCATTTAATGTATTGGTAGATGCGGAAGGGAAGATAATAGAGAAGTCGCTTTCGGTAGAACGTTTAGAGGAAATTTTGGAGGAGCGTTTATAACCAAACCACCCCGGCAAAGCCGGGGTGGTGGTAATATCGATCTACGTACTGACTACTCAATACTCTCTATAGACTAATTGTCATAAAACCCAAAGACCTTGCGCATTACTTCAGTACCTCGTGCAATAGGGTCTTTTCGAATTTTCGCTTCTTCTTCAGCCACTAAAGTAAACAAGCCATCAATGGCTTTTTCGGTAACAAAGCCTGTTAAATCTGGGTTGACTTTGTTAAATGTCGTAGGCAAATCATTGTATACGCCAATCGCATCGCCCCAATATTTGGTCGCATTAACATCGCCTAAGGCATCTTCAATAATCGGCTCGAAGCGTGTAGTAAGCGCACTATAAGTGGCTCTTTTTAAGAAGTTGGTCGCTGCATCTTCTTCGCCACTGATGATGGCCACAACATCTTGAAACGTTAATTGCGAAATGGCATCTTTGAAAATATCTACACTTTCAATTGCTGCTTTTTCGGCCGCACGGTTAATGCTGAGTTCTACTTTTTCGACTTCACTTTCTAAGCCTAAAGTCACTAAGGTATTTTTCACTTTTCGGGCATCTTCTGGCCAAGGCACTCGAATGACAGGATTTTTGAAATAGCCATCAGTTTTATTGGCTTTAATAGCCCCATTGGTAATTCCTTGGACCAAAGCATCTTTCAATGCAAAACCAATTTCTTGATTCGTAGGCTCGCCTTCACCGTTTGGTAAACTTCCATAAACTTGATTCAAGGTATCGCAAGAAGTAAATGTTGAGAAGGAGAAACAAACCATCAACAACAACAAAGCAAATCGTTTCATAAGCTATAATTTTTGCGAAAGATACTTCAATTTCCCTGCCAAGGCTTTTTCATCGGTAATTTAAAGGAGAAATTAGTTGATTAGTCACTAGTATGCTAGCCACTAGCCACTAGTTCACTGATTCACAAATACACTAATAACCAACTGCGAAGCAGACTAAACTACCATTAAATTACAGCCTCGTAAATCGGAATGATCCATTCTTCCAAGCACTTCGAAGCGACCATCTGAATACACTTTGCCTATGTCTTGTGTGGCAATGAAGGCACAGGAATACATATTAGATAAGTCAATTATATTCAATGCGGCGGTTTTGCCAAACGCCGACAAGCTGAGTGGATCGTTGAGTTCTCTCGGTATAACCTGCATGGTAGAGGCGGGCTTGAAATATCCATCTTGTTCAAGGTAGGCTTGGCTGAGTAATTCGGTCATGCCGTATTCTGACGAGATGGTCACGCCGGCGAATGCTGAATATAAGGTGGAGTGTAATTCGGCTCGGGTAATTTCTTTCCTACGGCCTTTCATACCGCCGGTTTCGATGATGGTTGTATGGTTTAATGGAAATGAATACTGCTCTGCTAAGTCTAGCAGCGCAAATGTTACGCCAATGAGAAGGGTCGGTTGGCCTTCTGCCTCGAGAACTTGAAGTTGTTCTACAAGTGCATCGTAATTCGTTAAATAAAAGCCGTTTTTAGGATGGCCACTTTCTTTCATGAGGTAATCAGCCATGTAAACGAGGGAAGCGTTCTCTCTTTCCAAGTATGCCGGCAATAAGGCCAGGATACAGAATTCTTTAGGGTGATCGAGGGCGTTCAAAAATCCATTGAAAATGGATTTTTTATACACCTCTAACGAAGCAACGTAGTGAGAACTCGTCACTTCCCCCGTTGTACCACTGCTCTCAAAAACGTGCTGAATAGGTTGCCCCTTGGCTATGATCTTATGATTCTTGAAGAGTTCAATCGGTAAAAAGGGAATCGATGAAATATCAGTAACCCTATCAATGGAACATCCTAAGTGCTGGCAGAAAGTCTGGTAAACGTCCACCTCATGGTATTGAAACTGAAAGAGACGTAGCGCCCGTTCTTCAAACGGAACAGTACGATCAAAAATGAGGTTTTCTAAAGCGACTTCTTGCACGGCACAAAAATAGTGACTTACCTTTACAGTCTGTGAGCAATTTTAACCGCATCAAAGCCTACTTAAAACGCGACTATTTACTAGAGCGCAGGAATAAGTCTATTATCGGTTCTGCATTAGTCTACTTGTTGTCGGTGGTATTTATTTGCTTACATGCCTTTGAAACACTCGATCCCGACAGCTGGACGGCTTTATTTTGGATTGTTTTATTATTCACGGTGTTAAATGCCGTTGGTCGGAGCTTCGAGCGGGAAAGTGGTTCTGCCTACCTGTATCATTTTCACCTAGCCAAACCCACTCAAATCATTTTAGCCAAACTATTCATTAATGCGCTGTTTGCCATTATCCTAGGCTTATTTGCGTTCGGCATCTTTGTCGTCTTTCTGGGTAGCTCGATTTCCAATTACACGTATTTCCTCTTAACACTCATTGTTGGCTCTGCCGCTATTGGAAGTACGTTTACTTTAACGGCAGCAATTACTGCGCGGGTCCAAGGGAACTTAGTCTTAATGGCTATTTTAAGTCTTCCACTCATCTTACCGCTTGTGCTGTTGTTGGTCAAGATGACAAGTCGAGTCTTTGGGGCATACGGAACCAGTTCTGGCCTGCCATTATTGGGTGGTTTAATCGGTTTTAATGTCTTAGTAATAATCTTGAGCGTAGTTTTGTTTCCGTACCTTTGGCGCGATTAAATCGAAATATGAAAAAGCATTGGTGGAAGGCATTGGCGGCCGTTTTACTAATTTATACGATAGTGATGGGTTTCCTCGGAGATGTACCTCGTCAACCCATCCTCAACGAGACCATTAGAAACCTGTATTTCCATGTAACCATGTGGTTTGCCATGTTCATCATCACATTGGTTTCACTTATCTACAGCATCAAATATTTGAATTCAGAGAAGCTGCAAAGCGATTATAAAGCAGAGGCATTTGCATCGGTAGGCTTGCTGCTGGGTATTCTTGGCCTGCTCACTGGAATGGTTTGGGTAAATTATACGTGGAATGCGAATCCGAACAAAATTTTATTGTGGGTGAAAGAAGATGTAAAGCTCAATGCAGCTGCAATGGGAACTTTGATGTATGTGGTATATTTTATTCTACGAAGTTCCGTGGAAGATCCGCATAAGAAAGCCCGCTTTGCAGCGGTCTTTAACATTTTCGCTTTTGTTATGCTTATCCTTTTTACTACAGTCATTCCTCGGCTAAGCGATTCGTCGCTTCACCCGGGTAATGCTGGGAATCCTGGCTTTAATATGTATGATGTTTCCAGCGAAATGCGTATGGTGTTTTACCCAGCTGTTATCGGGTGGACACTGCTAGCCACCTGGATAGCAAATTTACGTGTACGGCTTACACTATTAAAAAACAGTTAATCTACATTCCATGCTCATTAATCCTTCTACATTTGCCCTTGCAAAGTCAGGTATGATATTTTTTCTACAAAAAGGCCCGATGGTGGAGATGGCCGACCAACTAAGAACAAACGGAAAAATTTACGTTGTCGTTGTCGTCTTACTCATCGTTCTTTTAGGCATTTTAGCTTACCTGATTTCTCTAGACCGAAAAATTTCAAAACTTGAACAACCAAATAAATCATGAGCGTAGAGCATTTTGATTTTATAGGTGCTGTAGACACCTATTTCGACCAGGCTGCCGCACATACTAAAATTAATAAGGGTATCCTTGAGCAAATCAAGGCATGTAATAGTGTTTATTATATGAAGTTCCCTGTTAAAATCGGAAATGATTACAAAGTGGTTGAAGCTTACAGAGCTCAACACAGTCATCATAGAATGCCCACGAAAGGTGGGATCCGTTATAGTGAACATGCTTCTCAAGAAGAAGTAATGGCCCTAGCAGCTTTAATGACCTATAAATGTGCACTCGTAGATGTGCCGTTTGGAGGCGCCAAAGGTGGAATAAAAATTAATCCACGAAATTTCACGGAAGGCCAATTACAACGTGTTACGCGTAGGTATGCCTTCGAATTAGCCAAAAAGAATTTCATTGGCCCAGGTATCGATGTGCCTGCTCCAGATATGGGTACAGGCGCACGAGAAATGAGCTGGATTATGGATACCTATGTGTCGTTTAACCCAGGGGAAAATGCCATCGGTTGCGTAACAGGTAAACCCGTTACACAAGGCGGTGTTCGAGGAAGAACCGAAGCGACTGGACGCGGAGTCTATTATGGACTTAAAGAAATCTGTTCCTATGAAAAAGATATGAAGGAACTAGGCCTTGAGCCGGGATTAGAAGGAAAGAAGGTCATTGTTCAAGGATTTGGTAATGTGGGCTACTATGCGGCTGAGATTATTCATGATAATGGTGGAATTATTGTTGGTGTTGCAGAGTATGAAGGCGCGATTTATAATCCTGAAGGGTTAGATCCAAGAGCTGTATTGAAACATCGAAAAGAAACAGGATCCATACTTAACTATGGAAATGGAGCGAAAGACATTAAAGACAGCCTTTCTTGTTTGGAGCAACCTTGTGATATTTTAATCCCTGCTGCTATTGAAGGTGTGATTACCAAAAAGAATGCTTCTAAAATCAAGGCAAAAATTATAGGTGAGGCCGCCAACGGGCCAGTGAGTCCTGAAGGTGCTAAGATTTTAACCAAACGAGGCATAATGGTCGTTCCCGATATGTATTTGAATGCAGGTGGTGTGACGGTATCCTATTTTGAGTGGTTAAAGAACTTATCGCATGTTCGATTTGGCCGAATGAACAAACGATTCAATCAGGCTTCCTTCCAGAACATTTTGGGCGTTGTTGAAGACTTTACCGGTAGAACGCTTACCGATAAAGAGAAAGAGGCGGTGACCCATGGTGGTGATGAGATTGATATTGTGAATTCTGGATTGGAAGAAACCATGATTGGTGCTTATGCCCAAATTCGTGAACAATTAAAGCGGGCCAGAAATGTTCACGATCTTAGGACTGCTGCCTTTATGGTTAGTATTAAGAAAGTGGCTTCGGCTTATGAAAACTTAGGGGTGTTCCCTTAGTGGATGATAATCAATTGGAAGCGTTCTCCCATCTCGGCAAAGCCGAGATGGGAGAACGTCTTTTATAAGTCCTCGTACCTCGGCAATTCGTCTAAAAACTCAAACTTCCCGGCTCCTCGATCCACACGAACTACCATCCATTTTTCCCAGTTAGTTACCACTAAGTAAGGCACTTCTAAGGTCATATTATAGCGGCCAATTTGATTTAAAGTGACCTGCGAGAGGCGTTCCGACTGCCGTTTGCATTCTACTATCATTACGGGAGCACCAGTAGTAGAGGCGTGAACTAAAATATCGAAGCGTTTCTTACTCTTGTTCCATGACCGTTCAACCGCCAGCAAAGCTGGCGGATAGCCTAAGAAGTGCACCAAATAATACAACACATGCTGACGCACCCATTCCTCAGGCGTTAAAACAAAATAACGTTTCCGAATCGGATCAAATACCCATTCCTTACCATTTTCCTCCTTCGTTCGTATGTCGTATTCAAATTCTTGCACCAAAAAGCAATTCACATTTCAAACAAAATAACATAGAAATCCTATTTTTGACAAAGCCTTTTAATGAAAACGAAACAAGAAATAGTCAAAAACTGGCTACCGCGCTACACTGGCGTTCCGATCGAAGAATTTGGGAAGTACATCATCCTAGTTAATTTTCAAGACTACGTAGACACCTTCGCTCAATGGAATAATGTGGAAGTAAAAGGTGAAGACAAAGCCATGCGATCCGCTACTGCAGATGGAATCTCCATCATCAACTTTACGATGGGAAGCCCCAACGCTGCCACCATTATCGATTTGTTGACCGCTTTAGCCCCTGAAGCTGTCTTATTCTTAGGGAAATGTGGAGGCTTAAAGAAAGTCAATAAAATCGGTGATCTTATTCTTCCAATTGCTGCCATACGCGGGGAAGGAACCTCCAATGATTATATGCCAGAAGCAGTTCCGGCACTCCCTTCATTTGCCCTTCAAAAAGCCGTTTCTACCACCATTAGAGATTATGGCCGAGATTATTGGACAGGTACAGTATACAGTACCAATCGACGCGTTTGGGAACACGATAGCAAGTTTAAACGTAAACTCAAGAAAATGCGTGCAATGGCCGTAGATATGGAAACAGCCACCATATTTGTAGCAGCTTTCGCCAATAAACTTACTGCTGGTGCACTCTTATTGGTCTCCGATCAGCCAATGACACCCGAAGGAGTAAAAACAACCGAAAGCGATAAAAAAGTAACCGCAGAGTTCGTTGATCATCACCTCAAAATTGGTATCGATTCACTGAAACAACTCATCAATAACGGACTCACTGTAAAACACCTGAAGTTCTAATTCTCAGGTCTATTTATACTTCAGCTTAAAGAATAAAATGCTGCCTGCAAGAATTAAGGTAAGCATGTTGAAGATAATTATTACTGGATTGTTAATGAGCACACCATAGGCCAGCCATAAGCTAACACCTAAGGTGAACATTAAAAACATCAGTAAGGAAATATCTCCTGCCGATCGATCTTTCCAAGTTTTAATCACTTGGGGTAAAAATGCTATAGTGGTCAGGCTTCCTGCCACAAAGCCCAATATTTCTGTCAAATTCATGACGCAAATTTCCAAGCATTTTCAACGAATTTCTATGCGTATTTTACCCAATACATGTGCTGAATTAACCCAACATATCTCGAAGCCCTTGTTTCACGGCTTCAAAAAAGTTTTTCGGCGGCTTTTCGTCAAAAGGAAAATCAAATTCTTCTTTTAGAATAGACTGAGCACGAAGGAGATCATCCGCTTCAACAAACAGTTGAATCGCCTGACTGATGTTTTCAAAGACATACAATGTGCCATGTTCTCCAGTTCGGTAGGTACTGATGCCTTCTTGGGTTAAACGATGCTCAACTAAGTTGACCTGAAATTCATCTCTATAAGTGCAGAGCCGCACGAGTTTTCTATGCATACCCTCAATTTACCTAAAATTTTAAAATCTTTTTCAAGGCTTAAACAAAGGCAATGCGTTTGTTAAATTTGCGACCTTAACGGCAAAATCAACTATGTACAATTTCAAAGAAATAGAAGCTTTCGCGAAGACATTTTGGAATGAACACCAAGTATATAAAGTAGAAGTAGATACCTCTAAACCCAAATATTACGTGCTCGATATGTTCCCTTATCCGAGTGGAGCTGGCTTACATGTTGGGCACCCGCTTGGTTATATTGCTTCAGACATAGTGAGTCGTTACAAACGTCAAAAAGGGTTTAATGTGCTGCATCCTATGGGATTTGATGCATTTGGCTTACCTGCTGAACAATACGCCATCCAAACAGGCCGACATCCCGCCGATACTACTGCAGAGAATATTGCCCGTTATAAAGAACAACTCGATAAAATTGGCTTTTCTTTCGATTGGAGCCGCGAAGTCCAAACCTGCGATCCGAGTTATTATAAATGGACACAATGGATCTTCTTGAAGCTCTTCAATTCATGGTACAATAAGCTTTCTAATAAGGCAGAACCCATAGAAGACTTAGTTGCCCACTTTAACGCGTATGGAACAACTGGTCTAGATGCATTTGCAGGTCAAGAATTTCAATTCTCCGATGATGAATGGAAAGAGTATTCCGAGGAAGAGCAACAATCTATTTTGATGCAATTCCGTTTGGCCTACTTAGATTATTCCATGGTAAATTGGTGTCCGGAATTAGGGACTGTCTTAGCCAACGACGAAGTGAAAGATGGGAAGAGTGAACGGGGTGGATATCCAGTAGTCCGAAAATCAATGCGACAATGGTTTTTAAGGATTACAGCATATGCAGAACGCTTACTCGATGATCTTAATGAGTTAGATTGGAGTGACTCTATGAAGGAAATGCAGCGCAACTGGATTGGTAGGTCTGAAGGGGCATCTGTTTGGTTCAAAACCGCCGACGGAGACCATGAGATTGAAATATTTACCACCCGACCAGATACGATCTTTGGAGCCACATTTATGGTTATTGCTCCGGAGCATGAATTAGTCCAAAGTATTACCTCTTCAGAACAACAGCTAGAAGTTCAAGACTATCTAGACTATGTGGGTGCCCGAACCGATGTGGAGCGTCAGCAAGAAAAGAAAGTCACTGGTGCATTTACCGGGGCTTATGCCATTAATCCGTTTAACAACCATAAGATGCCCATTTATATCAGCGAGTACGTGCTCATTGGTTATGGAACAGGCGCTATCATGGCCGTTCCAAGTGATGATGACAGAGACAATGCTTTCGCAGATAAATTCGGGCTAGACATCATTGATGTGATCGATAAAAGTATGTATGAAGGCGCCGGACGGGAAGACAAACTCGGGAAAATGATCAATTCAGGCTTTCTAGATGGGATGGAAGTGCTGGAAGCGATTAAAGTCGCCACTGAGAAAATAGAAGACATGGGCATCGGTAAGCTCAAAGTGAACTATCGTTTACACGATGCTGGATATAGCCGTCAGCGATACTGGGGAGAACCGTTCCCAATTATATACAAAGATGGCGTTGCACAACAAGCCCCTGATCAGCTCCCATTAGAATTACCAGAAGTTGAAAGCTATAAACCCACTGGCGACGGGGAAGCGCCTTTAGCTCGTCTAACTGATTGGGTAAATATTGATCAAAACACGAAGCGCGAAACCGATACCATGCCTGGCTATGCGGGAAGTAGTTGGTACTTCTTACGTTACATGGATCCACACAATGATCAGGAGTTCGTGAGCAAAGAGAAACAAGACTACTGGCAAGATGTAGACCTTTATATTGGAGGAACTGAACATGCCGTAGGCCATTTAATGTATTCAAGACTTTGGCAGAAAGTGTTGTTTGATTATGGTTTAGTCACCAAAAAAGAACCTTTCAAGCGACTGGTAAATCAAGGTATGATTCAGGGAAGATCTTTGTTTTTAGACATTCACGACAGAGCACTGCATGTCCCAATTGAATTTGCGGATCGGGAGGACCGTTTCTTTGCCAAGGACTTTGCCAAGCTCCAGCAAGCAGATAATCGTTTTGAAGGAATCGCTGAGAATGATATTGACTGGGAAGGGGAGGAGAAATATGTAACCTTACGTCCAGAGATCGAAAAAATGTCTAAATCGAAATTCAATGTGGTCAATCCTGATGAAATTATCGATAAATATGGCTCCGATGTTTTCCGAATGTTTGAAATGTTTCTTGGACCAATCGAGCAAAGCAAGCCTTGGGATACCAAAGGAATAGATGGCGTGTCGAAATTCATGCGCAAGTTCTGGGCATTATTCTGTACAGAAGAAGGGGAGTTGAAGCTCACAGACAAGCAGGGTAGTGATGAAGAATTCAAAGTCCTACATAAAACCATTAAGAAGGTGACTGAAGATGTGGAACGAATGAGTTTTAATACGTGCATCTCTGCATTTATGATTGCGACTAATGAGTTCACGAGCTTAAAAACCACTTCAAAAGATATTCTAGAGCCGATGGTGGCTTTGATTGCGCCATTCGCCCCGCATTCTGCGGAGCAACTCTGGCAAAAACTCAACAAAACAGGAAGTGTCGTCGACGCGTCTTTCCCAACCTTCGAAGAGAAATACTTGGTGGAGAGTTCGTATGAATATCCAGTCTCCATCAATGGAAAAATGCGCGCCAAAATCGCCTTCCCATTAGACATGGATAAAAATGCTATTCAAGCCCATGTCCTCGCAGATGAGCGCATTAGCAAATGGACAGAAGGCAAAGAAATTCGCAAGTTTATACTCGTTCCCGGAAGAATCATTAACGTTGTAGTATGACAACGTCAGATATTCAACTCATTGAATGCCCGCGTGATGCCATGCAGGGTCTGCATTATCATATCCCGACAGCAGAGAAAGTGGCCTACATAAATGCCTTGCTGAAAGTAGGCTTTCATACTATTGATTTTGGGAGTTTTGTTAGCCCCAAAGCCATTCCTCAACTGGCAGATACCAAAGCCGTTGTCGACCAACTAGATTTGGATGGAACTGAGACAAAACTCTTGGCTATCATTGCTAACCTGCGGGGTGCACAAGATGCAGCTGCATTCGAACAAATTGCCTATTTGGGCTTTCCTTTTTCAGTGTCGGAAACGTTTCAACAGCGAAATACTAACGCCTCGCAAAGCGAGGCGTTAAACCGCTTGCAAGACATTCAAAACCTTTGTGAAAAACACAACAAGCAACTCGTTGCCTATTTGTCCATGGGTTTTGGCAATCCGTATGGTGATCCCTGGGATGTTGAAGCTGTAGAGAAATGGGTAGAACAACTCTATAAAATAGGCATTCGAATAATGCCATTAGCCGATACCGTTGGTGTGGCCAATCCTGGTAGTATTCACTACTTATTTTCCAATCTAATTCCTGCTTATCCAGATGTGGAGTTCGGTGCGCATTTTCATAGCCATCCGAATTCCTGGGAAGATAAAATAGAGGCCGCATTAGAAGCGGGCTGCGCCCGCTTCGATACAACCATCAAAGGAATTGGCGGTTGTCCCATGGCTGAAGATGATCTAGTTGGAAATATTGATACGCTCAATGTCCTCCAGTTTTTCGAGGCACAGGGTAGACCACGCCCTTTAAATCTTGAAGCATTGGCCGGTGCCGAGAAGTTGGCAGGCCAAATTTTTCTTTAACTACTTTTTTGGTGATAAAACTAAGAAGGACCCCCCGCCCTAGGCGGGGGGCGTATAAGAGTTACCTAATTAGGGTAACTCCCCCTTCTTGATAGTGATCGGTTACACTGCCGTCAGGCTGTAATATCTTATATTCTGCATACCATAAGTACAAGTCTTTTGGCATGTCTTGGTCGCGGTAAGTACCATTCCAACCTTCATTTACATCAAAGCACTCGAATACGAAGTTGCCCCAACGGTCAAAGATTCTTAAGTGATATTCAATTACCGTACAGTCAACACCTACAGCATAGAAAATGTCGTTCTCTCCATTACCATTCGGTGAGAAAGCAGTAGGGTAATCAACACACTCTTCATCTGTACATACAATTCTTCGAATGTTGTAAGTCACTAGGGAATCACATCCGTATTCAGATTTGTATTCCACCGTTTCTATGGTATTGTTTGTCACCACAATATCAGTTCCAGGAATCTGGTATTCCTCATCCTCACAGATGTAAATCAATTGATTCATATCGTATGTCGGACGAACGGTTAAGTCTGTGAATATCGTACTGTCACATCCGTTTTCTGCTGTAAGAACTGTTGTGTAGAAACCAGTTTCGCCAACAACACTTCCATCAGGTAATACATAAGTATCTTCTTCACATATGTCAACCACTTGGGTTTCTTCGAATGTAGGTTTTACAAAGAGATCAGTATTGATAGTACTATCACAACCGTAAATGGTCTGAAGTATCGTTTCATAAATACCAGTCTCATTCACTAAGGTACCATCAGGTAATTCATAGAACTCATTATCACAAATCTCAGCCTCAATGTCAATGTCATAAGTTGGATGAACTCTTAAGAATGTAGTGATGATGGAATCACAACCAAACTCTGTTAAGAGCTCAGAAACATGAACATAATCACCAGCTACACCATCAGTCCAAGGTGTTCCATCAGGATATGAGTAATCATCATTATCACAAATCTCTACATTCTCCTCTAAGTCATACTCAGGGTGAACAGTGAGAATAGTAGTGATAATAGAATCACATCCAAATTGAGTAAGCAAGCTGGATACTTGAGTATATGTTCCTGCAACAGTCTCGCCAGGAGTACCATCAGGGTAGATGAATGGATCACTCTCACATTTCTCTTCCTCAACAGTAATATCATATCTAGTCTCAAGTACTTCGAAGGTCACAGTACATGTCTCAAGCTGACCACAAGAATCACTTACAGTATAAGTAATGGTTACAGAACCACCACAATTATCTGGAGCTACAAATCCAGACAAGTCAGTTTCAGTAGTGTTACAACCACCGCCATTATAACCAAACTGTGCAATCCAGTCAGCAAATGAAGCGTCGATAGCCGCCTGACTCTGGTCAGTGCCTTCCGTTAAATCTCCAGGACAGTTAATCGCTAGAGTAGGAGCAGCAACTACAGTAAAGGTAGCTGAACAAGTTTCCAACTGACCACAAGAATCTGAAGCCTCATAGTTTATCGTAACACTTCCACCACATGCATCAGGTGAACTGAATTGTGTGAGATCTGTAGAAATAGTATTACAACCACCTATTGTACTAAATCCAGCAATCCATGTTGCAAACGATGCATCAATCTCGGCTTGTGTCTGACAACTTGCCTCTGTAATGTCAGAAGGACAAGTCACCGCTAATATTGGTGCATCCACAACAGTGAATGATGCACTACAACTTGCTGTCTGACCACAAGAATCCGATGCTTCAAAGTTGATAGTAACTGTACCACCACATGCATCAGGTGCACTGAATTGTGTTAAGTCAGTAGAAATGGTATTACACCCACCTGTTACAGTGAATTGTGCAATCCAAGCAGCAAATGATGCGTCAATATCAGCTTGTGTCTGACAACTTCCTTCCGTAATGGTGCTTGGACAAGATACCGATAAGTCAGGTCTGTCAACAACAGTAAAGGTTGAAGAACAAGATGCTGTTTGTCCATTGTCATCACTAGCCTCGAAGTCAATAGTTACAGAACCACCACAGATATCAGGAGCACTGAAGACGCTTAAGTCAGTACTTACCGTATTACACCCACCTGAAGCAGTGAACTGAGCTAACCAAGCTGCAAAAGCAGTGTCAATATCAGCCTGTGTCTGACAGCTATCTTCAACTTGGTCCGCAGGACAATTAATCGTAATCGGTGTGTCATCCGTTACAGTAAACGTTGCAGTACAACTCTCTAATTGACCACAAGAATCACTTGCAGAATAAGTCACAGTTACTGAACCTCCTGTATTATCAGGAGCAGTGTATATAGAAAGGTCTGTACTTACAGTATTACAACCACCAGTTGTAGTAAACTGTGCTAACCAGTTGGCGAACTCAACTTCTACTTCTCCTTGTGTCTGACATGCCTCACCAGTAAAGTCCGCTGGGCATGTTACACTTAACACAGGAGCAGCTTCCACTGTAAAGGTCACAGTACAACTCTCAGACTGACCACATGTGTCAGATGCCGTGTATGTAATACTTACACTACCACCACAAGCATCTGGTGCAGTAAATCCAGAAATATCTGTTACAGAAGTGTCACAACCACCTCCAGTATAATTGAATTGTGCAATCCAAGTAGCAAATGCCGCATCAATAGCCGTCTGGTCTTGACAACTTCCCTCAGTAATATCACTCGGACAACTAATCGTGATGGCAGGTGCATCCTCTACAGTAAATGTGGCCATTTCTGTCGTGGATTGACCACAATCGTCACTTACAGTATAAGTAATGTCTACTCCACCACCACAATATGAAGGTGCTGTGAATACTGAAAGGTCAGTTGCTACTGCATTACATCCACCAGTAAATGTGAATTGTGCAATCCATGTAGTAAATGCGGCATCTACATCAGCTTGTGCCTCACAACTTCCAATAGTTTGGTTAGTTGGTGCAGATACAATTAAATCATCACGATCTGTTACAGTGAATGTTGCTGACTCAGTAAACGTCTGACCACAATCATCAGTAACACTATAAGTAATGTCAACCGAACCACCACAGAAAGATGGAGCAGTAAATACTGAAAGGTCAGTAGCAACAGCATTACATCCTCCAGTGAATCCAAACTGTCCTACCCACGTTGCAAATGCTGCATCTATGTCAGCTTGTGTCTGACATGCTGTTTCCACTTGACTTGTAGGAGCACTTACAATTAAATCATCTCTGTCCGTAACAGTAAATGTAGCCGAACAAGAATCTGTCTGTCCATTATCATCATTCGCCTCAAATACTATTGTTACAGAACCACCACAGAATGAAGGCGCTGTTTCAGCAGAAAGGTCAGTAGCAACAGTGTTACATCCACCAGTAGCAGTAAACTGAGCAATCCAGGCAGCAAACGCTGCATCGATAGCTGCTTGGTCCTGACAAGCAGGCTCCAGCTGATCAGCCGGACAGTTGATCACAATTGGTGTATCATCAGTCACCGTAAATGTTGCCGTACAAGTCTCAGACTGTGAACAGTCATCACTTGCAGTATAAGTAATGGTGACAGATCCACCTGTATTCGGTGGAGCTACTTCACCAGAAAGATCAGTAGCAGTGGTATTACAACCACCAGTATTGGTAAATCCAGCAATCCAAGTAGCGAATGCTGCATCAACATCGGCTTGTGTTTGACAAGCAGGAAGTGTTTCATCGGCTGGACAAGTAACAGCAAGTATAGGCGCTGCTTCAACAGTAAATGTAGCAGAACAAGTTTGAGTCTGTCCACACACATCATCCGCTTGGTAATCGATGGTAACCGAACCACCACAGAATGATGGGGCAGTGAATACTGAAAGATCAGTAGCTGTAGTATTACACCCACCAGTATTGGTAAATCCAGCAATCCAAGTCGCGAATGCTGCATCAATAG
>JAHQVX010000047.1 GCA_019634125.1 Saprospiraceae bacterium
AAGCTTATTCCATATATCCAGAGCTATGCAGAGCGGGTAAAGGATGAGTTTGAGAATCAAATCAGTGCCATTATTCAACGCGAGTGTACCTCGATTCACCCAGCTGTTCAATGGCGATTTGAAGAAGAAGCCATTCAATATTTTCAACACACTCAACAAGGGGAACCCGCCACGTTTCATGAGGTGGTTTTTGAGGATGTAGTGCCTTTATATGGCCAAATTGATATTGTTGGCTCTTCTGGAGCTCGGAATAAGGCGATTCAGAAGGACTTGCTTTCATTGTTAGATCAAAGCAAGACTTTATTGACCGACTTGTCGGCCGATCAAAAGCTGCCTTTTTATGATCAGCTGGTCTTTCAAACGCAACGACATATCAATTCGGTGAAAGACAGCTTTCATACGAATACAGAGCAGCAAGTCAGCCAGTTCTTTGAACATCAGCTGTATCCGTTATTTGAGCACGCTCAAACACAGTCGCGTCAAAAAACTGCCGTACGGCAGTTTTTAAGCCAGCTCGATACCGCCACCAAATCCATTTACGAATCCAGGAAACAATACGACAACACCGTTGATACCATCAACAAAAAGCTGTCTAGATTCCTAGATAAAAAACAAAAGGATGCTCAAGCCATCTTTCCACATTACTTCGAGAAGTATAAAACAGATGGCATTGAACACAACTTATACATCGGCCAATCCATTACCAAGAGCAAACTCTATCACCCATCGGTGATGTATAATCTCAGACTCTGGCAGCTTCAAGTCATGTGTGAAATGGAAGCCATGTACTATAAAAACCAAAAAGAGTTCGCTGTGCCGCTTAATGTAGCTTCATTGGTCTTTGCCTATGACACGCCAATCACCATCCGTTACCGAATCGATGAAAAGAAGTTTGACGTTGATGGGGCCTACAATGTGCGCTATGAAATGATCAAAAAACGAATCGACAAAGCACACATCAAAAACACCAATGAGCGTTTAACACAACCGCATATGCTTTCTGTAGTTTATTCTAACCCGCAATTGGGTAGAGAATATATGGGCTACTTCGAATTTCTTCAATCAATTGGTTATATTGGAAAGCACATCGAAAAGGTAGAGCTGGAAGAACTTCAAGGCGCAAGCGGAATGATGGCCATACGTGCAGAAATGAATCATGAACTCCGCCAAACCGAGAAAGTCTTTTCTTTGGAAGACTTGAAAACGATGACTTAGATGCACGAACTATGCGATCAAAATATACCCAAACACTATTTGTACTTCTTCTCTTGCTCACGGGTTGTGCCACTTTTAAAACGGCAAATGTAGCCCGACAGCCTGCGGCGCTCAATATCGATCCGAATGAAGTTAGCCTCTTTCTAATTGGTGACTCTGGAAAGCCCGAAGAGGGGAACACGCCTTCGGCCATGCTTTCTATGCAAAAGAAATTCGACCTTGCCGATGAAAACGACATTCTCCTCTTCCTGGGAGATAATGTCTATCAGAAAGGCATTCCTGATAAAGACCACCCTCAGTATGCCGCCGCCAAACTGGCTATGGATGTTCAACTCGATGTGGCTAAAAACTTCCCAGGGAAAGCCTATTTTATTCCCGGGAATCACGACTGGTACAGCGGCCTAAAGGGATTGAAACGACAAGAGAAAATGGTGGAAGACGTCTTAGGAAAAGGCAGTTACTTACCGCAAAATGGCTGCCCACTAGACCTGATTGATGTAAATGACGACTTAGCCATCATTACCGTCGATTCCCACTGGTACGTCGCCAATTGGGATCGACACCCGACTATCAACAATGATTGCGGGGAAATCAACTCCCGAGAAAAATTCCTGTCGGAATTTTCCGGCCTAGTCAACAAACAACAAAACAAAACCTTAATCATTGCCCTGCACCATCCCCTGTTTACCAACGGGCAACACGATGCCCAATTTCCAGCAAACGCCCTGTTTCTAGGCAATTTCTTAAGGAAAACGACTGGCGTTGTAAACGCCGACCTACAACATCCATTATACCGTCAATTAGCAAATCGGATCTCTACCATTATTGAGAATCAACAAAATGATGTTATTGTTGTTTCTGGGCACGAGCACAACCTCCAATTCCTAGAGCGGAATCATGTAAAGCAAATCGTGAGTGGATCTGGAAGTAAAGAAACGCAGCTCAAAGTAAAAGGAAACGACTTTGGCTTTGCTGGTAAGGGATTTGCAATTCTGCAAATCCATTCCGATGCGCAAACCCTAAGCTTCTTCGATAAAAAAGGCGAAAAAGTACATTCCCGAACACTTAGCCGATTCGAGAAGAACCAGCCCGATTATAGCAATGCTCAGCTCTCCGGTACCACATCAACCGCCATTTATTCCGACGAACTCTTTGCGAAAATGCCCAATGGGGGAGGAATGAATGGAGAACGCTATCGAAAATACTATGGGATGGACTTTGAATTTCCAGTAGCCGATTTATCTACATTGTACGGTGGGTTGTCTCCTGTGAAAATGGGTGGAGGCTTTCAATCGGTTTCCCTGCGTTTAGAAGACAAAGACGGTAAAGAATACGCTATGCGGCGTGTACGGAAAAGCGCTTCTCAGTTTATTCAAAAAGAACTTTTCCGAGAAAATTATGTGCAAGATGAAATTCGAGGCAGCTTCCCAGAAGCATTTATCTTTGATTTTTATACCACCGCCTATCCATTCGCTTTCTTAACTATCGGAGACTTGGCAGATGCGGTGGAGGTCTATCACACCAATCCAAAAGTATATTACATTCCTAAGCAACCCGCTCTTGGCAAATTCAATGAGTTTGTTGGTGATGATCTATACCTAATTGAGGAGCGACCAGCTAAAGAATGGAAAGCATTAGAAAGCTTTGGTCGGCCCGACAATATAAAATCGACCGACGATGTGATACAACGTATTCTGGGTGATGAAGACAATCGAATAGACCAAGCCCACTTTATTCGCACTCGATTATTTGACATGTGGTTAAGCGACTGGGATCGGCACTCCGATCAGTTTCGATGGGCGGTTTACGAAGACGGCAATAAACAAGTGTATCGGGCCATTCCTAGAGATCGCGATCAGGCCTTTCCAAAATATGATGGCACCATTTTACGCATAGGTACGGCCATTGTCCCTGAGCTTCGAAAAATGCAAACCATTGGGCACGATATTAAAAGCCTGAAGTACCTCAATGTGGGCAACTACAAGTTTGATTTGGCCTTGTTGCAAGCCACCTCGTTAGAGGATTGGCAAGAGGCAGCTAATTTCTTAGCCAATAACCTCACAGATGAAGTCATTGAAGAAGCGTTTGAAAACCTCCCTCAACGAGCTCAAGATGCAACTGCAGAAGACATTAAATCGAAGTTAAAAAGCCGAAGAAAACACCTGAACAAGTGGGCCAATGAATATTACGACTTGCTTTCGAAACGCGTGGTGATTACGGCAACAAACAAAGATGACTTTATAGATGTTCACCGCAACGAGAACAAAGAAGTAGAAGTAAAAATCTTTAGGAATAAAGGTGGAGAACGGAAAGAACTCTATGTTGATGCGGTGTTTTCTCCGAGCACTACCAAGCAGGTATGGATTTATGGTTTGAACGAAGAAGATACCTTTACGGTTACTGGAGGAAGGTCTCCAATAAAATTGTTTTTGGTTGGAGGAGCTAAATCAGACACCTACGACATCAATAAAAAGAGTAAGGTCCGAATATTCGACTTTGCATCGAAGAACAACGAATTCCTTAACAAGAGTCCGAAACGCAATATCACGAATGATTACGAGGCCAACAATTTCGACGTTTACAAGTTCCAGCACAACAATTGGACGACGTTGCCTTCACTGACGTTTGACCCGGACGGAGGCTTTCAGCCGGGCTTTTTAACCAGTCATAACGTCAATCGATTTACGCGCAATGGCTTCTCCGCTCAGCATAGTTTTGGAGCGAATTACTTTTCGGCTACGGAGGGAATTTCTGCTTTTTATTCAGGCCATTTTAAGGATGTGATTAAGCGGTGGGCTGTGGAGCTAAATGCCAACTATGCTACGCCTTCTTATGCAGAGAATTTCTTTGGGTATGGCAACAACACCGTTTTTGACGATGCGATCGATTTTGAGTTTTATCGCGTTCGTCAGCGTCAAATCCAATTTCAGCCAGCTTTAGTACGAGAATGGACACCTTTTGGCCGTTTTAGTTTGTCTTTCCCAGTAGAGCGCATTTCTATAGAAGACAACGCGAATCGACTCGTGGAGAATTATTTTGGAAATGATGAGCAACTCGGAGATAATACGTTTTACGGTGCGGAAGTGAATTACGCTTTCGAAAATTCGGATAACAATAGCAATCCTAGCTTAGGCGTACAGTTTGATGTGCGGGCAGGTTTTAAGCGCAACAACGATAACGACGACTTCAACTTTTTCTACATCCGACCTCAGGCTTCGTTTCAACACCCGATTATTGGAGATCGTTTGGTGGCAGCAACAAAATTGAATGGAGTATTCCAACAGGCAAATGACATCGTTCCTTTCTACTATGGAGCTGCTTTTGGGGGAAATGAAGGCTTGCGTGGGTTTAGAAATGAGCGCTTTACTGGCGAAAGTGGCTTCTATCAGAGTTCCGATTTGCGCTTAAAAGTGGCTGATGTGAGTACGTTTCTTTTGCCAGGCACAATTGGTCTATTTGGTGGCTATGATTATGGAAAGGTGTGGTTGAATGGAGATCAAGCACAAACGTTCATTGGTGCAGCGGATTTTGTTTCGGACTTTCAAGATAGTTTCGGAGGTGGGTTTTATTGGAATGGCGCGAATCTATTCACTTTAAAGAGTTCTTTCTTTTCGAGCGATGATGGCGGTCGGTTTGTGGCTGGGCTAGGTTTTGATTTTTAAGGCATTGGTGTGGCATAAAAAACCCCGCCTCGGCTTAGCCGAGGCGGGGTATACTATAATCGTTAAAAAACCTTTTAAGATAAATTAACTGGCTTTGACGAATTTTTTGCCATTCCACTGTCCGAGCCAATTGGCATTTTTCCCTACCTTATTGTACTCCTCAAATGCTTTTTTTGCCACAGATTCCTCATCGCGGTAAATTGCGATGTTATTCACTTCAAAGTAATACTTATCCGTCTTGTAATTTTTGTTACGAGCCATATCAAAGAACTATTTTTGGTTAATAATAAGGTGCAAATGTACAACAAATTATTGATTTTTAACAATTTATGTACGTAAACCTGCTACACTTCCCAAAACTCAATAGATCGATTATATTTGCAAACATGTCGCAACCGTATAAGCGCGTTTTACTCAAGCTCAGTGGAGAAGCCCTCATGGGAGAAGATAAATATGGTATCTCCACACAACGTATCCATCAATATACCGACGAAATTAAACGGGCCGTGGAATGCGGCCTTGAGATTGCCATAGTAATTGGTGGAGGAAATATTTACCGAGGTATGAATGCTGAAGAAACCGGCATTGAACGAGCACAAGGAGATTACATGGGTATGCTAGCTACCGTTATCAATGGAATGGCTATTCAGAGTATTCTGGAGAACAAAGGGGTTCAAACCCGACTGATGTCCTCTATCGAAATGAAGCAGATCTGTGAACCCTATATTCGACGTAGAGCCGTTCGACACCTGGAGAAAGGCCGGGTTATTATTTTGGCAGCAGGAATCGGCGATCCGTACTTTACCACAGATACAACTTCAGCACTTCGCGGAGTGGAGTTGAATGTAGATATCCTCCTCAAAGGCACAAGAGTAGACGGAATTTATACCGCAGATCCCGAGAAAGATGCCACAGCGACTAAATTCGATAGCCTCAGCTTCGACGATGTATACAGCAAAGGCCTTAAAGTAATGGATATGACCGCCTTTACCCTTTGTCGCGAAAACAACTTACCTATTGTTGTTTTTGATATGAACGAAGCGGGGAATTTGCTTAAATTGATCAAAGGCGAGAAAATAGGTACGCTTGTTGCTTCATAGCCAATTAAAAACTTATGGAAGAATTGCAGTTATATATAGATATGGCCCGTGAAAGTATGGAGAAGTCCATCAGTCACCTTGAAAATGAATTGGCCTCCGTGCGTGCTGGAAGAGCAAACCCTTCGTTGCTTCGAAATATTAATGTAGAAGCTTACGGAGCCATGATGCCCTTAAACCAAACGGCCAATGTGAGTACGCCTGATGCGCGGACAATCATGATTAAGCCATGGGACAAAGCCATGTTGCCAGAAATTGAGAAAGCCATTATGCAATCGAATATTGGATTGAACCCTCAAAATGACGGCGAGCAAATCCGTTTAAATATTCCACCACTTACCGAAGAGCGACGCAAAGACTTAGTAAAGCAGATCAAAGGCCTTGGCGAGCAAGCTAAGATTAGTATTCGCAATGCCCGTAGAGACGCTATTGATGGCATTAAGAAGACGGGAAAAGAGAGTAGTGTTAGCGAAGACAGCCTCAAAGACTTAGAAAACGAAGTTCAAACTATTACGGATAACTTTGGAAAAAAAGTAGATGAGTATGTGGCTGGAAAAGAGAAAGAAATCATGACGGTTTAACGTTATGCTTTATGTAGTTAAATCCAGCTAAAATTTAGTTTCGCCCTTTTCGGGGAAAAATTTCTTTGAAATTGTTTCGAGATTCGTAGCAGACAAAAACACAATGCTATGAATTTCATTTTATCCATTATTATGAACGCTATTTCTACAGTAGATGTAGCGGATTTATTTACAGAGTCTATTACGGAAGCCTCGAAAGAGATTTCAAAGAAGATGGGCTTTTAGTACAACCCCCTCGGCAAAGCCGAGGGGGTTTTTTCTATAAATCATTGTACATTACTATTTTCAACCCAGGGCGGAGGCGCTGCAACTCCTCGCGAACCGCTTTGGCGTGACCTGCCCCAACGATTAACACACTCTTTTCGGCCTTTGAGTTATCCAAAACAGCCAAGATATTCTCAGCCATTTTCACATTTCGATCGTCCCATTTCTTTTGTTGGATATCATAGTCTTCACCAGAAAACCCAGCATACCTTAACGAGTTCACTCGGTAATACGCGTCTAGTGTTTGAGGCTTGTTGATATATTTGCCTAAATTGCCAAATGGCGTGGAAAAAATTGAGCCCCAAGTGTCTTTTCGTAGGGCTTTTTTCATGGCTTTCTGGGCTTCTGGAGTTCCAGCTGCGTTGGCCCGCTGCCAAGCGGGCCAATACCCGGCATAACCCTCGTGACTATCCACACCATAAATCTCCTTATAGCCTAATTTTCGCATCAATTGAAAAGTTAAGTCTGGATTCTGATTCCCCACAGGCTTGAAGCGCTTTGTAGCGCCGTGTTTTTTAAAATACCCGTACATCCAAGTATTGGCCTGATCCCCTATACTGAGATAGTACTCTTGTAAGTCGGCAAAATCTTCGCTAGACAAGTCCACATTCGGCGTGCTTTTTAAACGGGTAATCTTGTCAGCGTCAAATTCATATTCTTTTTGTTTGGCCAAATAAGCAGCTTTATACCTCGAATGCCATTCGCCCATAGCTGCTGTGTCTCCAGGAGAAGCGTGTTCACTCATAATAATGTCTGGACCGTAGTTCATGACTTTTTTCACCATAGGTTGGTATGCCCGCTTTGCAATACCCGGCGTTTGATGCATGTCGCCCAAGATTAAAAGCTCTTGTTGTTGCGCAGAGCCTGGCATCCAAACCCCTCCGAATAAACAACTGATGACTAGAATAAGTAAAGGTTTCATAGTTTAATTTTTTGGTTGATGCTCCAAACCTCTTCTTTTGCGCTCACGTATTAAAAACCAATCGACAAACGCCCAATTTCCATCTTTTAAAAGCAGTATTATAAGTTCACCGATAAAAATGCGTTGTTGACCGAATCTATCAATGCCGCCCCCTTCTTTTTGGTAGATTCGTCTCATGAAGTATCAATGGAAGCAACTCAGCTTATGGTTTCTACTGTTCTATCTCGTTACAGATATTGTCGGGAGCTTATTCGACTCAGAATCGATTTCAGCCTCATTGGAACATTTGCTACAGCCCAACATTATTTTCCTCTCGTTTACTGGTGGGCTTGTTTTTTTCTTATACGCTGCTTATGCCTATTTCATTTTCAAGAAGTGGCATCATAAGCAACCCATTTGGGTCATTCTTCCGTTGATTTTCCTTGGCAGCTTATGCATTGTTGGCTTAAGGTACCTTTTAGAAGAAGTTCTGAGCAGAACATTTTTCGGTTTTGGGAACTACCGACCAGATATTTCTTTAACGTACTATTTTCTCGACAACCTCTATTATGTATTCCAATATGCCGGTCTTGGCGTTATCTTCTACTTTTGGCAATATTCCCGCTGGAAGGAAGAACGGAATCATCAATTAGAAACTGAAAATCAAAAAATGGAACTGGCACTGCTTCGCGGACAAACCAATCCCCATTTCTTGTTTAATATGCTCAACAACATTTACTCATTGGTGTTTAATCAGTCGGATCGAGCCCTTGGCGCCATTGAGAAACTTTCCTCGCTCCTGCGCTATTCATTATATGAAACCAAAGAAATGGTCACGGTAGAGGAGGAACTCAGTCAAATTAAGAACTTCATTGAGTTGGAAACGATGCGACACAGTCAAAGCCCTGAAGTAAAGTGGGTCATCCAATCCGGATTGGATCACACGAAACTGCCCCAGTTCATGTTACTGCCCTTGGTCGAAAATGCCTTTAAGCATGGGAATATCAACAGCAATGAACACCCTATTACCATTCAATTAAGCCAAGAAGGCCAACAGTTGATTTATTCCGTGTCGAATGAAATGAGTACCAAGCAAAAAGACGGAGTAGGTGGTATTGGCGTAGAAAACCTCACAAAACGCTTACAATTGCTGTATGCAGATCGGCATACGTTTACTTCGAACCAACACGACAATGTCTATTTTACGCAACTTAAAATTCCAGTAGCATGAGGTGTGTGATTATTGATGACGAACCCCTAGCGACGGATTTGTTGGCGGCTTATGCAAATAAGGTAGATGATTTAGAGGTCTTGGCTGTGTTTAACAACCCTTTAGAAGCCCTGAAATTACTTAGAGAAAACCCTGTTGATGTGCTTTTTCTCGATATTCAAATGCCGGAGATTACAGGCGTTGAATTCAAGAAAATTATTCAAGCGGATATTCCGGTGGTTTTTACGACAGCCTATCCAGATTATGCCCTTGAAGGCTTTGAGTTAAATGCGGTAGATTATTTGTTGAAGCCAATTACTTTTCAGCGCTTCCTCACCGCAATAGAGAAAGTGAAAGCCAAGCGCGTGCAACCGCCAGACA
>JAHQVX010000005.1 GCA_019634125.1 Saprospiraceae bacterium
AAGAATAAGTCTTCATTATGTCCATCCATAGAGAAGTCTGTGGAGCAAGTTAAGATTTCATTGTACAGGGCAACAAAGAATTCTGTGCACCCAAGGGAGCCTCCTGGGTGCCCCGACTGAACTGCATGCACCATACGAATAATATCTCGCCGGACTTGACTTGCGATGTTTTGAAGAGCTGGTATGTCTGCCATTGATGGATTTTTTTGCAAAGATACGTGTACATCGGCGGTCACCAAGTGTTTCAATGGAATTAATAAAAACCTTTAGAATTAGGATTATACTTAGGAAATACGTACCTTATAAGGGAAGTTGTTAGAGCAAAATCTTCCTTCACCCAGGTTATTAACATTTGGCGTGATTTTTGCACAATTTTACGAGTATTTAGTAATTTTGTTTTTTACAACAGGGGTGTGAATGAAAAAACTTTACAATTTAGTTTTTGTACTATTAATTTTCGCGTTTAACGCAAATGCTCAAAATTTATCGCCGAAGTCCAACAAGGACAAGGGTTTTCTGGGCATTGGATTATTCAACAAAAAGAACGATCAAAAGACAACTACTGCCAAAGAATTTGGCATTTACGGTTTAGATGTGTCTTTTGCCGATGAATCGAGTACGGAAACTGTCTTATACGATGACACGAGCCTTGAAACCGAAGGCGAGTATTTTTTTGAAAACCGATACATTCAAGAATTGACTTCCGATGTGCCTTTAGCAAGAAATTGGGGAGGCGAGTACATTGTACTTAGAAGCAACGACATCTTACCATACTTGTGGATTGAAGAGTTGGTGAATAATGACGAAGGTGGTCGAATCATTGAGAATGTGAATATTCTCGATTTGAATAAAGAAGTGGAACTGAACTTTTTCCGTTCTCATTCTACTGAATCAGGTTGGACGCGTGAATTAACAAAAACGCCTTTAACTAAGTCGATGTTGGCGGTAGAGGAGTATTTTATGTTCCAAGTGGATTCTTTAGAATTTACCGGATCTAAGAAACGAATCACCGGTATGGAGGCGTTTAAATATGTTGGAACGGTATCTCAAAATTCTAACGGGGAAGTATTCACTGGTGAAGTATCTATCTGGTTTCCAGAATGGGAAACCTTCCTTCCTGGAGTTGACATGTTGAAGAAATCCGACAGCAATGAAGTGCACCAAGCTATTGCTGACCATTTATTTATTTGGCCATTAGAAATGCATATTAAATGGGAAAGTGGTGAGGAAACGCATTTGAATACTGCGATTAAAGAAATTCACCCATTGGTAATCAATACTGATAGGTTGGCGAATGTTTTCTTTTATGAGAATTTTATTCCATTAGATATTGAAACGAACTAGCTACTATCTCTTTATGATGGAAAAACCTCCGCAGCAAGCTGCGGAGGTTTTTTATTCCTGGTACATCTTAATAAAATCAGCCACGAGGCAAGCACAGGCCTTCCCCACTAAGCGCTCACTATCAGAACCTTCTACGCCGGGAATTCCTTCACAAACATGTAAATAAGAAAACCGAATTGCATCCGCTACTTGTCGGATGAGCTGACGCACTTCACGCACTAAAAAACCATCGGGTTGTAGTGCGCTGGAAGGCATGTAGGCCATTACATCTAAATCAATTTCTAATCCCACTACTTCTGAGGACTTTAAAAATTCAACGGCTTCTTCGAGTGCTTCTTTAAAATAGGGATCGTTCTTTAAAATAGCCTCAAATCGGGTAAAGCCAATTTGGGCATAGTTGGCGAGAATAAACTCGTAGATATCATTGGGCGTATAGCTTTCATGAATGCCGTAGATATAGTAATTCTCGAGGAAATCTTCTTGCATAGCATAGGTAAAGCCATTGCCAGAATGCCGCCCTTCGGGCGGCCTTAAATCGGTATGGGCATCTACATTCAGGCAATTAATCGGATGGCCAACCGCCTCACTCACGCCTCGAATACAAGCATATGCATTATTATGCCCACCACCGATGACAATCGGAATTTTACCTGCCTCGGCAATGGCCTTAATGATTGGTGTAGCGCGTTCATCTACCTGTGCGGTGAGGGCACGCAAGTCGTCTAATTTCGCAGTCAAAGTACGCGATTGCTCCATGAGGTCAGCCACTTCAACATGGCCGAGCAATAAAATATCTTCGCCAGATAAATAGAGGTTAACTTGTAAGTTCAAGAAGGCCTTCAAAAAGGCCATCCATTGGCCTGCTGCTCCGGGGCGACCTCCATTGGCTCGAACGCCAATATCTTCGGGAATGCCCAACAAAACGTACTTGGCGGGATGCTTGGCCAGCGAAGCTGGCCAAGATGCTTCTCCCAATTCCAAATACTGGATACTCTGACCAATCTTTGTCTCTCCCGCTCGAGCATTGATAATAGGAGTTGTCACCTCTGAAGTATAGATCTTTAAATGGCTCATCGCTACTAATTTACTAAATGCCAACCCATTCCAAGTCTGTCACGCAGATTTAATCCAAACGTAATACTCAACCACTAGTAGTTTTCAGCCAATTCAACTTCTAGCGTATAGCTGGGATAGATAAATACAGCCTTATCAGGAACTTTAAACTCAAATAACGACCATGAAATTCTCCTATATTATTATTCTGCTCTTCCTGAGCATACAAGCCCACGGCCAGCCCACAAAACAAGTCTACATTAATGGCGAAGTCATTTCATCTTCAACCATTAAAGAACTCCACCAAGCCTATAACATAAACATTCAACCTGGAAAATATTGGTACGACAACATATGTGGCGCGTGGGGCATTGAAGGAGGTCCTACCCTTGGATTTGTGATGCCCTATATAAAAATTGGTGGACGACTCAAAGAAAATGCATCTAACGGAAATACTGGAGTATGGGTCAATGGAAGACAATTGCACCAATACGACGTCATTCAACTCAGAAAAATTACGAACGTCTTACCAGGCAGATATTGGCTAGATGCTTATGGCAATGCAGGTTACGAAGGCGGACCAGCTATCTTAAACCTCGTCGAGATCAGCCGTAGATCCAATAGTACGTTTTTCAGAAACAGCTATACAGGTATCGGCGGTGGTAGTAGCGGAGGCACTTCATACGTAATTGGAAAAGACATCAGTGTCATTGTAGGAAACTAGTAACTTTAAGAAAACCAACCTCATCGCATGAAGTCAAGACTTGTATTTGCTTTGTTTTTGTTTCTCGTTCCATTAACTCAAAATGGCCAAAATCCTCAAGTTATTGATAGCTTGGAGCAAGTTTTACAAACCTTGTCTGGGAAGGATCGATTTTCGACATTGTTGGAGTTGGCCCGTGAAACACAAATCAATGCCCCCAATCAGGCTGCAGAATATATTGAACAAGCCGAAGCCTATGTCAATAAAGCGGAAGATAACGAAGCGCTTTTCGACTTCTATTCCTACGCTGCTCGGGTAAAACTCTACCAACATCAATACACCGAAAGCATTGAACTAGGAAAACAGGCATTAGCGGTGGAATTTGACGAACTTGACCCCAAAGACCACATTCATGTATATGCAACGATCGGAACCAATCATTACTACACTACCAACTATGAACAAGCCATTGAGGCACATCTAAACTCACTTCGTATCGCAGACTCTTTGAAAATAGAGTCTGAGAAAGCCAATATATTCAACAACATCAGTGTGGTGTATATGGGCTTACAAAACTGGGAAAAAGCAGAAGACTACTTAAACCAAGCCATTGCAAAAGGGAAAACCACCAACCGGCTAGACCAAGCAACACGGGGCACTTCTAACTTAGCCATTGTGTACGCCATCCAACAAAAATATGCTGCTTCAGAAGCCATGTTTTTAGAAGATATAGAAATCAATAAAGTCTTAGGGAATCAACTTGCCGTATGCAGAAGCACGGGAAATCTCGGGCAACTCTATGAAGAACAAGGTCTGTTTCAAAAGTCCTTAGAATTCTACCAAAAAGGATTAGATATGGCCTTAGAAATTGATGACTTATCCTCCATTGCCATCGGCTACCAGAATGTGGGGGCAGCCTATATGAATCTTGGAGACTTTGAAAAGGCCAATCAACAACTCGAAATTGGGCTGAAGAAAACTAAGGAACTCGGCAATATCAACTTCCATAGAGATGGACTTCTGACCGCTTCAGCGCTTTATGAAAGAATGGGCAAAGGAGATAAGGCACTTGAATATTTCAAGGCGTACAGTGCATTGAACGATAGTTTGCTGAATGAAAATCGAATGAAGGCGGTAACTGAGTTAGAAGAAAAGTATGAATCGGAAAAGAAAGAAAAAGAAATCTTAAAACAAGAAGCATCTATCAACCGTCAAAAAGGATGGATTTTTGGGTTGAGTGGGACACTAGCTGCAGCTATTGGGCTGTTCTTCGCCTTGTCTAAAATGAACCAAGCTAGGGCAAACAGCCAGAAACAACAAGCTTTAATTGAAGCGATTACAGAAACTCAAATTGCAGAACGTAAACGCATCGCCCAAGATTTACACGATAGTATCGGCGCTATGCTTTCGTTGACTTCCAGTCAACTCAAAACCAAAGTCCAAGAGAATCAGCTACAGCCTGAAATTCTTCAAGGCCCGATTGAAATGTTGAAGAAAACCGCGACTCAAGTTCGAAGTATCTCCCACAATATGATGCCAGCTGAACTGATGAAATTCGGACTGGTCTCTGCCATGCAAACCAGTCTAGATAGTATTTCAAGTGAAGACTTAAATATCCGGTTTCATCACCACAACATGGAGCATCGAATTGAAGAAGTGAAAGAAGTCCAGGTCTATCGAATCTTCCAAGAAATTTTACAAAACGTATTGAAACATGCTCAAGCCAAAAGCTTGACTGTTGACTTAAATAAATATGCAAAGCACCTAAGCCTGATGATTGAAGATGATGGCCAGGGTTTTGATATGACTCAACAAAAAGCCGGCTTAGGCCTCAGAAGTATAAACACCCGTATTGACTATTTAAATGGGTTGTTCAACATCGATTCGCAAGAAGGAAGAGGTACTATTTTTAACATTGAAATTCCAATCTAATGCCTTCAGTAATCATTGAAGATGACCACACCATGTTCAGACAAGGATTAGTGTCCTTACTAGACAACGAAAGTGATATTGAAGTAATTGGCCAGGCAGCCAATGGTAAAGAAGTGCTCGATCTTTTACCAGATCAGACACCCGATGTAATTCTATTGGATATTGAAATGCCAAAAATGGATGGCTTTGACACGATTCGTGCAGTGCAAGACTTTAATAAGTCTATTAAAATTTTAACCTTAACAATGCACGACAGCCCAGAATTCATTAAAAATATTTTCAAAGCAGGCGCTTCTGGTTATTTGTCAAAAGATGTAGATAAGGTTACGTTAGTTCAAGCCATACACACCGTTCACCAAGAAGGTAGCTATTATTCACAAGAGACGAGTAAGTTGATCATGGAAAGCTTACGGGAAATGAAAAGTACAGCGTCTATTTCTGAACGAGAACGGGAGATTATTCGCTTAATCGCGGATGAGTTTACCACGAAAGAAATTGCGGAACAACTCCATTTAAGTCCACACACCATAGAATCTCATCG
>JAHQVX010000048.1 GCA_019634125.1 Saprospiraceae bacterium
AAGTACGATTACCCAACAAACCATTCGATTGGCTCGAAAAAACCAACCTAGAAGCTATTGGGAAAAGCTAAAAGAACTCATTTTAGCCACGCGCTTGGAAGTGCGTTATTCAAAGAAGAAAATCTTGCAGCTCTACAGTTCTTATGCACCTTTTGGGGGTAACGTGGTAGGCTTGGAAGCAGCTAGTTGGAGATACTTTGGGATTCCTTCCGCCCAGCTTAGCTGGGCGGAGTCAGCCACCCTAGCCGTCCTGCCCAATGCCCCGGCAGTGGTGCATTTGGATAAAAACCGAGCGACGTTGCTCCAGAAGCGCAATCAACTGCTCGAAAAGCTTCACCAAAAAGGCGAAATTGATGCGGAAACGCTTAGGCTGGCCACTTTAGAGCCCTTGCCCGATGCCCCGCACATACTGCCTCGGCATGCCAATCACCTTCTGGAGCGACTTCATTTGGCTTATCCTGGCGAGTCCTTGAACTCTACCATCGATTTTCAGTTGCAAGATCATAATAACAAAGCCGTTTCTCGCCATATGGAGCAATGGTCGGCCAATGGAGTAAACAACGCAGCTGTCTTAGTCATCCATATTCCAACCCGCCAAGTGGTTAGTTATGTCGGCAATGCGAAAACAGAAAAGGAGCACCATTCCGAAGTGGATATTATTCCTGCCAATCGCAGTACGGGTTCTTTGCTAAAACCTATGTTGTATGCATCCATGTTAGATGCTGGGGAATTATTGCCGGAGCAAATTCTCCCCGATATTCCTACGTTTTACGGCAGTTATAATCCAAGGAACTTCGATAAGAATTACCGAGGTGTGGTGAACGCCGATGAAGCGTTGTACCGTTCTTTGAATGTCCCAAGTGTGCGCATGCTCAAAACCCATGGAGTGAACCGATTTCAGCAAGAGTTGAACCGATTTGGGCTGACAAACATCAATAAAACCGCGCATTATTATGGATTAAGCTTGATATTGGGTGGAGCAGAGAGCTCTTTGTGGGACTTGTGTAAGGTGTATACATCTATGTCTTCTACGTTAACGCATTACTCGGAAAGTGATGGGCATTATTTTTCGAATGAGTGGGTGGATCCGAAGTTATTACTGCGCGATAACTACGATAAGGGTCGGGTAGTGAAGCAATTTCCGGAAGTCAGTGCTGCGTCTATCTGGCAAATGAGCCAGGCATTAACGGAAGTAAAACGGCCATTCGAAGAGCAGACGTTGAATTATTTTACCGCTCCAAAGCGTATTGCTTGGAAAACTGGAACGAGTTTCGGGCATCGTGATGCTTGGGCTATTGGCTGGAATCAGGATTATTTGGTTGGGGTTTGGGTCGGGAATGCCGATGGCGAAGGTCGCCCAGGCTTAACAGGACTAAAAACAGCAGCTCCGCTGCTGTTTGATGTATTTCGTAAAGTCCCCAATGCGAATTGGTATGAGGCTCCGTACGAAGAACTCTTTCCTGCAGAAACCTGCTCGGAAAGCGGTTTCTTGGCTGGCCCTAATTGCCTAGACACTAAAGAACTCCTTGTGGGCGAAATGTGCCTGACTTCCGAACCTTGTCCGTATCATGAAATAGTACTCCTAACTTCCGATGGCAATCATAGAATTGGCGAAGGGTGTGCCACCGGGAATATTCCGATGGCTAAAAATTATTTTGTGCTTCCAGCGGCCATGGAATGGTACTATAAACAGAATAACCCAACTTACAAGTCACTGCCAAGTCTATACCCAGGTTGCTTAAGTAGTGCCGATGAAAATAATATGTCGCTCATCTATCCTCGCCCCAATTCAGAGGTAATTCTGCCAAAAGACTTAGATGGGGAGAAAGAGAAACTCGTTATGCGCCTCGCTCATAAAAAACCTTCCACAGAAGTGTTTTGGTATGTAGATGATGAATTTATGGGGTCAACAACAGATATCCACGAAATGGAAGTCCAACCAGAAGTAGGTAAACACCTCATCACCATAGTAGATAGCTACGGCGATGAAGTCACTTGTTTACTTACAGTGGGCTAACCCTTACCGGAAGACCCTTGGGTAATAATTTTTTACGCCATATTTAAACATAAGAAGGGTAATGATGATGGGGTAGAGGGCAAAGATGAAGACAGAAATGACAACAAATATGGGAAGGGCCACCCATGAAATCTGACTGCCGACATCTGTAGTTATTATTCCAAAGAACAGGAATAGTACTAAAAAAATGATCAGGCTTAGGAAGAGACTTTGCCAAAAAATGAGGTTCTTCGCTTGCGTGTCTAAACGTTGTATTTTATTCCTATTCGCTAACCAAATAATTAAAGGTGCAAGGATATTTCCTAAGGGTATAACTAATCCAGCTAATACTGAAAGATGTAACACTTGAATAAGACCAATATCTTCTCGTTTTCCATAATCTAAGACTTCTTCTGGTTCTAGGTCTAAGGCTTCAAATAACTTTCTCATGCTATGACCTCTCGGTTCGGTTTCGCCTTTTTCGATTCGTTGAATGGTTCGGATGTTTAAACCTGTCAGCTCGGCCAATTCATTTTGAGAATAGCCTTTGCGTTTGCGGGCGTCTAAAATTTGCTTTCCAATGTTTTCCATGTGTTCTTTTTTTGTTTGAACCAAAACTATAGATTCACTAAAATAAAGCTTACGACATATCTACGGCATGTATGTCACATTTGCCCAAAAGCCTTGACTTTAATACGACATCTCTGTCAGAACACAGTATTAGTCGAGTAAATACTCGTCGATAAATTCACGCACACAGCCTTCGCCGCCATTTTTCTCCAGAACGATAATTTCTGACACGGCCTTCACTTTTTTGACGGCATCGTTCGGACAAACAGCTACGCCCACTTTCTCCAACACGGGAATATCGGTGATGTCGTCCCCGATGTAGGCCACTTCTTCTAGGCTGATATCTAATTTATTGAGCCAGTCTTCTAGAACAGATAGTTTATCGCTATTTCCCACCGAAACATATTTCTGAGGAATGTTTAACATTTTCGCTCGGGTAGTAATAATGGTATTGTTCTTACTAGCGCTAATAATGCCTACAAGAATGCCTGCTTGATGGGCGAGTTTGATGCCAAGGCCATCCTTAACATTGAATTTTTTAGCATGCTGACTAGAGAGTAAATACATGCCCCCATCCGTGAGTACGCCATCTACATCGAGTACGAGGAATTTAACCGGTTTTTTATGAAAGGAAATAGGTCTCATAGTCTGGGTGGTCTATTGAATAGCTGCACGAATTTTAAGTGCTTTTTCGAGAATGGGCCGAAGCTTCGATAGCTGTAACATCGTGTGTGGATCGCTTTTCGCGGTTTTTGGATCTGGATGGGTTTCAATAAAGAAACCATCTGCACCAGTAGCCATGGCAGATAGCGCGATAGATTCAATAAGTTCGGGGTTTCCGCCTGTTACCCCTGCAGTTTGATTTGGTTTCTGAACGCTGTGGGTACAGTCCATGACTACTGGAACACCATGAACTTTCATTCGGTGGATGGAAGTGGCGTCAACTACTAAGTCGCCATAGCCGAAGCTTACGCCTCGTTCGCAGACCCAAACATTGTTATTGCCTGTGCTCTTTACCTTATCTACCGCAAAGCCCATGGCTTCAGGACTTAGGAATTGTCCTTTTTTGATATTGACGGTGCAGCCGGTGGAACCGGCTGCTAATAACAACTGCGTTTGCCGACATAAAAATGCGGGAATTTGAATATGACTAACATACTCGGCGACTTTTGCCGGCTCATCGCTTTCATGTACATCAGTAATCGTTTCTATACCAAATGTGTCGCCCACTTCTTTTAAAATGCTTAACGCCAAATCGTCGCCAATACCCGTGAAACTATCCAATCTACTCCGATTGGCCTTCCGGTAACTGCCTTTAAAAATGTAGCGAATCCCTAAGTCATCGCATATTTCTTTTACTGCACCAGCAATATCAAAGGCCATATCCCTGCCTTCAATGGCACATGGTCCCGCTATTAAAAAAAACTTTTCCAATTCTTAACTCTTATTTCTAAATTCTTAATTCCAATTACCCTTTTTCTCCTCGGGCTTTCTGACCTAAATACCCACTATGATGCCGCTTAGCATATTCTTCTTTAGTGAACCCAATTTTTTCCATCATTAGAATCACTAGAATATCTCCAACCACCGTCATTACTGTAGTACTTGTAGTCGGGGTTAAACCAAGTGGTCCAATTTCTTTCGGGCTGCCTGTTTCCAAACTCACATCGGCAAACTTGGCCAAGGGACTTTCTGAATTTCCAGTAAGTCCAATGATTTTTATGTTCGGGTGAAGGCGTTTTACCAAGTATTCCAATTCAATAAGCTCTCTGGTTTTTCCTGAGTTGGAAATCATAAACAACACATCGTTTTCTTGCACAATGCCTAAATCACCATGTTGCGCTTCACTCGGGTGTAAAAATACCGCGGTAGTGCCCGTGCTGCTCAGCGTAGTAGCAATGTTGTTTCCAATTTGCCCAGCTTTTCCCATGCCCGAAACCACTACTTTCCCTTTTTTAATATGGACTTGCTCGTGGATAATAGCAATAGCTTCGTCAATGATTCCATCTACAGGAATATTGCGTATAGCAGCGATCTCTTGGTCTATCAAAGCCTGAATCTTTTCTTTCAATGCATCAATTTTCAGGCTAAAAATAGCTTATTTCAATGGGATGCAGCTGCCTTTTCTGCAATCACATCCTGCGCATCTTTGTTAAAAAGCAACGAGCTTAGCCACTCTTCCGCAAAAAAGTGTAGGAAGGCCACCTGTGCATAGGGATCTTTTTGCAATGCATTTACCTGCACAAGGGTTGCTTGAATTTCCTGTTTTTTATCCCATTCGCCAATCCGGGTGAAGCGGTCGAGTAATCGAACCAGTAACTTTTCTAAGGGTTCATGTCGGCTTTTTGAATTGGCAAGATCCTTTTTGAGCGTTTGGACTGTAGAATTGACCAAACGCATATTACCCATTTCGAGGTGACAAAATGCAGAAAGAATCCGCACAAAGCGCAATACCATTGATTTAGACCCTGGTCTATAGAGCTGCCGAATCTCATTGAATTCGTCGATGGCGTTTTTGTACGCGCGTACACCAATGAATAGGCAAGCCAATTTATACCGAAATACCGCAATTCTATGTGCATCCCAATGGTAGGGATTGGTTTCAATTAATATTTCTAAAGATTGACGTTTGGATAAATATTCATCAAAACGTCCGTTATCGAAATGCAAGTCAATTTCATGCATGTTGTAATACAAATCGTAGACACCTTGTTCATTCCACGTCAGTTTTTTAGGATGGGATTTGGGGAAATGCTTTAACAAGTCGAAATACTGTCTATATCCTTGGTGATCGGTATTCATGAATGCCCCGCTTATACAGTTGTGAATGCCTTTTAAGTATATGGTAGGTCGTTCAGTAGCCATTTCTGGAAAATCTTGAAACAACTGGACCCATTGTTTGGCTGTAGAATAATACTGTTCTACGTCTTGCTTAATATAATTGTACCAACACAGACACTGAAAGGAATAAAGTTGCGGGTAAAAGTCTTCTGTTGATATAGATACGTCGTTTAGCTTTTTTAAAAACAAACCATCGAAGCGTTCTACTTCTTGATCGGATTTACAGAACCCGTTTTTCAAATAGTAAGCATAAAGTTCTAAGTCGAGGTTAGAATAGTGCAGGGTATCCTTGAGTTTACTATAGATGAACTCAGATTCTTGAATTAAGTCTGCAGCTCTATTCCCGATACTTTTTGTAATATTTTGTGATTCAATCGCTTTTTCAAAGAACAAGATTTCAAGGGCTAGAATGTTGCTATTTTGCTGTTGAGCAAGTGCCTTTGCTTTATTTAGAAGTTGTAGCGCTTGGCGATAAAGGCCTTTATTGTACAACACTTTAGCGAAATCAATTTCTTGACGGATCGCTATGTCTGCATTGGTTTTCTGGTGTTGGAGTCGTAATGAAGCTAATAATTGACGGTATAAATTGTTCCGAATATTAGAGAGTTGACTCGGCTTGATGGAAGGTATTTTTTCCAATAATAAAGTATCGGCTACCATGCCGTATTTGGAATACACATCGAAGACTTGTAAGAATAAGAGACTGCTTTCTTGTTGATTCCGCTTGGCAAAGAGTTGGAAGTGGCGCTTTTCGGCCTTGTTTAAGGTAGAAATTAATTGAAAAATTCGATTCTCTTTGATTTTGGACATCGTAAAAATATTTTCGTAACTAACTGTTTAGCAGTATTTAAAGCTTAAATATAGATCTTTTGGTGTTGTAGAAATGATTTAATCTTTCTTTTTTTATTGAGCGGCTTTTCTCCATTTTCGGGCGTCAATCAAAAACTATGAGTCAACGCGTCTATATATTCGATACTACACTTCGAGATGGGGAGCAAGTCCCGGGGTGTAAGTTAACTACTGCCGAAAAGAAAATTTTGGGGCCTGCTTTAGAAGATTTAGGCGTCGATATTTTAGAAATTGGATTCCCGCATTCAAGCCCAGGCGATTTTGAAGCGGTGCAAGAAGTCTCTAAACTTTTGAAAACAGCTACGTCCTGTGCGTTGTCTAGGGCGATTCAAAAAGATATTGATGTGGCAGCAGATGCTTTACAATATGCAAAGCGTCCAAGAATTCACACAGGAATTGGAACGTCTGATAGCCATATCAAGTATAAATTCAATTCTACTCGTGAGAAAGTATTGGAACGAGCTGTAGCTGCTGTCAAGTACGCGAAAGGTTTTGTAGAAGATGTAGAATTCTATGCGGAAGATGCCGGCCGATCAGATTTAGAGTATTTATGCCAGGTTTTGGAGGCAGTCATCAAAGCTGGAGCTACGGTGTTAAATATTCCAGACACAACAGGCTACTGTTTGCCAGATATGTACGGGCATAAAATCAAGTATATTATGGAGAATGTGGCTGGTGTGCATAATGTAATTGTATCTACACACTGCCATAATGATTTGGGTTTAGCTACTGCGAATTCAGTATCAGGCGTGCAGAACGGTGCTCGACAAGTGGAGTGTACGATGAATGGCTTAGGCGAACGTGCTGGAAACGCGGCCTTGGAAGAAGTGGCTATGGTGTTGCGTCAACATCATCATGAACTGGGTTTTGAAACCGGTATCCAATACAAGAAAATTACTGAAGTCAGCCGATTGGTCTCTGAGACTATGGGTATGCCCGTACAAGCCAATAAAGCGATTGTTGGCCGAAATGCATTTGCCCATTCATCGGGTATTCACCAAGATGGATTGATTAAAAACAGATCTACTTACGAGATCATTGACCCAGCAGATGTTGGTGTTGAAGGACATAATATTGTGCTTACTGCCCGAAGTGGGCGTAGAGCATTGGCATATCGATTAGACCAAATTGGTTGTCCATTAAACGATGTTGACTTGAATCGAGCGTATTCGAAGTTTTTGGAAATTGCGGATCAGAAGAAAGAAGTCGTTGACACGGATTTGGCACAAGAAATCGTGCCTATGTTTGAGAAAGTCAATGTATAAGCATGGGTAAAACACTTCTCGATAAAATCTGGGATAAGCATGTGGTGAAGCAGATTGATGCCGTCACAGATGTTTTGTACATCGATCGGCATTTTGTACATGAAGTCACCAGTCCTCAAGCATTTTCGGAGTTGAAAGAGAAAGGCCTACCTGTTTTTCGAATCAACAATACAGTGGCTACGGCCGATCATAATGTGCCAACTAAGGATCAACATTTACCGATTCAAGAAGCGTTAAGTCGGAAGCAAGTGGATACATTAATTGCCAATTGCAAGGAATTCGGCGTTGAATTATATGGTTTAGGTCATCCTTTTCAAGGTATTGTTCATGTGATTGGTCCTGAGTTGGGGTTGACCTTACCTGGCATTACTGCGGTGTGCGGAGATAGTCACACCAGCACCCACGGCGCCCTTGGCGCCGTGGCATTCGGAATCGGAACCAGTCAAGTGGCCCAAACCCTGGCCGCACAGTGCCTCATCATGAAACGGCCCAAGAAAATGCGAATTTCAGTAAACGGCTCGCTCGGTAAAGGCGTAACCCCAAAAGATGTCATCCTCTATATCGCATCGCAAATCTCCACCAGCGGAGCTACCGACCATTTCATAGAATTTGCGGGCACCACCTTCGAAGCCATGAGCATTGAAGGACGTATGACCGTCTGTAATATGAGCATCGAACTCGGTGCCCGTGGAGGCCTTGTTGCCCCCGATCAGAAAACATTCGACTATTTAAAAGGTCGAAAATTCCTGCCTAAAGACCAAGATCTGGAACAGCTTCAAGCCTATTGGAAAACCCTATACTCCGACAACGAGGCCACTTTCGATAAGGAAGTAACCTTCCATGCGTCAGATATTGACCCCATGATTACCTATGGAACAAATCCGGGTTTAGGCATTAAGATTCAAGATCAAGTCCCACTTGAAGCCCCGAAAAAATCGCTGGAATATATGGCAGTGGAGGCGGGCCAATCCTTGATTGGAAAGCGAATCGAAAACGTATTTATTGGCAGTTGCACGAATGCCCGAATTGAAGACTTAAGGCTGGCCGCCAGTCTGGTCAAGGGACGGACAACGGCTCCTCATGTTAATGCCATGGTCATCCCTGGCTCAAAGCAAGTCGAAAAACAAGCCATTGAAGAGGGCTTGGATAAGATTTTTGAAGCAGCAGGTTTCCAATTCCGTCAGCCCGGTTGTAGTGCCTGCTTGGGAATGAATGAAGATAAAGTGCCGAAAGGCGAGTACTGTGTTAGTACAAGCAACAGAAATTTTGAAGGCCGACAAGGCGTTGGCGCTCGAACCATGTTGGCTAGCCCATTAACTGCCGCGGCTTGCGCGATTACCGGAACAATTACTGATGTACGCGAAATGATGTCCTATGAAGAAGTTTGATCAACTCACTACGACAGCTATCCCCCTGTTGATCGATCATATTGATACCGATCAAATTATTCCCGCTCGTTTTCTAAAAACAACCGTGAAAACGGGCATTGGCGAAAACTTATTCCGCGATTGGCGCTACTTACCCAATACACAACCCAATCCCGATTTTGTACTCAATCAATCTACATATTCGGGTGAGCTCTTAATTGGTGGCGAGAATTTCGGTTGTGGAAGTAGCCGTGAACACGCGGTCTGGGCCTTGATGGATTTTGGATTCCGTGTGGTTATGGCCACTTCATTTGCGGATATATTTAAGCAAAACGCGTTGAACAACGGACTTATTCCATTACAAGTAGCACCTGCTTTTTGGGAAAGTTGTGTTCAGGCCATTCAAAATAATCCCTCAACAAAAATCACGGTCGATTTAAACGACCAGACGGTAAAATTTAATGACGAAAGTGCGCACTTTGAAATCGATGCATTTCGGAAACAGTGTATTCTAAAAGGATATACAGACTTAGATTACTTGGTAAGTATTCAAGACGAAATCACCGCATTCGAGGCCGCGCACACTGTACCAGCAATCGGATTTCAATGAAAAAAATAGCTGTTTTAAAAGGAGATGGCATTGGCCCAGAGGTGGTCGACCAAGCCCTAAAAGTATTAACTGTAGTAGGTAAAAAATTTCAACATGACTTTCAATTTTTGCCTGCTTTAATTGGTGCCAGTTCTATTGATGAGCATGGTATTCCCCTCACTGAGGAAGCCATCACAACTTGTCTGAGTAGTGATGCGGTGTTACTGGGTGCGGTAGGTGATCCCAAATACGACAACAGTCCCAACTTAGAGGTTCGGCCCGAACAAGGCTTGTTGAAGCTTCGTAAAGCATTGAAATTGCATACAAATATTCGACCTACAACCATCTATCCGGCGCTCATTGACAAATCGCCTCTTAAACCAGAAGCGGTGAAAGATGTAGATTTTCTGATTTATCGAGAATTGGCTAGTGGCATTTATTTTGGCGACAAAGGCTACACCGATGAAAGCAAACATGCTGCTTTTGACATGTGCTTGTATAATGAAGATGAAATCAATGCGGTATCGAAATTGGCCTTTGAAGCGGCCATGAAGCGAAATAAGCATTTAACGTTGATTGATAAGGCCAATGTTTTAGAGACTTCCCGCCTATGGCGAAGGTGTATTCAAGCATTAAGCAAAAACTATCCAGAAGTTGAAAGCGCCTTGTCCTGGCTGTTATCCTTTGCGCCCGCCAGGATGACGGGTACCGGAAGCTGCGTTTTTGCTGTCTTTGA
>JAHQVX010000049.1 GCA_019634125.1 Saprospiraceae bacterium
AAGTAGCGCTCACTATACCGATTTCTTTAAGCGCCTTTTTGCTAGTACATCCATTGCCCCATCTTTATTGCCTTACATGGAGAGAGCGAAAAGTTTTTGATTAATTGATCTGGTAGTCAGTAAGGTCGCCTGTGGAAACATCAGGAGAAAAAAGTGGAATAGCTAATTCTGTTTTCACCAATCCAATTCCTTTTGCCCAATAGAGCGAAGCATCTATAAACAAGATTTCTGGCCCTCCATTTTCACTGAAATAAAGGTCTAAATCGGTGACTTTAATATCGTTGAATGTCTGTCCATTCACTACAATGGAAGATTGTCGCCCTGCAATGGTATTCACATATCTAGATTGGATAGTCTCTCCAGCATCTTCAACTTCAATATTGTACTCCCAAGTTCCTCCTACAGGAAGGTTGTCGTCTAGAAATAGATAGGGTTGATTAATATCAGAGACATCGATAATAAAACCATCATCATCTTCGCCAGAGATGACATAGCCTCTATTGCCTTCATAATACATTTGACCTGCAGAAACGTTTGTAGGGATGTCGCTAAGATTGTAGAAAGTGGTATCGTTAACGTTCTGGCTAGATACAATTTGAACGCCAGAGACTTCGCCTTCACTCTCATATTCCCAAAAGTTATTGTTGGCTAAAGGAAAGAAATAAGATTCTGCAGTAGGATCAACTGGATCATCTCCACCTACTTGAGTCACAGTAATATCATCGGCGCAGCTTACCATAAATACGGTTGCTGCAATAAAAGCATATAGAAGATTCTTCATGAATCAAAAGTACTTCAATTTTATGTTATTTAAAATAAGCTTGACTGTAATGAAAAAACCCCAGCAATTAATTGCTGGGGTCGATATCTATTCAACAAGATTATGCTACACTAAACCTTCTTCCTTTCGGATCAAGTTCAGGGCACTTCCTTCTTTAAACCAACTAATTTGGTAGTCGTTATACGTATGGTTCGTTGCAATACGATCCACACTTCCATCTGAATGGACTACATCAATATGAATTGGCTTTCCTGGAGCAAACTGATCTAAGTCTACGAAGTTGAATACATCATCTTCCTGGATCTTATCATAGTCGCTTTCATTGGCGAAGGTTAACGCTAACACGCCTTGCTTTTTCAAGTTCGTCTCGTGAATCCGAGCATACGATTTTACAATAACAGCACGAACTCCTAAATGACGCGGCTCCATAGCTGCGTGCTCTCTAGAGCTACCCTCTCCATAGTTATGGTCGCCTACAATAATGGTCGGCACCCCGAAGAGTTTATACATACGTTGAGTCGCTGGCACTGCGCCGTAATCGCCTGTAATTTGGTTCTTAATGTTATTGGTTTCTTTATTGTAAGCGTTTACTCCACCAATTAACATGTTATTCGAGATATTATCTAAGTGCCCTCTGTAACGTAACCAAGGACCTGCCATAGAAATATGGTCTGTAGTACACTTCCCGAATGCTTTAATCAAGAGATAAGCACCGGTGATGTTTTTCCCATCCCAAGCAGCAAATGGCGTTAACAGCTCTAATCGCTCACTATTTGGATCTACTTTTACTTCAACACCACTACCATCTTCCATCGGCTCCAGGTAACCATTGTCTTTCACGTCGAAACCATTTGGTGGTAATTCCCAACCTGTAGGCTCGTCGAGTTTCACTTCCTCACCCGCTTCATTGATTAACGTATCTGTTTCCGGATTGAAGTCTAAACGTCCAGCAATAGCAATGGCAGCTACCAACTCTGGCGAGGCCACGAAAGCATGTGTATTCGGATTTCCATCAGCACGCTTGGCAAAGTTTCTATTGAATGAATGCACGATACTATTCTTCGGCGCATTCTTAGGATCTTCATATCTGGCCCATTGTCCAATACAAGGTCCACATGCATTTGTAAAGATGGTAGCATCTAATTTTTCAAAGACTTGAAGAATGCCGTCACGTTCTGCCGTGTAGCGAACTTGTTCAGAACCTGGGTTGATACCAAATTCCGCTTTTGTCTTCAATCCTTTATCTAGTGCTTGTTGGGCAATAGACGCGGCTCTCGACAAATCTTCATACGAAGAGTTCGTACAAGAACCGATTAATCCCCACTCTACATCTAGTGGCCAATCGTTGGTGGTAGCTTTCTCTGTCATAAGGCTTCCAGCAGGAGTAGCTAAATCTGGTGTAAAAGGTCCGTTTAAGTGCGGCTTTAATTCCGACAAGTTGATTTCAATCACTTGATCGAAGTATTGTTCTGGATTGGCATATACTTCTGGATCAGCGGTTAAATGCTCTTTAATTTCGTTGGCTAAGTCGGCTACTTCTGCACGCTCAGTAGCTCTCAAGTAGCGATCCATACTTTCATCATACCCGAAGGTAGACGTCGTAGCACCGATTTCTGCTCCCATATTACAAATCGTTCCTTTACCCGTACAACTCATAGAAAGTGCTCCTTCTCCGAAGTACTCCACAACAGCTCCAGTTCCTCCCTTAACGGTAAGGATTTCAGCGACTTTCAAAATCACATCTTTAGGTGCCGTCCATCCTGATAATCGACCTGTAAGTTTTACCCCGATTAATTTTGGATTTTTCAATTCCCAAGGCATTCCAGCCATGACATCTACAGCATCTGCTCCACCTACACCAATGGCAATCATTCCTAGACCACCTGCATTCACTGTATGTGAATCGGTTCCAATCATCATACCACCAGGGAAGGCATAGTTTTCTAATACCACTTGGTGAATAATCCCTGCACCTGGCTTCCAGAAGCCAATACCATATTTATTCGATACAGATTCTAAGAAATTAAATACTTCATTGCTGGTATTAATGGCGTTTTGTAAATCTTCAGACGCGCCTACTTTCGCTTGAATTAAGTGATCACAATGAACGGTTGAAGGGACAGCCACTTTATTTTTTCCCGCTTGCATGAACTGTAATAATGCCATTTGAGCCGTTGCATCTTGCATGGCAACTCGGTCTGGATTATAATTTACATAGGCTTTTCCTCGCTCATAATTCTGAAGCGGAGACGTCTCATGCAAATGCGTGTATAATGTTTTTTCAGTAAGTGTAAGTGGACGCTGAAGGACTTCCTTTACCTTTTCTAACTTGGAAGCGCGCTCAGCATACACTTTTTTGATCATGTCTAAATCAAAAACCATGTGCTAGTTTTATTGAAAATGAACGAATTGATTTGAGTTTGCAAAGATAAATAATTCCCATTTAGGATTCGCTGCCCTGCAAAAGCAGGGCAGCAGTTTAGGTTGAATCTAAATTTTAGTTCTGACGAAGGGCCTCAATCGGATTTAATCGCGATGCTTTAATCGCAGGGTAAATACTCGAAATTAAGCCCACGAATAAACAAATGGTCATCCCAATTCCTACCCAATCCCAAGGCACTTGGAACACCGAATTGGTTAGCTTTGCCACTAATAGGCCTACTAATAAACCTAGGATAATTCCAATAATACCTCCGATGAAACTGATCACCATGCCTTCAACAAAATATTGAAGCCGGATATTCCCAACAGATGCCCCAATAGCTTTGCTGATTCCAATTTCCCGAATACGTTCGCTGACAGACACCAATAATATATTCATTAAACCAATGGCCGCACCAGTAAGCGTAACAATACCAATGACTAATCCACCCATAGTTACTTGATTGAGCAAGTCTTTCAATCCATCTGTTGCAGCACCTTGATCTTTGATTGCAAAATTATCTTCATCGATGGTTCTTAGATCTCGTACAGCCCGCATCACACCTCGGGCTTCGGCCATAGCAGGAGTAATTGCATCGTTCGTAGCTACGCCCAGTTTAATGTTGTAATTGGTGTATTTCGTGGTGTATAATCGATGGATATTACTGATGGGCACTAAAATATTCTGAGAGCTATTTCCAAAGCCTTCTCCCGATTTCTTTAAAATTCCAATGATTCGGTAACGTTGGTTCATAGCAATAATGGATTGACCCAACACCTCCTCTTTGTCTTGGCCTTCGAAGAGCTCTGCAACAGTATCCGAACCTGCGATACAAACATTGACTCCAGAAAACAATTCATTCTGTGTAAAGTTTCGTCCGTAGGAAAGCTCTTGATTATTCAATTCGAAGTAATCGCGATCTACACCAACCATGGCATAAGTCGGATTGGTTTTTTCGCCACCAGCTCTGAATTCAATGAAGCTTGGTCCGGTAACAGTAATCGCTACTTTCCCAGGGAAGGACAGTCGTTGTTTGAATTCGGTGGCTTCTTCGTACGAAATAACAGGATTGGGTTTCCGAGTATCGTCGGTCTCGAACTCATTTTGTCTGTTCGTAATGTTAATTTGATTGGCTCCTAGTGGGGAGAACAAAGCCGTGGCTTGATTGCCCAACGACTTAATGGCCGTTTGGATTCCTACCAAAGCCATGATTCCAAATCCGATAATCAAGCAAGTAAGAATAGTACGTAATAAGTTACCCCTGATGTTCCTGAGTGCAAGTTTGATATACTCCAGTACTTTCCGGTAACTATTCATACGCCTAAGTTAGTGTTTAAATGCGCAGCGATGTTACAGTTTTCTTTGTTCTAATAATTCCTTTTCCGTGGGATTGTTGGTGAGCGCAATAGCTTGTGCATTGTGGTGCAAGAACATAGGTTCATCGTCGAGCTTTCTATAGATCTCTGCTAATACCGAATGGTAGAGGTGTTTACTGCCTTTTATACTTTCTTCATCGATACTTTTTACCAAGGCTCGTGCTTCTAGCAGCTCATTGTTTTCCATGAGTACAACGGCCTTATTGAGGAGTACAATTGGGCTCTGTGTCCTTAAGTACAAAGAAGTATAGAAGGTCTTCAAGCTCTTCCAATTCGTTTCCTCATAACTTTTAGCATTGCAGTGATGGCCAGCGATGGCTGCTTCAAGGTGGTATTTCGAAAGCGTTTCAACATCATTACCTCGATAGAAATAGTAGTGACCAATTTGAATCAACTCTTGATTCCAAAGGCTGCGGTCTTGGTCTTTAAGGAGAATTAAATGATTGTTCGCGCCTACTCTACTTTCGATTCGGGCGGCATGGTAACACATTAATGCGAGTAATACATTGGCTTGTGGCACATTGGTTAACTCGTGATGACAAACGATTTTGGTTAAGCGCATCGCCTCCACACAAAGGTCTTTACGGATCGGCTCGTCCGGACTTGAGGAATAGTAGCCTTCATTAAATAGTAAGTATAAAACCTGAAGTACGGTTTCTGTTCGAGTAGCCAGTTCTTGGCCGGTAGGAATGTCTAATTCGGTGTGGTTGTCCCGTAGTTTTTTCTTAGCTCGTTGAAGTCGTTTCTTTACCGTTTCTGGGTGAAGCAGCAGGGCTTTACCAATTTCTTTCTGCCCAAATCCGGACACCAATTGGAGGTTCAATGCAATTTGATCGGATTTATTGAGCAGGGGATGACAACAGGCAAAGATCATTCTGAGTTGGCTATCGGCCACTTCATGTTCGAGGAAAAGTTCGTTCACCACGGCAATGCCTGTTCCTTTCGGGAGTTCGGTGATTTTTTTCGCCCCTACCTTCCCTCTTCGAAGGATGTCAATAGCTCGATTTTTTGCGGCGCGCATAAGCCAGCCTTGAGGATTCTCTGGGATTTTTTCCCGCCAAGATTTCAGGGCTTTTATAAAAGTATCTTGCACCACATCTTCGACCATTTCTAAGTGATCAAAGCCGAATATTCGGGTTAAAATAGAGACCATCTTTCCATACTCGTGTCGGAAAAGATGGTCTACAATTTCTTCTGTGTTTTTGTGTTCCACTAGGCTTCGTTATCGAAGACAACTACTTCACGAACTTGGACGGTTCCTCCATGTATAAATTCTGGATAGTCTTTGCTGATTTCAAGGGCTTCATCTAAATTATTGGCCTTGATGATAAAATAGCCGCCAACAAGTTCTTTCGACTCGGCAAATGGGCCATCGGTGATGACACCATCTTTATTTAGGATTTTTCCTTCGGCGTGTAAGGCGTGGCCGCCGTTAAACTTATTTTCTTGTTCGAGTTTGGCCGACCATTCGAACCATTTTTGCATTTGGAGTTGAATTTCTTCTGGAGATAATCCGAGTGCAGCATAATCGGGTCCGTGAAAAATGAGCATGAATTCTTTCATGATTGAGTGATTTATGGTTTTGAAAATTAAAATACACTGTTTTAACGAAGATGTTTTCGTTTGGGGGACAAAATGAATAGATTAGTAAAATATGTCAAACCAATTCACCATTCGGGAGCATCGAAATTATGAGGTCTGGTATTTCCAGGTCCACTTCGGAATTCATGCAATGCGGGTGGAATGGACGCGGGACAAGGCATCGTCGGATTGGCAGGTGCATACATATTTATTTCACAGTAAGGGCGATTTGTATGGCGTTCATGGGCATCAGGCTGCGCCTAATTGGTTAGAGACTCATACTACAAGAGCGGGTTTTGAAGATTTAGCCTGGGATTTAAGTTTCCAACCCGCCAGCAGTTGGATGTCGGTGCTTCCTGATTCGTTGGAAGCGGCACAAATCTATGATGTTCAACTGAAGCACTTACCACTAGTGGTTTTTAGTGGTACGATTACTATTGGGTCGAAGGAATATAAACTAGACGCTTATAAAGGAAGTGTTGGGCATTATTTCGGCCGCAAAGCGGCCGAAAATTGGTGGTGGCTTCAAGCGACCGACATGGAAGAATCGGGCTATCATGTATCAGCCCTGGCGATGCGCAGTGGATTGTTGGGCAGCAAACCCGTGTACAAAATCGGTTATGTACACATTGAAACGCCCCATTGGACGAGGCATATTACCGCGCCGTTGGCGCGGTTAAGCATACAAGGCGGTCAGCCCAGCCTCCATCTCACCTATAAACCGTTGTTTGATCAAAATGTAGAAATCCGCTTTTCTGGGGAGCACTTCTTGCACCCAAGACCAGGTATTCGACTAACGTTGTTAGGAGATTTGTATGTATATATGGGTGGTGAGTTGGTTTGTCATTGCTTGGGAAAAGCCGCCGCGGAGCGGCGGCTCGTCAACGCAAAAAACATTTAATACTGAAAATCGCGTAGGGCCACCTCGCCGAAATCTTCAGTCGTCTCCGTCAAGGTCTGCTTTTTATCTTCCTTCCCTTTCTTATAACTCGACAACATATCTTTCTGCATCAACCATCGGTTGGCCTCTGCATTGTAGGCAAATTCCATCACACGTTCTGTGATTAACAAGCCCGCTTCCAAGGTAGCGATGGAAAGCACACCATCGCCAATAGTTAACGAACGAAACGGATCGGTTTCGCCCCCACAATCAATACATGGAATAGCTGCTTCATTCCGAAACGCCACATCCAATAAGCCATCATTGGCACGAGTTAATACCATTAAAATACGTGGTTCTGGATCATCGGCAGCGGCATTCGACAAGAGCTCTTCTCCTTCTTTCCGAAGTACTAATGCCCAGTCAGAATCACCATCGCCATCTACATCGCCTTTCTCCTGAGCTAAGATTTCAAAGCCCAATGGCACAAAGCGATTCACTTCTTCCTTACTTCCAATTTCAATCGCATCTTCAGGAATTTCCTCATCTTGAATGTCTAATGTCTCCACGCCAATTTGTGCCGTACCAACATGCATTAATCGTGCATTATCGAAGTAATAGCCCGCAATCCCAAAGTCGTTTTCTGCTAAGCTGATATAGTCGGTTTTTCCAACGTATTCTTGACCGGTTGATTTCAAACCAAAGGCTCGAATTACCATGTATTCATCCGAGATCGTATTGATGGCAAAAGCACTTTCTTCAGACTTACCATCGCCACTCGATAAAATCGCTCCAATCAAGCCGTCAAAGCGGCGATCAATTTGAATATTCTCCTCAAATCGTAGCAGCGTAATATTGAAGTTCTTGAGGTAGTACAGCATTTTCAAGTTGAAGGGATCATCCGCCAAAATAGCTTTTGCTTTCTGGGCCAACGCCTCGTAATCCTCCATGGTGTCCATATTGCTAGCCATTAAACTGGCTAACTCTGCCTCCTGCTCATTTTTATCGTACGGACGATAAGCTTCCTGAAAGGTAAAGCCATAATACAACAAGCGGTATTGCTCCGGAGTGAGGAGCTCTGGCGAGGTATTATATACTTCTAATAGCTTAGGGAAATAGTTCTTAGATGCAGGATTACTAATTTCTGATTCTACATCGGCATAATTTACGGGTTGAACGGGCTGACTAAAACCTAGTGTTGCTCCTACAAGCCATAAAGCGACTATAACGATTTGCTTCATAAATTTTTCCAATTGGACGGCAAAGATACTTTTCTTGTTTTGCATATTACAAGTTTCGTTCCAAGGCTTGGAAGTACGGATGTGTTTACTATTTTTAGGATATGGTCGAACAGGATAAACAGCCCAAGCGAATTACAATCAAAGAACTCTTCATGTATGTATTGGATGTGTTCAATTTCGAAGTGGGCATTCCCTACGCGATGAAGGCATTACTACTCCACCCCAAAAGAAGTATTGATACTTATTTATCAGAAGATCGGCATTCGATTATTAATCCGTTACGCTTTGCTGTTGTAGCCATTACCCTATCCATCATTCCTCTGGTCTCGAATCCCAATAACTTTATGGTACCCAATTTACAAGAGGGTTCACAACAACTTGAACAATCGCGAAAGCAATTTGAATTTGGAGAAAGTATTGGCAAAAGGCTGAAAAAGAAATCGAATACAGATACGGAAGAAACACCTAAGACACAACAAGAAAAAGAAGCAGAATTTCAAGAGTTCATAAGTGCCCAAAATGAAGTCTTTAGTGTGCTGAGAAAATATTTGAATGTTTTCTTCTTCCTTTCCATCCCGATTAGTGCGCTGTTTACTTGGCTACTCTATAAAGGCCACAAATACAATTATGCGGAACACTTAGTAATTAATTGCTTCTTATCTGGTTTTGCCTTCATGATTTCCTTCTTTTTATACTTGTTCGATTTATGGGTAAAGCCTGGTTTTCCGATTGGAGCCATTCTAGCTTCGGTAATAACGATTATATACACCGTGTATTTATTCAAGAAAATCTTTGAAGAAAACTGGATAACCACCATCGGAAAATATTTTTTGATTTTAGTTGGACAGCAAATTATTACAACAATACTCATTATTATTGTGGCTGCAGGCTATTTACTAATAATGCATTAACCATATGACTTCATTAGAAGACTTACGTGCTCGGATAGACAATTTAGACAACGATTTGATTGAACTCTTGGATCAACGCATGCAAGTGATCAAAGAAGTGGGCGAGTTGAAACGTCACCAACAAAGTGGTATTTACCGTCCGGAACGCGAAAAAGTAATTGTAGATCGTCTTTATGAGCGGAGCAAAGGCTTGTTAAGCAAAGCCGCTATTGAAGCGATTTTTCTTGAAATTTTCGCAGTAAGTAGGACGTTAGAATTGCCGGAAAAAGTGGCTTATTTAGGTCCTGAGGGCAGCTTCACCCATCAAGCGGCTGAAAACCGGTTTGGAGCTACTGGATCGTATTTTCCATTGAAAACCATTAAAGGGGTATTCGATGCTATTGATTCTGGTCGGGCTGTTTTTGGTGTAATTCCCATTGAGAACAACCAAGCAGGCGCTGTAACAGAAACCATTGAATTATTGAGTGAGCGCGATGTGAAAATTGTTGCCGAAATGATCGAGCCCGTGCACTTTTCCCTAGCCAGTGTGGAAGATGAAGTCACTCAAATTCACACAATTTACTCGAAAGACATTGCCTTTCGGCAATGTCAGAACTTCCTAAACGAACATTTCGATGGCGATACGAATTTCATTCAAGTAGACTCGACATCTGATGCTGCTCGCCGCGCAAAAAAGAGCAAAGGAACTGCCTCCTTGTGTTCTTTGGTGGCTGCCAAAACATTTGATATTCCGATTTTGTTCTACAATGTAGAAGACACGGCAGATAATCGCACCCGGTTCTTGATTATCTCCAAGGAATTTCGGAATCAAAAAAGTGGGCACGATAAAACCAGTGTATTGGCGAAGATTAAGGATGAACCGGGCAGCTTAGTGGACTTATTGCAAGCATTTGAAAAGCGAAACATCAATTTAACGAAGATCGACAGCCGCCCAGCGAAGCTGGGGGCGCAGTTTAAATACTGGTTCCTCATCGATTTTGAAGGCCACCATGAAGATGAAGCAGCTCAAGAAATCTTTGCTGAATTTGGCGACCAAATGAAATTACTCGGTAGTTACTTGAAAGTCGTGTAATATGCTGCCCGTCTTCCGAAAAGCCCGAAACGAACTCATGAATCAAAAGAACTTCAAGCAATACCTTGCTTATGCGATCGGTGAAATCGTGCTGATCGTGGTAGGTATTCTTTTAGCCCTAAAAATCAGCAATTGGAACGATGCCCGAAAAGCAAACCGCACAAACCATCAACTCCTTGCCCAACTCCTAGAAGAAAATAATGTCAATAAGATGGATTTGCTTAGCGATCAACACTATCGGGATACCATTGTAGACACGTATTATAACTTCCACACATTTCTAAACAACAGTAATATTGAACAAGAAGTCAACAATCTTCAAGAATATTTAGCCAGTATTTTACGAATTACTTATTATAAATTCTCGAACAAAAACTTACAGGGTTACATTGACGCCCGGCAAAATGTTGATTCCGAATTCATCAAAGAATTGATCTTACTAGATGCCTATCAAAACGAATTGGAAGAAGTCTCGAAGGCCTCTGGTGATCGAAAGCTGACGATGATGTATGATTTTCTGCTTTCTGATATTGATTTTGAATCGTTAGAGGTTAAAAACTACGACCATTTAAAATCGGTGGAGTTCAAAAACACCTTACTCATATTGGGCGGGTTTGAGGAAGAGGTCTTTAACAAATTTGAATCTGCCCTACTTCAGCAAAACCGCGTGGATTCTTTGATTAACGAGGTGTTGAACTAAAATGAACCAAAAGTCCAATAAAAACGTAATCACTTCATGAATAAATTAGTTCTTGTTTTAATCGTACTCTCCATGATGGCATGTAATTCTGCACCGAAAGATCTTCAAGCGGGTTCTAATTGGTTGTTTAGCTTAGACATTGGCGATCGAGGCGTTATTCCTTTCCAGGTTGAAGTCAAAGATGCGACCACTTTAATCTTCAAAAATGCCGAGGAGCAGATTGAGGTCACCGATGTTCGCTACGAAGGCGATTCGGTTTATATCAAAATGCCCGTCTTCGGTTCGGAGTTTAAAGGTCAGTTCACCAAAGACAACATAGCTGGAACCTGGCATAATTACAACAAGAAAGACTATGCGATTCCTTTTGTAGCCACAAAAGGAAACCTAGCTCGCTTCGAACTGCCCGAAGATGTGAACACGCACGACTTTTCCGGTCGATATAACGTGACCTTTCAAGATAGTGAAGGCGTTACTACCCAAGCTATTGGCATCTTCAAACAAACTGAAGACCACCGCGTGACAGGTACGTTTTTAACCGAAACTGGCGATTATCGATATTTAGAAGGCAATGCCTCTGGATACCGGATGAATTTATCGACGTTCGATGGGGCGCACGCCTTTGTATTTAATGCCGCTGCCAATCCAAATGGGGCGTTAAAAGGGAAGTTCTACAGTGGCACGCATTGGGAAGAAACTTGGCGAGCTGTTAAAGATGAAACCACTCAACTCACTAGTGCTGATGAGCTGACTGCCCTACTTCCTGGCTATAAAACGGTGGAATTTGAATTTCCTGACGCTGAGGGAAAGCCGTTGGCTTTCCCAAGCGCAGCTTACGAAGACAAAGTCGTTATTCTACAAATTATCGGAACGTGGTGTCCAAATTGCATGGACGAAACCCGCTACTACACCAAACTCTACGATGCCTATAAAGATCAAGGATTGGAAATTATTGCACTTGACTTTGAGCCTACGCCAACTCTAGACTATTTCCAGCCGCGAGCCGAACGCTTTAAACGAGATCTCGGTGTGGATTATCCTGTCGTTCTAGCTGGGCCTTCCGATAAAAAAGAAGCTGCGAAATCGCTGCCGATGTTGAATCACATTTTGAGCTACCCAACATCCATCTTTATTGCCAAGGATGGTTCGGTACGGAAAATCCATACTGGATTTTCTGGCCCTGGAACCGGCCAAGCCTACACCGATTTTGTCACGAAAACCGATAAACTCGTTCAAAGCTTATTGGCAGAATAGTAACTTCAAGGGTCGTTTTTCGTTTATTAGTAAAACTCACCCATGAAAACATTGCTACTATTCGCTTTCGCTAGTCTTTTTTCATTTAGCCTATTTGCCCAAGATGCTACCAAGCAACAAGCCATTGAAACTGGGCTAATTCCTAAGTTCTACAAGGAAAGCGATGAAAAATGGACGCTAGAGGAACGCATGGCGCATTACAAGGTGCCTGCTGTAAGTATTGCGGTAATAGATGATTATAACATTGTTTTTGCCCAAGCCTATGGAATGGCTGATAATGAGGCCGACATAGCAGCTACTACCGAAACCGCCTTTCAGGCGGCTTCATTGTCCAAATCTGTTAATGCTGTCGGTGTCTTTCAATTGGCCGATAAAAAGCAATTAGACCTCAACGCAGATATAAACGACTACCTCACTTCTTGGAAATTCCCATACAACTCGAAAACCAAAGGCAAAACCATCAACACATTACACTTGTTGAGTCATACCGCGGGCTTATCGACTTCAGGCTTTCCGGGCTATCAACCAGGCAAGAAAATCCCAACTGTCAATCAAATTTTAGATGGAAAAAAACCGGCAAATACCAAAGCAGTCCGCTCTCTATTTGCTCCTGGTTTGAGATTCCAATATTCTGGAGGTGGTACAACCATTACGCAGAAAATGATTGAAGACATTACGGGGAAGAACTATGCGGACTACATGCAAATTGAAGTGCTCGATCCTTTAGGCATGTCGAATAGTTTTTTCCATTTGCCCAATGAAGCCACCACAGTAGCCTTAGCTAGTGCACACTGGACGAATGGCGAACGAATTAAGGGCAAATACCACCTCTATCCTGAATCAGCTCCTGCTGCACTTTGGACTACACCCACCGACATGGCCAAATTTATTATTGGCGTACAGCACGCCTATGAGGGCAAAGATGAAATGGCATTGTCTACAGCCAGTGCCGCTTTAATGATGACACCTCCACTAGAAGGCACAACCAATGCCAATGGCGTATTTATTGAACAGCAAGGCTCAACAACCTACTTTGAACACAATGGCTCCAATGAAGGCTTCAAATGCCATTATACTGCTTCTTTATCTGGCGGAAAAGGGGTTGTAGTTATGGTGAATAGCGAGCGTTACGACATCATCCCTGAAATCGTACGAAGTGTGGCCAATGCGTATGATTGGGAAGGCTATAACCAAATTCCACTTAAGTCGCTATCAGAT
>JAHQVX010000050.1 GCA_019634125.1 Saprospiraceae bacterium
CTCATATTTCACTCCGAGTCCACCTCCATTTACATAATTGAAGTTTTTCTTTTTGTAGCTAACTGAAAATGGAATCACATTCACGAAAAAGTTCTCCGCTCGACTCTTAGCGGTACGATCCGAACCAGGGTCATTTGATCTTTTCCTTTTAAGTAATTTTTGATATCACGTTGATTAAAGTATCTCAATTCATAACCTCTTATATTACTTGGAAGCTTATCAGTAATAAAATAGTTCTTCTCGATATAGATTATATTGGGTCGAGACTCCAATTTGTCCAGATAGTCGCAATATTTTATTAATGAATAATGGTACACATTTGTGGAGTCCTTTGATTCAGTGTTGAAAGGAGTTTGCGCCATCGAATTAATACCAATGCACATAAACAGGTTGATAAATAATAGCCTAAAGGTTCTCATAGAATAATGCATAACGTTTCTCATAGACGCCGATGCCGACGAATGGAGGCAATGGTCGTTCTATGAATTGTTATGTGCTGTATTCTTTTTTATTCTTCAATTAACTCGTTTATTTCGTCTTCAAAATCATCCATGTAATCAACTTGCAATGCAATCTTTTTTAATTTTTCAATTGATATTCCTTTTTCATGCGCTATTTTTAATAAAGTTATTGCTAAGCTTGAATTAAAATATCGGACTCGATTCTTTAGAATTCCTCTGATATAAAATAGCTCTTTCAAATCAGGGTTTTGATTGCTATCCCTTCTTACTCTTATTATACCTCCAATTTTGGAAAAAGCTTTATCCCAAGACTCTTCTGTTACAGATTCCTCAATAAAATTTAAATATTGATTCGAAGAAATTTCCATTGCTTCCCTTATCTCTTTGTATTCATATTCTCTAGTGAGTTTTTTAATTTGTTTCAATCCAGTTTCGGTAATACTATATCCCGGAGCCAATTCTTCCCAAAACTCCTTTAAATCATATACAATCCGATCTTTGATATTTTTAAGTCCTTTTTGCCATTCTACCATCATTTCTATTTGCTCCATTCTCTCTTGTAATTCATCCAATTGATCTTTTTGCTGCTTCAAAACAGTTTGATCATCAAGTTTCCTATTACTTTTTCCAGAATTACAATCAAAACATGACGTAGCCAAATTCAAAATATTATTATCTCCTCCATTTGAAACAGGATCAATATGATCAACTTGCAATACAACATCTGGTGCGGAAGAACCACAATAAACACATTTAAATTTATCTCTCTTAAAAACTTCAAATCTCAATTTTTTAGAGATAGATTTTCTTTTATTTTTATTTTCTTTCATGTGTCGTTTTATAGCACAGAACTAGTGTATAAACGCCATTATGGCGTTTAGTTCCATTATAGGTCTTCCTAAGTTAAAAAAAATCTATAAGAACTAATCTCTATGCTTGTTGGCTGTTCATCAATGATTTAGCCTTGTTTTGAGTGGAAGATTCGTATTTAGATGCGGGCTTTTTTAGAGTGGCTAGCGTGATTTGGGAAATAGTCGTATTAACGGTTAATACGTTTCGTGCCGTAACAACTTGACGTGTACTTTTGCAATATGAAGCCACCTGTTGCGCCTACGCATGCTTTTGCACATACTTATCATGGAAGATCCTTGTCTGACCCCTACCACTGGCTTCGCCAGCGGCAGGAACAGCCCGTTATCGACTACCTCCAGGAAGAAAACGCCTACACCGACTTTGTCATGCAGCCTACGGCTGCACTCCAAGAACAACTATACCAAGAAATTCGCGCACGAATCAAAGAAGAAGATGAATCCGTACCCGTTCTAGACGACGGCTACTACTACTACTCGCGCACCGAAACCGGACAGCAATACAAAATCTATTGCCGGAAGAAAGGCAGCCTGTCTGCCGATGAAGAAATCTTACTCGATGGCAATGCACTAGCTGCAGACAAAGCATACTTCAATATTGGCGATATGGCCGTCAGCCCGAATAACCATCTCTTGGCCTATTCGGTTGATGATGACGGCAGTGAAATCTATACCATCTTCATCAAAGACTTGCGGACTGGGAAATTGCTTGAGACCACTATTCCCAACGTCTACTACGGATTAGTTTGGGCCAATGACAATACCAACCTCTTCTACACTAAAATGGACGATACCCATCGGCCATACCAATTATGGCGCCATGAAATCGGACAAGCCGACGATGTCCTCGTATTTGAGGAGATGGATGAAACCTTCTTCTTAGAAGTCGAAAAAACCAAAGACGATGCCTATGTTTTTATTCAACTCGTCAGCAAAATCACCTCTGAAGTCCACTTCCTAGATGCCCATCAGCCTAAAGGGGAATTTCAAGTCGTTCAGCCAAGAATCCGTGGCCTAGAATACGATGTAGAACATTATAAAGGCCAGTTTTATATCATTACCAATGCCGATGAGGCCACGAATTTCAAGTTGGTCAAAACAGCTGTAAGTAGTCCAAGCAAAGCCCATTGGGCAGATGTGTTTCCCTATGATAGTCAGCGCTTTCTACAAAGTTTTGAGCCCTTTGACGATTTCTTTGTCATTGAAGAACGGGTAGATGGCTTGGAATCCATACGTATTATCGAGCAGGCGAACGGCAACAGTCATGATATTAAGTTTTCAGAAGCAGCCTATGGCGTAGGTACAGGGGAGAATCCGAGCCTTAAAACCACCAAATTACGTTTGGTCTATCAATCGCTGGCCACTCCTAAAACGGTTTTGGAGTACGACATGAAAACTCGGAATTTTGAAACGCTGAAAGTACAAGAAGTACCGGGCGGACATGATGCTTCAGCCTATCAAATAGAACGAATTCTTGTGGCAGCACGAGATGGTGCTCAAGTGCCAGTATCGATTATCTACCGGAAGGATACGCCCATCAACGGAACAGCACCTTGCTATTTATACGGCTATGGGTCGTATGGTGTGAATGTAGACCCTTACTTTTCTGTTGCCCGGCTGAGTTTATTGGATCGGGGCTTTGTCTTCGCTATTGCGCATATCCGAGGCAGCTCCACCAAAGGGCGAACGTGGTACGAAGACGGGAAGTTCTTCAATAAGAAAAATACCTTCACCGACTTTGTAGATGTGGCGGAGTTCCTCATTAAGAACAACTATTCTGCTGCAGATCAACTCGTAGCGAATGGAGGAAGTGCTGGTGGTTTGTTGATGGGCGCAGTTATGAATTTAGCTCCACATTTGTTTAATGCCGTGGTGGCTGATGTGCCTTTTGTAGATGTGATCAACACGATGATGGACGATAGTATTCCGCTGACGGTTTTCGAATACGACGAGTGGGGGAATCCAAATCAGGCCGACTATTTCGAATATATGTTGTCGTATTCGCCGTATGATAATTTGAAGGCTATGGATTATCCGAATATTCTGGTCACGGCGGGATTAAATGATCCTCGAGTGCAGTATTGGGAGCCTGCCAAGTACGTCGCCAAATTACGCACTTTAAAAACCGGCAACAACCACTTGTTGCTAAAGACCAACATGGGCGCCGGCCATGGTGGTGCCTCGGGCCGCTTCGACCGCCTCAAAGAAGTCGCCTTGGAATATGCCTTTTTGTTGATGAATTTAGGGATGGAACGCTGATGTCACGGATTTAGCGGATGACCGCTGAGTTGATGTTTTAGATGGAACGCGAATGACGCGGATTTAGCGGATTTTCGCTGATTTGATGTTTAGATGGAACGCGAATGACACGGATCTAGCGGATTTTCGCTGATTTTTATATAGGAATGATGCTTCGACAGGCTCAGCCAGACACTAGTTTACGTATATATGAGCCACTAGCCACTAGTTGACTAGTATAAGGTATACTGATTCACCAATTCACAGATATACAAATTCACCGATTCACTAACTACGGACTTCAGTCCGTAGCAGTCGGAACACAGATAACAATTAAACTATCTGCGAAGCAGACCAATAACCAACTGCGCAGCAGACTAATAATTAGCCACTAGTAGACTAGCCACTAGTTGACTAGTATACTGATTCACCAATTCACCGATATACAAAAAGTTCATCCGCGTAAATCTGCTCCATCCGCGTCATCTGCGTTCCATACTTAACCCGTGTAGATCAATCGATAGACTTTATTGGCGTAGTCGTCGGAGATTAGCATAGAACCGTCTGGCATCCATTCTAAATCAACAGGCCGACCATAGAGTTCGTTGGCCTCATTGTCGCGGAAGCCATCTAGAAATGGCTCATACCCTAATGAAGTAGTTCCATCTAAATCAACCATGGTAATTCTATATCCAATAGGAACAGTTCGATTCCAAGAACCGTGCTCTGCAATAAAGACGGTATTCTTATAAGTGCCTGGGAAATTGCCCGAGTGGTAAAATTCTAGTCCGAGCGGTGCGGTATGCGGGCCTAGGTTTTGCACTGGCGCGGTGAATTCTTCACACGCGCGTTTCTCTCCAAACTCCGGATCAGGTGTATCGCCCTGGTGGCAGTATGGATAGCCAAAGTGCATGTTGTCTTTCGGAGCGTGGTTGAGTTCGCAAGCCGGCATATCTTCCCCCATCCAGTCGCGGCCATTATCGGTAAACCACAGCTCGCCCGTTGTTGGGTGCCAATTGAAGCCCACAGTATTTCGAACCCCTTCCTGTACGATTTCCATATTGGAGCCGTCGTCGTCCATGCGTGTGATCGTATTGAAAATACGATCGTCCGACTCGCAAATATTACAAGGCGCACCTACCGGAACGTATAACTTCTCATCTGGCCCGAAGGCAATGTACTTCCAGCCATGATGCTTTTCTGTTGGGTATTCGTCGTAAATCACGTCATATTCCAGGTTATCTGCCAGACGCGATTCGATATCTTCAAACTTCAATACTCGACTCACTTCAGCCACATACAGGTCGCCGTCTTTGAAAGCCACACCATTGGGCATGTTTAAGCCGGTGGCAATTACATATGTTTTATCGGCACGTCCATCTTGATCGGTATCCACCACAGCATGAACCGACTTCTTGCGACTGCCAATAAACAACGTCCCATTTGGGCTAAGTGCTAAGGAGCGGGCATTGTCGATGCTATCTGCATAAACTTGTAGGGCAAAGCCCTCAGGGATATTCAAAAATGCCAACTCCGGATCGGTTTGCGCGTCGATCGGTTGGGCGTAATTCCGAACCGCAGCTTTAGAATCTGTTTTACAGTTTTGGAAGAGCGGCAGGCATAGAAGAAGAAAGAGATAACGTGTCATGGATTAAAGTTACAACTAAATGGAACGTGGGTGACAGTGATTTTTGATAGAACGCAGATGACGCGGATGGAGCAGATTTAAGCGGATGTTCGCGGATTTTTTATAAAGGAATTGTGCTTCGACAGGCTCAGCCAGACACTAGTTCACTGATAGTTGAGGCACTAGTATACTAGTCACTAGTTGACTAGTATACTGATTCACCGATTTACCGATTCACCGATTTACCAATACACTGATACACCAATAACTACCTGCGCAGCAGACCAATAACCAACTGCGCAGCAGACTAATATGAGCCACTAGTTAATAGCCACAAGTTGACTAGTATACTAGTATACTGATTCACCAATTCACTAATAACTACCTGCGAAGCAGACAAATCTCCATCTGCGCAGCAGACTAATTCGATCCATTTCCATGAACGAGTAAAGCCAATTTAATTCGGCCGTAATCTACTTTTTCATCGAGTGCTTGGAAGATGGGTTTGAGTTCTTCGATTTGTCCGAGCTCTTTCCATGTAGTGATAATTTGTGTTTGTTCTTCTGTACTGAGGAACGGTGTTACATCATCGATTTCGTTCATTTCATACAGTTTGGCGATGTGACTAAAGACCGTGCTTTCGCTAAAACCTCTGGTTTTAGCGATCTCATCCACCGGCAAACCCGCTCGAATCAACTGCAAGGTTTCGATATATGTCTTGCCTTTCACCGCTTTGAGAATATCCTGACTCGTCACAAATTCTTGAATAAAATCTACAAAACGATCTGCATACTTTTCCATTTTAAATTCGCCCACACCCGATACTTCCGCGAATTGCGTTTTGGTTAATGGTCGCTTCTCGACCATATCTTGTAAACTGGCATCTGAGAAAATCACAAAAGGCGGCTGACCTTCTTCATCGGCGATTTCTTTGCGTAATTGCTTCAATTGTTCAAACAAGGCTTTGTTGAACTTCGGGGCTTTCGGCGGTTCTTTTTTCTTCCGTTCTTCCGGAGGCTTCGCCTCCGTCAACTCCACTTGTTGCCCATCAAACAAAACGCCTTTCGCCAACTCCGTGGCCTTAAGGCTATTCCCATCGGTATAATCAATGGCTAAAAATCCTTGATCAACGAGTTGAATCACATATTGCTGCCAGTCGTGTTTCGCAATGTCTGCCCCAACACCGTACGTTTTCAACTCATGATAGCCATTCTGGATCACAGGCTGGGATTGGGAACCCCGCAAAATATCGACCAGTAAATTCACGCCCACTTGTTGGTTCGTACGCAACACACCCGATAACGCCTTTTGAGCAATTTCAGTACCGTTAAAACGCTCTGGTGGGTCAATGCAATTATCGCAATGTCCACAAGCTTCTTGGCGGATTTCTCCAAAGTAATTCAGCACGATATTGGTCCGACAGTTTTCAGTTTGAGCGAATTGCCAAACGCGCTCCAGCTTCGCCTCCAACAATTTCTTATACATCTTGCTTCCAAAGCCTTGAAAA
>JAHQVX010000051.1 GCA_019634125.1 Saprospiraceae bacterium
ATTACCAAGAGGTGCAAGGCCTGTTCATGCTCAAGCTATTCTAAATGTAGGAGAAACGGAAGATTTGAACTTTCAGTTCTTGTCTAATCCGAGCCTGACTTTTACACAGGTCCCAACAAACGAATTCTTGTTTATTACAAGCGTAGAGGTATATAGCAACAATCTGGGTACGGATGGCATGTTTAGTGTTGGCCTTTCACCAACTGTAAATGGTGGAGTAAATGGACAGCGCTCCAATACATTTAGAGGCAATAGAATGTCTACTAACCATTTCACAGACCAGTATGGCTTATTGGTTACTGGAAGATCCAACGAAACAATTGCAGCATCTAACCAAAGCATTTCTGATTTTACGGTGAATGTCCGGGTCTCGGGATTTGTTGTAGATAATCTCGACTATTAATAGACCAATCATGAGAACAATACTGACCAGTTTAGGAATTATAGTCAGCACTTTTTTAACGGCACAAACTTTAACGATAGAATCGGGTGGTGCTGTTTTCTTAGATGACGGAGCGAAACTATTCATTGAACGTGGTGGAATTCTTCAAGAAGGGGGAAGTTTCTCCGGCGGTGAAGTATTTATCATAGATCGAGATTTTGACGGAAAGAACATCATAGAGGCCAATGCTGGGTTAGATTTCAACTACTTAGAATTAAATGGCGATGCTCAAGTTGAGATGACAGGTGTTATTCAGGTAGCAGAATCGCTCATTCAAGGAGGCGAATTGTTGGAACTGATCAATGCCCAGGTATTCATTTTTCCAGATGCTGCTTTTGAAGGCGACTTCGAAACTCTATTTGGAGATACAAATAGTTTTATCCGAGCCCAACGAAGAGCTTCCGCTTCTAACACTTCCTTCTTGGGAGAAATTGGGGTTACTGTACACAATGGGTATAATACTATGGGTGCCACCACAGTTTATCGACGATGGGGGGATTTCACCATCGACAACAGGCCTACAGCCGCATTATATTATGAAGTAAGTCCAGAAAACAATTCTAACCTAAATGTAGACATCAGCTTTCATATCCCAGATCACGAACTTAATGGTATTGCACGTGACAATCTGGCTTTATATAGAAGTGATGATGGTGGAATGAGCTGGGTGTTTGAAGGTGGAGAAATCATTGGAAAAACAGTTCGTGTCAATGATGTAAGTCAATTTTCCTTATGGGCTTTTGTAGACAATAGTACGGCCCTTCCTGTAGAGTTGATTTTTTTCAACGCGGAGGCAATAAATAATAACTCCGTGTTCTGTACTTGGGAAACAGCTACAGAAGAAAATAATAGTCATTTTGAAATAGAACGCTCCGAAAACGGAATCGATTTTGAATACGTCGGACAAGTAATTGGTGCTGGAACAGTAAGTACAATCCAGCAATATAGCTTTCTTGATGAAGCGCCTTATTTAGGCACTTCCTACTATAGATTGAAGCAAGTTGACTTGGATGGCTCTTTCGATTTCTCACCAATAGAAGTAGTGGAGTTATCTAACTCCGTATCTATTATGGTATACCCTAATCCTACATTAGATCGGGTGAACTTGATTTGGCCAGAAAAACTAGACATTAAACGATTCGAGTTATACTCCATGACTGGCCAGCTTGTATTAGAAGGTGATTTATTGGCCAACAATTCCGAAATTTCTATAGGAAGTCTATCCAGCGGAAGTTACCTACTAATACTCTATGAAGGGTCGAAAAGGCATAGCATACGATTAATGAAATTTTAATCGAGCTTAAACCTTCTGCCTTTCGTAAAGTCCAAGAACTTATGAAGTTCTTGACATTAATCATTCTTACCCTTTTGCTTGGAACGAGTAATTCTAGCATTGATCCATTTTTGGTAAAACCTTTCGATACCGACAACAATTATAGTCGAAGAGATAAAGCACATTATGTCATAGAAGGAGATAATGAGAACAAAACCCTTTTGGTCTTTATTGGTGGCTCTTACAGCAATCCAAAGCACTACGCAAGAATATGTAAGCATGCTGCAACTATTGGACTGGATGTGATTAGTTTATCTTATAGGAATCAAGTAGCTGCAGCTCCACTAGGCAAGCAAGATGATCCACTTGTGTTTGATCACTATAGACAAGAAATTTGTTTTGGCAATCCGGTAAGTGATGCCGTAGAAGTAGATGAATTGAACTCGATAAAAACAAGATTGGAAAAATTATTAACCTACTTAACCCAAAACCATACAGAGGCGAATTGGGGGCAGTACCTGACTGCTTCCAATACGCTTCAGTGGGACAAGATCGTTTTTTCTGGACACTCTCAAGGTGCTGGTCACGCTGCCTATTTAGGGAAAAAAGAAAAAGTGAGACGAGTAGTCATGTTTTCCGGCCCAAACGATTATAGCACGTATTACAATCAGCCTGCGAATTGGTTAAGTGAGGATCGAAAAACACCTATAAAAGACTATTACTCTTTACTTCATGTAAACGATAATATAGTACCGTTCGAACATCAAGTTGCGAACACACAGGCTCTTGGACTAATAAAAGAAAACCAGCTCCCGTTTTTAGTAGGTGATGACGAAGTATTAAAAGGGAATGCACTCTCTATTGATTTCAATGGATTATCAGCACACAATGTTCCTATTGGTCGAAATCCTAAACTTCCCAAGATATGGGAATACATGTTCATAGGAAATTGACGGCCATACCTTGAAGTTTGGTAATTTCACAAGAAGAAATTACTAAATCATTTGGCAAATACTAATTTGTTTAGTACTTTTGCTAAAAATCAATTAATAGTATGGCAGACGACAAACAAAAAGCGCTCAAGTTAGCGATCGACAAACTAGACAAAACCTACGGAAAAGGAACCGTAATGAAGCTGGGCGACACGAAGGTAGTATCCGCCGATGCCATTGGCACCGGCTCACTCGGATTAGACATTGCTCTCGGTATTGGAGGTTTCCCACGTGGACGAATCATTGAAATTTTTGGGCCAGAAGCCTCTGGGAAAACAACATTAGCCATTCACGCTATTGCGGAAGCACAGCGTAAAGGAGGCATTGCAGCCATTATTGATGCCGAGCATGCCTTTGACAAGACATATGCAGAAGCACTTGGAGTAGATACAGAAAATTTACTCATCTCACAACCCGATCATGGTGAACAAGCATTAGAGATTGCTGAACACTTGATTCGTTCTGGAGCACTTGATATTGTAGTCATTGACTCAGTAGCAGCATTAGTGCCTAAAGGCGAGTTAGAAGGCGAAATGGGTGATTCAAAAATGGGCTTACAAGCCCGATTAATGAGTCAGGCCATGAGGAAGTTGACAGGTGTAATCAACAAAACCAACTGTAGTTGCATTTTCATTAATCAATTACGTCAGAAAATTGGGGTGATGTTCGGGAATCCAGAAGTAACAGCAGGTGGTAATGCCTTGAAATATTATTGTTCTGTTCGGTTAGATATTCGTCGAATTGGCGCGATTAAGGATAGAGAGAACAACATTATTGGTAACCAAACTCGTGTAAAAGTAGCCAAGAACAAACTGGCACCTCCATTTAAGAAAACCGAATTCGACATTATGTACGGAAAAGGCATTTCTAAAGTTGGAGAAGTCATCGATCTGGGTGTAGAGTTTGGTTTAGTAGAGAAAACAGGATCTTGGTATAAGTATGGTGAAGATCGACTCGGTCAAGGTCGGGATGCAGTAAAAGAATTACTGTTAGACAATCCAGATTTAATGGATGAGTTAGAAACCAAGATTAAAGACATTGCGTTTGGAAACAACGTAGAAGATGATGGCGCATCAGAGTTGAGCGAAGCTCAGCTCAACGGTGCAGCAGAATAATCGTCTGCTAGACTTAGGGTGTGGTGAAGTCACGTCGTAAGTTTAAACCCCCTCGGCTTTGCCGAGGGGGTTTTTAGTATTTTCAAAAAGATAAGTTACTTCACCTGACGAAGTAACGAGTTCATGTCTACGCGCTCATTTACTGTGTTTACTACAGTCTCAAGACTAACACGCTCTTGTTGCATACTGTCTCGCTCTCGAATAGTCACCGTTCCGTCTTCCAAGGTTTGATGATCGATGGTAATACAGTAAGGCGTACCTATGGCATCCATACGTCGGTAGCGTTTGCCAATACTATCTTTCTCTTCGTAATAACAGTTCTGATGCAGCTTCAACTCATCAAAAATTTCTCTGGCCTTCTCAGGCAGTCCATCTTTTCTCACGAGTGGCAGTATGGCTACTTTGATAGGCGCTACCGCTGGCGGTAGCGCAAGTACGACCCGGCTACTACCATCTTCTAATGCTTCTTCTTGTAGACTAGCGCTAAAAACAGCTAGGAATAGACGATCCAATCCAATTGAAGTTTCTACTACATAAGGCACATAACTGTCATTCAATTCAGGATCGAAATATTGAAGTTTCTTGCCACTCAATTTCTGATGCTCGCCCAAATCAAAGTCGGTTCGAGAATGAATGCCTTCTAATTCTTTAAATCCGAATGGGAAATTAAATTCAATATCCGCAGCTGCATTCGCATAATGAGCCAGTTTCAAATGATCATGGAAACGATAATTTGACTCACCCAAACCGAGTGCTTTATGCCACTTCAATCGCGTTTCTTTCCAGTATTCATACCACTTCATTTCCTCTCCAGGTCGAACAAAGAATTGCATTTCCATTTGTTCGAACTCACGCATTCGGAAGATGAACTGCCGGGCAACAATCTCGTTCCGGAAAGCTTTTCCGATTTGCGCAATTCCAAATGGAATTTTCTGACGCGCACTTTGTTGTACGTTCAGGAAATTCACGAAAATTCCTTGTGCCGTTTCTGGACGCAAATAGAGTTTACCTTCTTCTCCAGCAATATTTCCAAGTTGAGTATTGAACATGAGGTTAAACTGACGAACATCTGTCCAGTTCTTCGTTCCACTGACAGGATCTACAATTTCCAAATCCTCAATCAACTGCTTAAAAGCCACTAGATCTTCGTCTACCTGCACTTGTTTTAAACGAGCTTCAATGTCTTCAATCTGAGCTTGTCTACGCGTTACATTTGGGTTGGTGGCCCGGAATTGCGCTTCATCGAAATCATCTCCAAAACGCTTTTGCGCTTTAGCGATGTCTTTATTGATCTTGGCTTCAATTTTAGCGATATGCTCTTCTACTAAAACATCGGCTCGGTAACGTTTCTTGGAGTCTTTATTGTCGATTAATGGATCATTGAAGGCATCTACGTGGCCGGATGCTTTCCAAGTCTTAGGATGCATGAAAATAGCTGCGTCTAAGCCTACTATATTCTCATGCATTTGCACCATAGATCGCCACCAATACTGCTTCAAATTATTGCGCAACTCCGACCCGTAAGGCCCGTAATCATAGGTAGCACCTAGGGTTCCATAAATCTCACTACTCGGGAATACGAAGCCATACTCTTTGGCATGGGCAATTACTTTCTGAAAATCTGCCATAATCAATAAAATCGCCGCTAATTTAATTCAATTAGCGGCGATTCATATAGTTTTCTCTAGCTCTTATTTATTGGGTTGAGGTGTCATTCTCAAATAAGGCTTAATTTCGGTAACTCCTTTCGGGAAACGTGTTCTTGCTTCCTCCGTTGGAATCTTCGGACTAACCACGACATCCTCGCCGTCTTTCCAATCGGCTGGAGTAGCTACGCTATAGCCATCTGTAAGCTGCAATGAATCAATCACTCTGAGAATTTCATTAAAATTTCGACCTGTAGAAGGCGGGTAAGTGATCGTTGCTCGAATTTTCTTATTCGCATCAATAATAAAGACGGAACGAACAGTAGCTGTAGCATCTGCATTCGGATGGATCATGTCATACAAAGTAGCCACGTTCCGGTTTGGATCTGCAATAATGGGGAATTGCACATCTGCGTGTTGCGTTTCGTTTACATCAACAATCCATTTCTTGTGGTCCTCTACCCCGTCGACACTTACTACAATAGGCTTCACGCCTCTTTGCTCAAACTCCGTTTTTAAATTCGCTGTTCGGCCGATTTCGGTGGTACAAACTGGAGTAAAGTCGGCAGGATGACTGTATAGAATCGCCCATTTATCGCCCATCCATTGATGAAAATCTATATTCCCTTGAGTCGTCTCTGCTTGAAAATTTGGAGCTTCATCTCCTAATCGTAATCCCATATTCGTGTTTGTTTTTGTTGGTTAAAACTATCATTTATTGGAAGTATTTGACACCGCTCCATTAATGCCTCTCTTTTGGTAGTAAAGCAAGAAATCTAAGAAAGTGCCTAGTATAAGGGGAAGTTATTCATAAATGCATGAATGTCTGATTTAATCGAGGCGATTTTCGCTTCATCTTCATGATTGGCAATCACAAAGTCCATCCATTCAACGACTTTTACAACATCTGCTTCTTTCATGCCTCTTGTGGTGATGGCTGGAGTACCTATACGAATTCCAGAAGTGATAAATGGGGAACGTTTGTCGTAAGGCACCATGTTCTTGTTAATCGTAATATCGGCGATTCCTAAAATTCGTTCTGCTTTTTTCCCCGAACAATTGGGGTGGTTCTTACTTAAATCAATGAGTAAAAGATGATTGTCTGTTCCACCTGAAATAATGTGATAGCCTCTTTGTGTAAACTCGGCTGACATAGCACGTGCATTGTTTTGAACCTGTTGCATGTACGTGGTGAATTCGGGTTGAAGGAGTTCACCAAAGGCAACGGCTTTCGCGGCAATTACGTGTTCTAAAGGCCCACCTTGAACACCGGGAAACACTGCGCCATCAATAAGGGAGGACATTTTACGCACTACGCCTTTTTTGGTAGTGATTCCCCATGGATTGTCGAAATCTTTGCCCATTAGAATGATTCCTCCCCGTGGACCACGAAGGGTTTTATGCGTTGTTGAAGTCACAAAATGACAGTGTTCTACCGGGTTATTCAGCAATTTTGCTGCGATCAATCCTGCTGGGTGCGCCATATCACAGAGCAAGAGTGCGCCTACTTCGTCGGCAATTTTACGAAAGCGCGCATAGTCCCAATCTCTGGAATAGGCAGAAGCACCGCAAATGATGAGCTTAGGCTGCTCGGCTTTGGCCACAGCTTCTACTTTATCCATGTCAATGAGGCCTGTAGCTTCTTCTACACCATAAAATACAGGTTGAAAAAATTTCCCAGAAAAATTCACTGGAGATCCGTGGCTCAGGTGCCCTCCATGTGCGAGATCCATGCCCATGAATTTATCGCCAGGCTGTAAACAAGCTAAAAACACCGCCATATTTGCTTGAGCGCCAGAATGAGGTTGAACATTAGCCCATTCTGCACCGAAAACTTGTTTAATTCGATCGATGGCTAGCACTTCAATTTGATCTATGATTTCGCACCCACCGTAATAGCGACGACCTGGATAGCCTTCGGCGTACTTATTCGTGGCCACACTACCCATGGCTTCCATTACGGCTTTCGACGTAAAATTTTCGGAAGCAATTAATTCGATTCCGTCTCGTTGTCGAGCTTCTTCTTGCTTCAAGAGGTCGAAAACAGCCGAATCAGCTACTTCGAGGGAGGATGCGATCAAACTTTCCATGATTGTGCTTTATTATTTTCCTCAAAAATAAAGCGCAGAATGTTGAGAAGGGAAGGATCATTCATTAATTCACTTTTTGCAGCCTCAACCGCGTCAACTCAATGATATCGAGCTGTTGCTCTAAGAGAATCTCCGAAGCTTCTTCCTCCGCTACGGCTTGAGCAATCGCTTGTTCTTCAGCATTGATCGCTTCACGACTCTTAATCGCCGCTTTCTGGCTGCGCTCCACATCTTTCTGAATCTTCTCTAATTCCTTCTCTTGTTCCTTCAACTCTCGTTCTAGCTCCATATAACGCATATTCCGAGCGAAAGTATCGAGGAGTTGTCGAACCTCTTCATCTGCGCCCGAAACTTCTGTACCATTTAGAAAACGATCTCCCATATTGAAGTAAGTCAGCATATTTACACCATTACTTTCCTTTACAAAATCAACAAACACATCCATGGTTGTGCTACTTACTTGAGGAATAAGAATATCATCAAAATAAAGTTCTCCCTTTTGGCGCTTCACTTTATCTGAAACATACCCAGAAAAGTATTTCTTAAATTCGGATTCTGCGTTTTTCGATAAAACGTTTAACACGCCACCTTTTTCAGACCCTTCTAGAAATGTAGAGTAGCCATACTGCGTGCCTCGACTCATTTCTTGAAGAACAGGATTAACATTCACTACATATCGATCGATTTGAATCGGATTTTCATTCTTTTTTGCTTGGTTGAGGTCTCGGCGTGCATTCCGATAATCGATACGTGCTTGTTGAAGGGCATTCTCAGCTTCTTTATATTCCTGTCGAGCTAGATTATAGGCTTCAGTTGCAAGTTGAAGGCTGTCGGATGCTACTTCATAAGCCTTTTCCGATCGAGCAATTCCACTCAATACGGGCGCTGGAGCATCTTCCGTCGACTCTACAATAATTACGTCTTCACTCGGTGGAACAGGTGAATCATCATCTACTTGTGCTAAGCTCATAACGCTAACAAAAAGCGCTACAAATGAAAGCGTATATCTTTTCATCATTTTTTGTTTTCTAACTTAATGGTGCAAAACACTTGCCAGTTGTAAATCTAGTTGATTGATAGGGATTGCAACACGCTTTTAAAAAAAAATCCTCTCCTGGCGGAGAGGATACGCAAAGCAATTAAGGTATTGCGTGGGAAAGCACTAATTTTCCGCCCACAATATATACATACTTTTTACTATTGGCAAATTGAAAATATATAAACAACTTTTGTGAACAAGGTACATGTAGCGGCAACCAGTCCATTTCCCATAGGTCTTCAATTAAGCAAAGCCGATGGCGTCTACTTTTACGATACTTCTGGTCGGGCGTATTTTGATTTTACCAGTGGCATTGCGGTCAATAATTTAGGCCACCGACATCCAGCAGTGGTGGAAGCGATAAAAAAACAAGCCGACATCCACCTCCACGGTATGGTATATGGAGAGTTTGAGGAGCACCCACAGGTTCGTTTGGCAGCCACCCTTTGCTCGGTGCTACCAGAATCTTTAGATACTGTTTATTTCTGTACCAGTGGGGGAGAAGCCGTTGAGGGAGCCATGAAATTAGCCAAACGCTATACTGGACGAACGGAAATTTGTTATTTCAAAGGCAGCTATCATGGCAGCACACATGGAGCATTGAGCATCATGGGAAGCGAAGTGTATAAGCAAGCCTATCGCCCATTACTTCCAGACACACGTATGTTGCCCTACAATAATTTTGAGGCCCTCAAATTGATTACCCATTCAACGGCAGGAGTAGTCGTAGAAGTCGTTCAAGCCGCCAGTGGCGTAACCTTGGCCAATGAGGAATGGCTTCGAGCGCTCCGCCAAAGGTGCACGGAAACCGATACCTTATTGATTTTCGATGAAATTCAAACGGGCTATGGCCGAACGGGGAAGCTCTTTGCATTTGAGCATTATGGCGTGGTACCAGATGTTCTTTTATTAGCTAAAGCGATGGGAGGCGGTGTGCCTATTGGAGCGTTTATTGCCCAACATGATGTAATGAACGTGTTGAGCGAACAGCCGATTCTTGGGCATATCAATACGTTTGGAGGTAATGCATTAGCCTGCGCTGCCGCGCAGGCTACACTCGACACCTTCATCGCGCAACCTGAATTGTATACCACTGCAGCACGTAAAGCCGAACAAATCATAGAAGCATTTACGCACCCAAAACTGACCCACTTTACGCATAAAGGCTTAATGATGGCTGCCCATTTCGAGACGAAGGCAGCTGCCTATGCATTTATGCGAAGGAGTTTAGAAAACGGGGTGGTGCTGATTGGGTATTTATTTAATGAAACGGCGGTGCGTTTCGCACCGCCGCTCACGATAAGTGTTGATCAAATCGAAGCCGCATGCGCAAGCATGCGGCGTTAATTATTCTTTCACAAACTTTAAGGTTTGCCCATCAATTCTCAAAAAGTAAAGTCCTCGAGGAAGACTACTGACATCAATATTTTGTGCGTCATTGCTCGTGATGAGTACACGACCCCGCACATCTAACACTTCTACTTCTGAAACACTACCGGCCACAGAAAGCACATCCCTAGCTGGATTCGGCCATACTCGAAGCTCAGCTAATGTCTCTTGCTCAATGAAAATAATATCGGAATACTCCGTGTAGCCATCAAAATCAACAATTTGAAGTCGGTAATATGCTGAAAGACTTGGCGCTACATCCACAAATTCATAAGACTGTGCAACAGCTGAGAAACCCACTGCAGCTACTCGTCCAATTTCTTGCCATTGGCCCAACCCAGTGGTTGATCGCTCAACGATAAAGGCTTCCGTATTTTCTTCGGAAGCGGTACTCCACGACAAAGCGTTTCCAGCATCTGTTGCCACACCGTCAAAGGCAGTAAGTTCAACAGGTAGCGAAGTAAACGATCCACCAGTGAATGTAGAAAAGCTATTTATGGATGCTTCAATGGTATAATCCACCATACGATAAGCGGCCGAAGAAACCGTAAAAAATTCCCCTAAACCATCTAATCCATCGGCACAAGCAGCACCGCTTTGTTTAATTAGCGACAAGTCGTCAATCGAAGAAATGTTGTCGTCTGCTGCAGCTAAGTCATTAAACTCATCTTCTAAGATGTAAATGCGCACATCAACAGAAATATCAATAGGTTGGAATTCAGGACTAATATTTACCGTCCTTCTTAAATACGGCGCAGCATTAAATGTACGTGTGTCCATCGCATCAATGTATAGCTCCATATCTACTTGCCCTAAATCACTGCCGTTTGCATTAATAGCTGCGACCAATTCACCAGCGCTATCAACAAATTGCACCCACTCCATATTATTTCCGGAAGCCCCATCAATGGTTATCGACGGTATGGTTTCACAAAGACCTACTGTACCATCGGAAATCGGAGTGATCGTTGGTGTTAATGTAAAGGTCATTTCGCCATCTGTTCCAAAAGTTCTATAAGCTTGAATGAAGTATTCTTGGCCATCAACAATATTACTCACCGTTATATCTTTACCACAGGCCAACTCGTTCCCTCCACAAGCATCATACACGGCATACTCCGTATTTCCCGAACTTGTAATCGCATAACTGCCTGAGATGGGTGAAATAAATGAATACCAACCATCTCTAGGATTACCCGACTCACAAGATGGGCTCACTCCACTAGGGGTTGCGCCACTTGTATTGAAGGTAAGCGATGCTTCGTTATTCATATCAAATACAATAGACTCAGCACTGGCACAATCATCGTTTGTAATTGCAGGTACCGCTTCAATATTAAAGGTCATTACCCCATCGGTACCAGTACTCCTAAAGGCTTGAACGAAATAGGTTTGCCCACCAACTAAATTGAAGATATGTGCGCCTCTTGAGACACAACCTACTTCGGCTCCACCACATGCATCATAAACCGAAATCTCGGCATTAGATGAACTGCTGGTTTGATAATAAATATTTCCATCAAAAGGCATGACAAAGCTGTACCAACCATCTCTTTGATTACCACTCTCACAACTTGGACTAACTCCACTTGGGGTAGCCCCACTTGTGTTAAAGGTAGCTGAAGTCACACTTGCTCCATCAAATGCCGGCAATGCTTCGGCACTGGCACAATCATCGTTCGTAATTGCAGGTACTGCTTCAATAATAAAGGTCATTACCCCATCGGTTCCAGTACTCCTAAAGGCTTGTAGGAAATAGGTTTGCCCACCAACTAAATTGAAAACATGTGCACCTCTTGAGATACAACCGACTTCGGCTCCACCACATGCATCATAAACCGAAATCTCGGCATTGGATGAACTACTGGTTTGATAATAAATGTTTCCATCGAAAGGCATGACAAAGCTGTACCAACCATCTCTTTGATTTCCACTCTCACAACTTGGATTAATTCCACTTGGAGTAGCTCCACTTGTGTTAAAGGTGGCAGAAGTCACATTTGCTCCATCGAATGCGGGCAAGGCTTCAGCGCTAGCACAATCGTCGTTCGTAATTTCTGGTACAGCTTCAATATTAAAGGTCATATTTCCGTCTGTTCCTGTTGTACGAAAAGCTTGCACATAGTAAGTTTGCCCGCCAGTCAAGCTAAATACATGTGCTCCTCTAGAAATGCAACCAACTTCTGTTCCCCCACAGGCATCATAAATGGCAATCTCTGAACTAGAAGAACTATTGGCTTGATAATAAATGTTTCCATCAAAAGGCATGACAAAGCTGTACCAACCATCTCTTGGACTTCCTGTCTCACAACTTGGGCTTACGCCACTCGGTGTTGCACCACTGGTATTGAAGGTCGCTGAAGTGACATTGTCCATATCAAAAGCTGGTAAAGCTTCAGCACTGGCACAATCGTCGTTTGTAATTTCTGGTACAGCTTCAATATTAAAGGTCATTTGCCCGTCTGTTCCTGTTGTTCGAAAGGCTTGCACATAATAGGTTTGACCACCAGTTAGACTAAAAACGTGTGCGCCTCTAGAAATGCAACCAACTTCTGTTCCTCCACAGGCATCATAAATGGCAATCTCTGAGCTGGAAGAACTACGGGCTTGATAATAAATATTCCCATCAAAAGGCATGACAAAGCTATACCACCCATCTCTTGGGCTTCCCGCCTCACAACTTGGGCTTACGCCACTCGGTGTTGCACCACTGGTATTGAAGGTCGCTGAAGTGATATTGTCCATATCAAAAGCTGGTAAGGCTTCGGCATTGGCACAATCATCATTCATAATCTCTGGAACTGCTTCTATTGTGAAAGTTACATTACCGGAAGTGCCTGTTGTTCGAAATACTTGTAGATAATACGTTTGACCACTCAATAAGCTAAATACATGAGCCCCTCTAGAAATACACCCTTCTTCATTACCTCCACAAGCATCGTAAATAGCATATTCTGTACTGGAACTACTGCTTGCCTGCACATAAATATTGCCATTAAAAGGCATTACGAAACTATACCAAGCGTCTTCGGGCGAGCCCCCTTCACAAGTAGGATTTACGCCGCTATAGGAGTAATCGTTGTCATTAAATGAAGCTGAAATCAGATTGTCGACATCGAAAGTTAAGACTGTAGCATTGGCACAATCATCGTTGGCTTGTGCCACACCAAATACAGCAAGAAAAAGAAACGGAAGTGTGAGTAAATATGTTTTCATAGCATTTGTTGGGTTTCTGAAAATAGTGATTTTGCACATCATATACAAAACCAACTACATAGATAGAGATTTGCGAAATAAAAAAACTCACCCGTTCGGGTGAGTTTTGAAAAGCATAAAAAACGTTAACCTATCGAATAAAAACCAATTCTGTCTCCGTCGACATAGATTCGCTATAGCCATAGCCTTCTTGATTGAAGGTTTTGAGGTCGTCTACACTTGTTGCGCGCGACTTCACAATATGCGCCGCCATCATTCCGCGGGCGAGCTTAGCATACGTCATTAAGATCTTGTACTCGCCATTTTTATTCTCTTTAAACGTACAAGACACCACTTTTCCGTTTAGCAGGTCGGGCTTAACCGCTTTGTAATACTCATTCGACGCGAGGTTGACCAATAAATCACTGTTGGTTTCGGCCATTTCTGCATTGATTTGCTCGGTAATGGCTTTGTCCCAATACTTGTAAAGGTTGGTGGTTTTGGGTGTAACTTTTAATCGCGTGCCCATTTCTAAGCGGTAGGGCTGGATGGCGTCCATAGGTTTAAGTAAGCCGTAAAGTCCTGAAAGGATACGCACATGCTGCTGCGCGTAGTTCACATCATCTTTATTGAACGTAGCTACATTCATTCCTCGATACACTTCACCCTTGAAGGCATAAGCAGCCTGCTTTCGATTGTCGAGATTGAGCTGAGAATTCCATTCTTTATAGCGCTGATAGTTAAGTTCCGAGAGGTTGTCGCTAAGCTTCATCAGCTCTTGGATCTTTTTCTTGGAGAGTTTTTGCAGCTTGCCAATAAGGTAATCGGCTCGTTCGTTGAAGACGGGTGCGGTAGTTACGTCAATAGGGCATTGGCTTTCAAAGTCGAGTGATTTGGCAGGCGAAAGGAGTACAAGCATAGTTTCGTTTGTACAAAAGTACTGCAGTAGAATGAAAAAAGCCCCTCGGCAAAGCCGAGGGGCGCACCCTTCCCAAAAATTTCAGTTACTGCGGAAATACTTGAACGCCTAATTCATCCTCTACAATTTGGCGAATTCCAACATCTGGGTCATCGCCCCCAATACGCACTTTCCGCTTTCTCTTCTGGTTTGGATCATATTCATCATCATCTTGCTGTGGTTGCCCAATAACCACCCGACGATCTCTTCGCTGTGGATAGGTTCTATAATCTCTATCTCTTCGACTTTCATAATTCCTGTTGTCGCACGAACATCCGCAATCGTGGTTTCTATGGCCTTTGCCTCTTGCTTTCTGGTGGCCTTTGCCGCGTTTGTGGCCGATTTTCTTTCCATTTCCGTTTCCACATCGGCTTCTATCTGCAGATCTTTTCCGACGCTCATAGCGATCATCATCGTCCCAATCATCGTCGTCGTCATCGTCGCATCGATAACTGTGGTTACTCGATAGATCGAGCGATCCATTTTGTGCTTGTACACTAGAAGTCATTCCAAAACCGAATACAAGCAGCAGTAAAAACATCATTTTTTTCATAGCTCTATTTTTTTAGTTGTGTAAAGTAGTTCAATGGCAGTGCCAAAGAATAATTTGGTCTTGGATGTAGCTATAACGGGAGTGGATTTCAAAAAGTTACAGCTGGTTTGATTGGGCAGAAAAAACCCCCTCGGCTTTGCCGAGGGGGTTGTCTTATAAACCAAGAAGCTTCGCGCTTCCAAATGTTAGCGTTATACGTTCAGCATTACTGGCATAACCAGCATGAGTAACTCTTCGTTCTCTTCCGGAACACTTGGCACTAATAAACCCGCTCGGGTTGGCGTGCTTAATTTCATTTGAACTTCCTCGCCGGGCATCACACCCAACATTTCAATTAAGAAACGAGCATTAAATCCTATTTGCAAGTCTTCTCCAGTGTACTCACAATCTAGCTTTTCATTTGCTTCGTTGGAAAAGTCTAAATCTTGGGCACTTACTTGTAAGCTACTGCCGTTTATGCTTAAGATGACTTGGTGTGTCGTCTTGTTCGAGAAAATAGAAATTCGACGTAATGAGTTTTGAAAATCGCTTCTACCGATAGAAAGTAAATGTGGGTTATCTTGAGGGATAACAGCGTTGTAATCTGGATAACGCGCATCAATCAATCGGCAACTTAAATCAATGCCTTCAAATTGGAAGAATGCATTTGAATCGTTGTACGACATCGTAATATTGCTCATTTGAGCAGGAATCGCATTCTTTAATAAATTCAACGCTTTCTTCGGCACAATAAACTGTGCACTTTCAGCAATCGTTAAATCTTTACGCGTATAGCGAACCAGTTTGTGTGCATCAGTCGCCACGAAGGTGATCTCTTGTGGATTTAACTCAAACAAAACCCCAGTCATAGCTGGACGTAACTCGTCGTTACTCACCGCAAACAAACACTTTCCAATAGCGTTTTGCAACACATCCGAAGGAAGGTCAACAGCGGTAGTGTCTTCTGGTACAGGAATTTTTGGAAAGTCATCTGGATTCTCGCCGGCTAACTTATATTTCCCGTTGTCCGAAGTGATTTCTACCGCATAATTCTCAGGGTTAATCGAGAAAGCAATCGGTTGCTCAGGCAGTGTTTTTAATGTGTCTAATAAAATCTTAGCTGGGATAGCAACCCGACCTTCTTCTTTGGCCTCCACATCAACAGTAGTACTCATTGATATCTCCAAATCAGTCGCCTGTGCTTTTAGTTTTCCATCTTTAATCTCAAAAAGAAAGTCTTCCAGAATCGGTAAAACGGTATTCGAGCTAATGACTCCACCAATAAGGTTAATTTGTTTAAGTAGAGCCGATGAAGAAACAATAAATTTCATAGTATGTTTTGAAAATATTAACGTCAAAGATAAGTAATTAGCCAAAATGCAAGCCATGCAAAAAAACCTATCTTTAACGCTGTTGATAAAGTAAAAATCTATGTTTTTTAAAGCGGGTCAAAAAGGCCAAAATGCTTGGTATTTATACTTAGTTGGCGTCATTTTTATTGCATTCGGCTATCTCTTAGGCCAAATGCCGCTAGCTGCAGATTTATTAATACTTAAAAAAGCACCTCAAGATGTCATGGCTTCTGGTGACATGGTAGAATTGGCCAATTTATATGGCAATAAGAATTATTTCTTGTTTTTAATCATGCTCACCTTTATTGCGGCATCGTTGGTCACCTGGTTTGTGATAAAGGTCATTCATCGAAAAAAGCTCATCGATGTATTGTCGGGCTATGGCACTTTCCGTTGGAAGCGGTTTTGGTTTGCTTTTCTAATCCCTTTATGCCTAATCAGTCTTGGTACGGTGGCCACTTACTTCATCGACCCAGAAAGCCTTACCCTGCAATTCGACGCCAAGAAATTTGCTGTGCTCGCCATTATGGGGGCCATTTTATTCCCTATTCAAGCTGGTTGGGAAGAAGTCTTTTTTAGAGGCTATTTGATGCAGGGGCTGGGCAATTTAGTTCGAAGTCGCTGGTTCGCGCTGCTAATCACCACATTGATCTTCGCTGCTATGCACATGGCGAATCCAGAGGTAGTTGAACACGGCGTACTCGCTATGTTTCCGCTGTATGCTGGTATGGGATTAATGTTTGGCATTATGGTATTGATGGATAATGGCCTAGAACTGGCTATGGGTTATCACATTGCCAATAACTTCGCCATTGCCTTGTTTATTACCTCTCCAGAATCTGCCCTTCAAACCGACTCCGTGTTTAGAAGTAATGAAGTCGCCGACCCTCAATCAAGTGCCATTCAACTCCTAGTGATGGGGTCGATCCTATTGGCCATTTTTGCCTGGAAATATAAGTGGAAAGACTGGGGTCACCGTTTAGCGGGACATATTGAACGGCCTGTTGAAGAGCTAAATCATTATGCCTAATGGATTTTGACTACAGGCAGCCCGCTATTCCCTATGGCTGGCTTCGAGCTATACTTTTCTTAATTGTTTGGTTACTTGGCATTGCCTTTATTCAAGTCATTGGGCTATTCCTGATTGACGTAATTGACGGCTCTTCCGCATTAAGTAAAAACAACTTACTTGGGTCGATAGCAGGCTGGAGCTTAATGTTGGTTTACACTATTTTCTTAACGTTTTTCTTCCGGAAAAGCATCGACCGACAAAGCTTTAACAGCCTGGGGTTCTGGGTTACAGAGCGCAAGCACGATTTACTCACCGGCTTCCTTTTAGGAGCCATTTTAATCGCGGGTGGTGCCTTCTATTTGGGTCAAAGTGATCATATTGAGTTTTCGCCTGGATCTTTAGATTGGAAAGGCATTATAGGCTATTTAGTCTTCTTTTTACTCGTATCCGTCTTTGAAGAACTTGTATTCAGGGGCTACATTCTAAACAACTTAATGCAGTCGATGAACAAGTATGCAGCCTTGGCCTTAAATGCGATTCCATTCGGCTTAATTCATGCGACCAACCCCAACGTTGAAACCCTAGGCATTGTGAATGTGATATTGGCCGGCTTCTTCTTGGGAGCAACCTACATCTACACTAAAAATTTATGGTTTCCCATTGGCTTGCACTGGAGTTGGAACTTCTTTCAAGGGCCTATTTTTGGCTTTGAAGTCAGTGGCAATCCTACAGACAGTGTATTGGCCCAAGAAGTGCTTGAAAATAATATACAAACAGGTGGTGATTTTGGGTTCGAGGCTTCTATTATTACCACATTTATGTTGGTAATTACCACATTTGTTTTAATGTTCTTGTTTAGTAGAAAATCCGTTCATGGCCAGAAAATATTGGGAGATGACTAAAAAGTATTGGGCAGATATGGTATTTCCCATTCACGAGAATCCGATCAAAGATGGCGTGGTGGAAGTGGCCGAAGATGGGACAATCATAGCAATTCGTGAACGTGCTGAGTATGTAGATCATGAAGTGATTAAAATTGAAGGTGGACTTTGTCCTGGCTTTGTAAATACGCATTGCCACATGGAGTTGTCGTTTATGTTCCAACAAATCCCTGAGCAAACGGGATTGGTCGACTTTGTAAAGCACGTCGTGGCGATTCGGGATAACTTCACAGCTGAAGAAGAACAAGCTGCGATTCAACGCGCTAATGACGAGATGTGGAACAACGGCATTGCTGCCGTTGGTGACATTTCCAACGACAACCGATCGTTCGCAATAAAAAAAGCAAGTCCGTTGCGCTTCCACACCTTCGTAGAAGTCTTTGACCTCAGTCCTACCAATACAGAAAACACAATCAATGTGGGAAAGTCGGTCTTTGCCGAGGCCTTGAAACTTGGCGGGCAACACACGGCTTCGATCACTCCGCATGCCCCCTACTCGTGTACGCCAGAACTGTACCGGTTTTGCGATGAAAGAACGGCGGAGGAAGGCAGCCCAATATTGTCCATCCACAACCAGGAAAACCCGGAAGAGAATGACTTGTTCTTAACCAAAACTGGCATTTGGTCGGAGCTGCCCGTAGCCTGGGGATTCCCATTCGATTGGTTCAAGCCGTACGGCTTGAACTCGCTGCCTGCTATGTGTCAGCACTTAAGTCACGATAACCAAATGCTCTTTGTACACAATACGTTCACCGAAGCGCAAGATGTAGCTTGGGCACATGACCATTTCTCCAACGTGTATTGGGCAACATGCGCCAATGCCAATATTTTCATCGAGAACAACACGCCGAATTATGATAAATTGCTCAATGCGGGAGCTATCCTTACCATTGGTACGGATAGCCTAGCTTCAAATTGGCAGCTTTGTGTGTTGTCGGAATTAAAAGCCATAAAAGCCCGTTTTCCGCATCTTAAAACTGCAGATTTACTGCAATGGGCCACCTTAAATGGTGCGAAAGCATTACGGTTTGAGGAAGATCTAGGCAGCTTTGAATTGGGAAAACGGCCCGGCTTAGTACATATTTCCAACCTAGATGGAAATGGGGAGATGACCGCCAACAGTGTAGCGAAACGCGTGGTTTAAACCACGCGTACCTGACCACGCATTAAGTCTTCAAAACGTTCGCGTTCTCGAATTAAATGGGCTTTACCATCTTTAATAAGCACTTCAGCAGGACGGTACCTACTGTTGTAATTACTGGCCATTTGAAAGCAGTAAGCGCCTGCATTCTTAAATACTAGGTAATCGCCCGGGCGCACTTCTGGAATCCGTCGGTTCCACGCAAATGTGTCGGTTTCGCAGATGTAGCCTACTACTGTATAAATCTTTGGTTTGCCCAGTGGGTTAGAGACATTTTCGATGCCGTGATACGCATCGTAGAACATTGGGCGAATCAGGTGATTCAATCCAGAGTCTACACAAGCAAATACCGTGCTCGTGGTTTGTTTAACCAGATTGGCTTGTACAATAAAGTAGCCAGACTCACTGACCAAATACTTGCCCGGCTCGAACATCAGTGTGAGTTCCTTGCCTATTTTATCGCAGAAGGCATTGAAGCGCTTGCTCATTTCTTCGCCCAACTCTTCGATATTCGTTTCAATATCGTTGGGTTTGTATGGTACTTTAAATCCACTACCAAAATCGATGTATTGCAGCGTC
>JAHQVX010000052.1 GCA_019634125.1 Saprospiraceae bacterium
ATCAGCTACATGCTCGATCGTCTCATGCGAAAATTTGGGCTCTCTGGAAAAGCCGTAGTTCCCATGATGAGTGGCTTTGCCTGTGCCATCCCAGCTATTATGGCCACGCGAAATATTAAGAGTTGGAAAGAGCGACTCATTACCATTATGGTCACTCCGTTAATGAGTTGTTCGGCACGCTTGCCCGTATATATCCTGCTGATTGGAATGCTCGTTCCCGCGAAAAAAATCATGGGCGTATTTAATCTCCAAGGGCTCACCATGACCGCCTTCTATTACGTTGGATTAGTCGTAGCCTTAATAATTGCCGGCATATTGAGTTATTTCCTAAAAGTAGAAGAGCAAACACCTTTTATTCTGGAAATGCCCAGATACCGAGTTCCACAATGGCGAAACGTAGTGATTACGATGTATAAAAAAGCTAAGGTATTTGCAGTTGAAGCAGGGAAAGTCATCCTCGTCATTTCAATAATCTTATGGCTGCTCCAATCCTACGGTCCGAAAGCAAAAATGGCTGCCATCGAAGACAAATACGAACAATTGGCAAATGGTGAAGCAATTGAAGGAGCGCTGTTAAAAAACTACGAGCAAGAACGCTTAAATGCCTCTTACGCTGGACATATTGGTCAGTTTATTGAACCCGTGATCAAGCCTTTAGGCTATGATTGGAAGATTGGTATTTCACTCATCACCTCTTTTGCTGCTCGGGAAGTTTTTGTAGGCACTATGGCTACCCTTTATAGTGTGGATGTAGATGAAGAAAATCCGAAAAACCTCCAAGAACGCCTCTTGGCGGAGAAAGATCCAGAGACAGGACGTCAAGTATATTCTTTTGCCACTGTTTTCTCTTTATTGCTCTTCTATGCATTTGCCATGCAATGTATGGCTACGCTTGCAGTGGTCTATCGAGAAACAAAATCTTGGAAATGGCCAATTATTCAACTCATTTACCTCACCACCTTAGCATACGGACTGAGTTTTATTGCCTATCAAATCCTGAAATAAGCCATTCAATTCTCTATCAATCTCGCCATCAAGGAAATAAGCCTTAACGACGTTGTATATCTCCAAGAGAACCACTAAATTTGCCGTCCACCAAAAAAAGGTGTACAAATCTTTATTTAAAAGCGATTATGTCAATTACAGGAACGATTAGAAGGAATAGTTGGGTGCTTTTCATCTTAATAGGCTTAGGAATGCTAGGCTTTTTATTAATGGACGCAACTAGTGGACAAGGCGGTGCGCTCACTGGAGGAAATCAATCTTATGGAAAAGTGAAAGGCCAAAAAGTGTCTCCACAAGATATCCAAACCAGAATCGATGAATTAGCCAATCTTTATCCAAACGCCAACGACGATCAGTTGTTTGAAGCGGCTTGGGGAGAAGTCCTTAACCAACGCGTTTTCTATCCAAAATACGAAAGCTTAGGCTTAGAAGTCAGTGACGTAGAATTAGCTGAACTTATCAAAAGCCCCAATCCACACCGATTCACCAGAACCATGTTCAACAGCATTATGGAAGGCGGTGTTTGGGATGCGAATAAAGTCATTGAAATTATCGATAACCCGAAAGATTATCCGAACGAACAAGGCTTAATCTCTCAGTTAGAGAAATCCATTCGAGACGATGTCTTGAATACGAAATACATGAATGCCCTTCGCCTAGGAATTAACGCGCCAGAATGGGCCACTCAAGAACAATACGCGAAAGAGGTAAAAACAGCCGATTTCGATTACTTCATGTTACCGTTCTCTCTAATTAAAGACGATGAGATCGAAATTTCTGATGCAGATATTAGAAAATACGCACAAGCCAATAAAGGGAAATACACCGCAGCTGCAGGTGCAGTATTCGAATATGTTAGCATTCCTAAATTGCCAAGTAAGACCGATACGGTCAATCAAATGGCCAGAATGCGAGATGTAAAAGAGCGCTTCGCTACGGAGAAAAACGACTCGCTTTTCGCTATTAGTTCAACCAATATCATTTTGAATCCAACCCAAGGGCCAATTAACCAAAACATTGGATTTCAGACTCGGGAAACGTTAAAGTTTCCAGAAGACCAAGAAAACCTAATCTTCTCTGCCGATATCGGAGATATAGTTGGTCCATTCGAATATAATGGCAATGCCTTTTTAGTAAAAGTATTAGAGAAGCAGAACGTTCCTGATTCTGCCCGAATCAGACACATCTTAATTGAAGCGCCTGCGAATAACCCAATTGCCTATGCAGCTGCAAGAGAAACGGCAGATAGCTTATTAAACGAGTTGAAAAGAGATAAGTCGAAATTCAACGATTATGTGAACCAATACTCTGGAGACACCAACTCTGTTCCAGATGGTGGTGTTTATGATTATTTCCCGCAAGGTCAAATGGTCCCAGAATTTAACGCAGTTTCATTCTATGGTGAAGGTATTGGCGACTTACAAATTGCTTCTACAATTTACGGACATCACATCGTGGAGCCTTTAGGCAGAAAAGGAAGAGCTCAAGGTGTGAAAGTTGCCGTTATTGGACAAGGCTTTAGAGCCAGCAAGCAAACCAACGACGATATTTACCGTCAGGCCAAAGAATTCGAGCAAAACAGCCAAAATGCCGAGGATTTCGAGAAAAACGCTGAAGCTTTTGGTGGCAAAAAGGTGACCCCAAGTATTGAGCCGGAAGCCCGTTTCATTCCTGAAATCGGTGCAGAACCTGCTGTGATCCGTTGGGCGAACAATGCAGGTATCGGGGAAGTAAAATACTTCAGCTTACCCACCCAAACGATAATTGCACGCTTAGTCAATCGAACTAAAGCAGGCGAATTGAATGTTAGTGGTAATGAAGACGCTATTCGTGCCGAAGTATTGAAAGAAAAGAAAGCTGCACTTCTTAACAAACAAATAGAAGATGCAGGAGGTGTAACGGCTGACTTTGAAGGCTTAGCCAAGAAGCTCAACCGAAATGTACAAAATGCTGCAGAAGCGAAATTTGGACAGTCTGGAAATACTATTGGTTTTGAGCCAGAAATTATCTCTAAGGTCTTCTTTTTAGATCCAGGAGATATAACGCAGCCGCTTATGGGTAGAAGAGGTGTTTATGTAGTGAAAGTAAACAGCTTTGGGCAACTTCCTGAAGAAAGCAACTTAGCTCAATACTCCCAACGTGTGACGAATAGAATGCTTCAAAAAGCTAGCCCAGATGCAATTACGCAGGCATTAAAAGATAAAGGAATTATCAAAGATGATCGATATAAATTTAGATAGTGAATCGTTGGACCAACCACTTGTAAATCGAGTAGCGAATAGTGGTCTAATTACTATTGACTTAGAAACATATTATCCATCTGAAGAAATCCTTGAGGTAGACCTCAAGGATTTTCTTTTCCAAGGCGTACTGCTTAAGGAAAAAGAGTTCAGGGAAAAGGTGAAAACGCATCATTGGGAACAATATGCAGGCCACCCCGTTGCCTTAGTCTACGGAGATGATATGCTCGTACAGCAATGGGCATTTATGTTATTAGCTGCTGCACTAAAGCCCTATGCACAGTCGGTGCATTTAGGGAATAAACAAAGCGCACTTGTGGATATTTACCAAGGCATAATCCGTAATTTAGACGTTGCGTCCTACAAAGACAAACGGGTGATTATTAAAGGGTGTAGTTCTAAGGCTGTACCCAACGAAGCCTACATGGCTATTACCCAAAAACTTCAGCCGGTTGTATCTGGCTTAATGTTTGGAGAAGCTTGTAGTACCGTACCCGTTTATAAAAAACCGAAATCATGAAAAAAAACGCCGCACTTGTTCTTGTTGGATTAATCATTGGAGCCTCTATTCTCATTGCCAGTACGATGAAGCCCAGTGAAGAAGAATCAGCCTATGCCACCTACAATGAAGCATTGTCTGGTCCGACTTATTATTCCGTAAAAGTGCCGAACTACATCGATTTTGCTGGAGAGCGTGTGCCTACAGAAATCGACGATGTAAAAGAGCGTTTAGAACGTGAACTCTTGGTAACTGCGTATCGGCATTCGAATACCTTCCTAATGCTAAAGCGAAAAGCGCGTTGGTTTCCGGTCATTGAGCAAATCTTAAGAGAAGAAGGTGTACCTGATGATTTCAAATATTTATGCGTGGCCGAAAGTGCCTTGGCTAATGCGGTAAGTCCGGCGGGCGCAAAAGGGTTTTGGCAATTTTTATCCCGGACAGGGAAAGAATATGGCTTAGAAGTAAATGATGTGGTGGATGAGCGCTACCATGTAGAGAAAAGCACACGAGCCGCCTGTAAGTACTTAAAGCAGTCGAAAGCGCGATTCGGCAGCTGGACAGCTGCCGCAGCCTCCTACAACATGGGAAGTGCTGGCCTGAACCGACAAATGGAACGCCAAAAAGAACGCGATTATTACGACCTGCTCCTCAACGACGAGACCTCTCGCTATGTTTTCCGAATCTTAGCATTTAAAGAAGTATTGAATCACCCAGCGAATTACGGTTTTATCATTGATTACAACGACCAATATCAACCTTATGTGTATTCTGAAGTGATTGTAGACAGTAATGTAGACAGCTTTGCCGACTTCGCGCAACAATTCAATACGAATTACAAAACATTGAAGAAGTTAAACCCTTGGCTTCGCGATAGCTACTTAAAAGTCCCTGCTGGAAAAACGTACACGGTGAAAATTCCACTGTAAAGATTGCAGAAAAGCAAAAAAGGAACTACTTTTGCCTTCCCTTAATTGGTACCTTAGCTCAGTTGGTAGAGCACAGGACTGAAAATCCTGGTGTCCCTGGTTCGATTCCTGGAGGTACCACACTTGGTGATAAAAACCGCCTCGGCTTAGCCGAGGCGGTTTTTTCTATTTATAACGCGCATATGCCCGAGTTAAACGTCTCGAATAAACATCCACTTGTCCCGGACCGTTGTAGCCACGCGTAAAAGAACGCCAATTCTTACTCTTTAAATAACGCACTAAATTATTTTCGACCAAAAATCGTTTAAAAGCAATCAGATGCTCCCGTTCGTTCTGGTTCATCTCACCCACAAAATGATTCACACTGGCATAGCCCAAATCAACCGCATGATAGCCCATGATTTGAAACAAGCCCCAACTACACGACTCATGAGCCGCATCGCTCATACCAGCATCCATACTTAATGCAGCAGCTTTCTGTAAACGATAATGCTCCTTCATTCCACCGAGGTAATGCTTTTTTGTCCATCGCTCGTAAAGTATAGACTGCGTTTCGCTATTCTGGAAATCTTTCGGGTTGATGCCCTTCTTTTTGAGGCGTCGCCAAAAAACATGGCCTTCAAACAAGATCTTACACCACCCATTGAGCAAAAACCCATTGCCCGCACTTTCTACCTCATTCACTGCTTTAATCACTGCTAATTCAATATTTAATTCATTGGCCACGTCGATCAAATCTTGCTCGCTGAGTAATTTGTCGTTATGTGCTGTAATGGCTTGTTCTTGTGCAATGAGCTTAGCCCAGGTCTTCGTCCCAACGATGCCATCCACTACTAATCGATTCTTAGATTGAAAATCTTTAACGGCTGTATCTGTATCAGCCCCAAAATAATTGTTGACTTTTACGGCATAGCCCAGTTGAGCCAAAATTTCCTCTAAGCGATACACGGAAGGACCGCTTGATTTGTGACGAAGTGTTTGCATGGGTTAAAGTATTAATTATCAATTAAACCTATCTATATAAACTTACAGAAGTCGCTGTGAAAAACGCGCACCGGAAGCTATGATTTTTTCGATTACCCTTTTTCGGGAATCACTGAACCGACTACATCTTCAGCCGTATTAATTACCTATCTTCGCCAAAATGGCACAGACGAATTTCATAGACTTCATCCGAATCCATTGCCGTTCCGGCAATGGTGGCGCTGGAAGTGCTCATTTCCGAAGAGAAAAGTACATCCCCAAAGGCGGCCCAGATGGCGGCGATGGCGGACGAGGTGGACACATCATCCTCAAAGGAAATTCGCAACTGTGGACCCTGCTCCATCTTCGCTATCGAAAACACGTGAAAGCTGGTCATGGCGGACATGGCGGTGGGCAACTTAAAAGTGGGGCAACAGGAGAAGACATCATCCTCGAAGTCCCCCTCGGAACAGTTGCTAAAGATGCAGAAACTGGAGAAATCGATTTTGAAATCACCGAACACGGAGAAGAACGCATTATCCTCGCAGGTGGAAGAGGTGGTTTAGGAAACGACCACTTTAAAAGCGCAACCAACCAAGCGCCCCAATACGCACAACCTGGAGAGGATGGCCAAGAAGCCTGGAAAATTTTAGAGTTGAAAATCCTTGCTGATGTCGGCTTAGTCGGTTTTCCAAATGCTGGGAAAAGCACCTTACTATCGGTCATTTCTGCAGCCAAGCCCAAAATTGCCAATTACGAATTCACCACACTTACTCCCAACCTCGGCGTAGTCGGCTATCGAGGAAATACATCTTTCGTTGTAGCAGATATTCCAGGTATCATTGAAGGAGCCTCAGAAGGAAAAGGACTCGGACATCGGTTCTTAAGGCATATTGAACGCAACTCCGTCTTATTATTTCTTGTTCCCGCCGATGCTGATAACATCAACGGCCAATATGAAATTCTCCTTGAAGAACTTCGGAAATACAATCCTGAACTCCTTGGAAAACCAAGAGTATTAGCAATATCTAAAGCGGATTTAATCGATGAAGAATTACAAGAATTAATCAGTCAGGAAGTCCCTATTCCCCATATTTTCTTCTCGTCAGTTACTGGAAAAGGCCTGCCAAAACTCAAAGATTTACTCTGGAAAACCATTACAGAATAAATCCGCAGTATTTCTACCTTAGCAACTTGGAAAATCAACAACCTACTTTATCAAATTGGCTGACATTAATCTTTTTAGGTGCCGTATGGGGAAGTTCATTTATCCTCATGAAAAAAGCCCTGATTAGCTTCTCTGCCAGTCAAGTAGCGGGCTTGCGTGTTGCCATTTCTTTTCTGGTCTTCTTCCCTTTTGCGCTCCGATACCTCAAAAAAATCCCAAAAGAAAAATGGAAATATATAGCCGCTGTGGGTGCGCTGGGCAGTTTATTTCCCGCCTACTTATTTGCAAAAGCACAAACCCAATTAGATAGTGCACCAGCAGGTATTTTGAATTCGCTCACGCCATTGTTCACTTTCCTTTGGGGAATCAGCTTATTTGGACAGAAAGGAAACCTTCAACGCTTTTTGGGCATCTTGCTAGGCTTTGTGGGTGCATGTCTCCTCATCATAGATCCGAATCAAGGCTTCAGTTTGAATGAGTACGCCTTACTCATCGTACTTGCCACCATTTTGTATGGCTTAAGCGGAAACGTAACTAAACATTATTTACAAGAAGTGAATCCCATCCATATTACTGCCGTTAGCTTTTTCTTTGTTGGCCTACCTGCATTGATATTATTGGGTTCTACGGATGTTGTCTCCGTATTACAAAACGACCCAGAAAGCTGGAAAGCACTTGGCTATGTAAGTATTCTCTCACTAGGCGGTACAGCGTTAGCGCTGATGCTATTCTGGAAACTCGTTCAAGATACCGATGCGCTTTTCGGAGCCATTGTGACCTACTTAATTCCAATAGTAGCCATCATTTGGGGCATTGTAGATGGCGAAAGCTTACAGCTTATTCAGTACTTTGGCTTTGGCTTGATTTTGATTTCAGTCTTCTTAATGGGTAAGAAGAAAGCAACGACTAAAAAACCGTAATCTTCACCGCTTTAGTATTCTGCCGCACAATGTAAATACCTGATGGCCAATCATGTGTGGAAATAGCCGATCCATCGGTTGAGACAGCAACAATTCGACAAGTTACATCAAATACTTCCACCAAAGACGTAGGATTTGTATTAACAATTAACGATTGGCTTGGGAGATAATAGACATCTAATTCCCCATGCCGAACGACCTTTATCACCTCAGAGTATGCTTCGTTTCCGTTCTTATCCACTTGCTGTAAACGGTAATAGTTGGTGCCTAAATTCACCTCGTCGTGAACATAGGAATAAAAGCTAGTCCATTGAGTAGTGCCATTCCC
>JAHQVX010000053.1 GCA_019634125.1 Saprospiraceae bacterium
GCACATTTATTTCACGGAATTCAACAAATTCAGGATCTTGAAACTGGCAAGCCGTACCCATTAGAAGGAGTACAAAAGCTGCGAAGATGATATTTTTCATACGGTGAAATTAATTTTTAGTTGCGAACAACTCTACTCGGAAAGGTGACCACAGACTCATGGCCATTTTTTCCGACAGTGGCTACGCCAAATACATAATTATCGATCACGATTCCTTCTAAGGTAAATGCGTCCACATCACCAACAAATCGGGAGAATTGCCACTGAGGTTCGGTGGTTAATCGCCAATAAATTTTATACCCTGCTACGTTGGGATCGCTTACTTTATCCCAGGCCAGCTTGGTGGAAGGTTCGACCACCCCTCCAAGGCCGACATTTTTGGGCGCCGGAGGCGCCCAAGCCAATCCAGCCAACGAAATTGCGTTTACTGCAGTCAATTTCTTTGCATATTCAAAATTAACTCCCTCTATTACATCACCATATTCAATGCCATTCTCCACTCGAATATCCTGATGTTGACGGTTATAATTCTCATGAGCTTCCATAATTCTTACTCCTGCAAAGCCTAAATCGTTGAACGGCCGGTGATGTCCACCCCGCCCAAAACGATCTAAACGATAAATCATCATAGGATTCATTTCGGGCATATAGGTTTGAACTTGTTGATGAATGTACCGAGCCAATTGGCGAGAAATCCCGTCAACTTCTCCCCCATAAAAACGCCGCAAGCGGCGTTCTTGATCCGTTTCCGTAGGTGGTGTAGGCTCTGAAAAAATCCGAAAGGTTCTATTATCAATAACTCCATCTACACCTTCAATATTCCCAATCATGTCATTATTCAGAACGCCTACAATGTCCCAATCACGATCCTGCGCCCACTTTGCCAACCCAGCGCCCCCAAATAAACCTTGCTCTTCGCCAGATAATCCACTGTATACAATACTTGTCGGGAATTGATACTTCGACAAAACCCTTGCAGCCTCAATCGTTCCCGCCATTCCACTGGCATTATCATTTGCACCAGGCGCATCAGTAGTATAATCCATGGTATTACTGGCTCGACTGTCGATATCACCACTCATCATCACATACCGATTCGGAAATTGACTGCCTCTTTGGACAGCTACTACATTCACAACCCAAGCATCTTTGGGCACCCGCCGATTCCCTTCTTTTGTCACATAATCTTTCTGGTAAAACACTTCTAAGCACCCTCCACAATCGGCCGATATTTTTTGAAATTCTTGGTAAATCCATCGGCGAGCAGCACCTATTCCCCGGCTATCCGACACCGTGTCGGAAAAGGTGTTTCGAGTTCCAAAACCGGCCAGCGCTCGGATATCAGCCTCTATTCGTTCAGCAGAAACAGCATCAATAATTGAATACATATCTGCTTCGGTTTGAGCTCGTACATGGCCCAGAACACTCAAAAGAACAAGAAAGAAGAATAAACGCATGATTTTTTTTGTGGAAAGTTACAAAAGCACCCTTAAAGATGAGACCCCGCAAAACCAGCCAGAATAAATAGGATCGTGTAAAACAAACACCTACCTTTGGCGCCCCTAAGAATCAGCTATGAAAGCACTACTAAAAAACTTTACGTTCAATCCCAAAGACGATATCTTATCTGGCTTAACGGTAGCTCTCGCCCTCGTACCTGAAGCTGTAGCATTTGCATTCGTTGCAAAAATTGATCCTTTAGTCGGATTGTACGGTGCGTTCATGATGGGCCTTGTCACCGCAATTTTTGGTGGTCGGCCCGGAATGATTTCCGGAGCAACTGGCGCCATGGCCGTTGTCATGGTTCATCTTATTCAAAAAGGAAATACCGTTGGAATGGAAGCAGGCATTTCCAACCTCGGCTTGCAATGGCTCTTCATCACCTTACTCTTTGTGGGTGCGATTCAAATCTTAGCGGGTGTGCTGAAACTCGGAAAGTTTGTTCGTTTAATTCCACATCCCGTCATGATGGGCTTTGTAAATGGATTAGCCATCGTCATCTTTTTATCGCAATTAGAATTATTTAAAACCAAGGCGAATGGCGTTGAATCTTGGCTGAGTGGCCCTGAACTCTATACTATGCTCGGCTTGATTGCCCTCACTATGGCTATTATGTTCCTGCTCCCCAAGGTCACAAAGAAAATCCCAGCTGCTCTTGTAGCTATCGTCGTAGTAGCAGCCATTGCGATTTTTGGTAAAATGGATGTGAGTACGGTGGGCTCTTTCGTGCGTGAAGGGGGCGGTGCAGGATTAAAAGGCTCGTTGCCCAGCTTTCAACCTCAAATTTTTAGTCTCTTCCATACGTTGGATGGCCACTGGAGTCTAATTATCTCCACCGCTTTCGTACTGGCCGCAGTAGGATTAATTGAATCCTTGATGACGCTCAACTTAATTGATGAATTGACCGATACACGGGGAAGCGGCAATAGAGAATGTGTGGCTCAAGGTGGAGCAAACATCTTAAATGGCTTATTCGGTGGAATGGGTGGATGTGCCATGATTGGACAAAGTATCATTAACGTAAACTCTGGCGGACGCGGCCGTTTATCTGGGATTGTGGCTGCTGTAGCACTCCTTGGTTTCATCTTATTCGGCTCGAAACTTATCGAGCAAATTCCTTTAGCCGCATTAGTGGGCGTGATGTTTATGGTGGTCATTGGAACGTTTGCTTGGAGTAGCTTCAGAATATTGAATAAGATTCCACTGTCTGATGCCATTGTATTGATCGCCGTTTCTGCGATTACGGTTTGGAAAGACTTAGCTGTAGCTGTTATAGCAGGTGTGATTATTTCTGCACTCGTTTTTGCTTGGAAAAACGCCACGATGATTCGGGCCCGGAAGCGCCTAAAAGCAGACGGAACCAAAGTGTATGAAATTTGGGGACCGCTCTTCTTTGGTTCTACCCAAGCTTTTAATTCCAAGTTTGATGTGAAAAATGACCCTGACAATATTGAAATCGATTTTATTGAGAGTCGGGTGAACGATCACTCAGGTATTGAAGCCTTACGCACCATTGCGAATAAATACATCGATGCAGGCAAGACGATTAAACTGGTGCATTTAAGTCCAGATTGTAAACGCTTATTAACCAAAGCCAATCCTGCATTCGACACAATAATTGAGCACAGTATCAATGATCCACGCTACCATGTAGTGACCAACCAACTTGATGCAGATGTCTAACTCTTTGGTTAGATAAGTACAAATTGGCAAAGTGAGCTTCGGTTACATTTGTTTCATACTGAGTTACATCACTGACATCGCTATTGTCTAATAAAGACTAGATTTACACTTGAAAGAAGTCATCGTTTTTGGTGATTCACTAAAATCACTTTCTTTATACCTGACCAGCTTTCTTAGACAACTAATTTTGCACAAACTCATACCAAATGAAAACCATTTTCTCTATTGTGTGCTTCGTCACTTGCTTCACATTGACGAGTTCTGCACAAATCTTGAAAGATATTCAAAAAGCCAAAGACAAAATCGGTGGGATTACCGTCGATAAATTAAGTCGAGATCCGATCACCACATCGTTTAAAGATGTAGATAAAAATAGCATTCAACCCGAAACATTAGGGGCCGATGAAAACTATGCCAATCTCCATGCTCAACCCTTCGACCCTTCTTCCGGGTTCAGCCTTTCTCCTGGGTATTACGAAGCAGATGTTCAAAGCTTTTGTGTGAAAGCAGGCACCTATATGCCTACTCAGGGTTCTGGAAGATTTTATGCGGAACTCAAAGGACCAAAAGCAGATATTTTTGAAACGCTATTATATGCGCTACACAATAACAGAGAGGTTGACCAACGCGATGTTCAACTATTAATGTGGGCCATTATTGCGAAAACGGATTTCAAGAAAATGAGTGGTCCCATTAAACTCACCGCTTTAGAATTACTAAGCACAAAAGATATTGCACGGCTATCAAAAGGAAGTTTAGAAGCACTTGGGGAGAAAAAGTTGCGAAATTTAGCCATGAAAAACGATGCAACGGCTGCTATTATTCGTGCCGAAAACAACTTACGCTCTAAGTTTTATCAAGGTGTACGGAATTACGCTGAATATGAAGAAATTGCCATGCTTGCTGGTGTGGAACCCGTGGTTACCGGCTATGAAAAAGGAAAATGGAGTAAACATCCGGATGGTTATTATGTTCGCTACATTCCTTATGGATACAGCAGAACAAATGTGCAAGTTTATGTTCCAAGTGGTTCAGGAACAGTGATATTTAATGCACTTGGAGATATCGCTGTACCTGCGAGCACAAATGCACAACGACTTTTGCAAACGAATATTCCTTGGGATGATCCCGATTGGAGTTATGGGAATCCTACCTCGGACGACCCGAAAGAAGTAGATCCAACTCCACCTGCTGAAGAACCAGATCCGATTCCGGAAGAGACCGACGAACCCGATGAAGCTACTTCCACTCAAGAGGTCCCTTGTGATATTGATACGGATACCATTCTGGAAAATACCCCAGCGGAAGTGGATTATGTGATTAATTGTGTGGTAGATATTACAGCTAAATTGACCATTGAAGCAGGAACAGTCATCGAGTTTGGCGAAAATGGTGGTCTAGGGGTGTACGATAACGGCTTTTTAAGAACTTTAGGATTACCCGATCAAAAAGTCATTTTTAGAGGCACTATCAATGGTGCCGGTACTTGGCGGGGCATTCATACTGAGAATAACACCGAACTGGTGCATACTGAAATTGATGGAGCGGGTAGAACCTATGTATACTGCTGCAACGAAACTGCTGCTATTATGTTGAAAGGTGGTGACTTAACCATTACAAAAAGTACGATCAGCAATACTACTGGTTGTGGTATTTATGCCAAGAAATTTGATGACTTTACGGAATCAGGGAATACCTTCTCGAATAATTCAGAAGGGCCTATCTGTTATGGGCCTGCACAAAGAGTTTGCGGTGATGTAGATGCGCCAACAGTTTGGAAAAACACGCAAAAACCAGTGGATTATGTAGTGACTTCGAATTGTGTGATTGATATCACTTCCGACTTGACTATTGAAGCGGGAACAGTGATCGAATTTGAAGAAAATGCGGGCTTAGGCGTCTATGACAATGGAACTTTAAAGGTGTTAGGCACAGCTACTGAAAAAGTTATACTACGCGGAACCATTGCTGGTCAAGGAACCTGGCGAGGTATCCACACAGAAAATGAGACCCTGATACAACACGCCGAAATCGACGGAGCAGGTTCTAACTACGTATACTGCTGCAATCAAAAAGCAACGCTATTTGTGAAAGGAGGCGATACCTCTATTGAGAACACCTCCATAAAGAACAGTGGTGGATGTGGCATTTACTTACGCAGTTATGATTCGTTCAATGATAGCAATGTAAGCTTCTCCAACAATTTAGAAGGAGAAATTTGTGTACAGCCTCAAGTATTAAACGATATAGACACTCCAACCGTTTTAAGTAACGGCCCAGGTGAAGTAGATTACATTGTCAATGATAACAATGTAGTAGATGTAACTTCCAATTTAACGATTGAACCAGGTGTTGTGATCGAGTTTGGTGAAGGTGCAGGGCTAGGTGTTTATGATGGAGCCCGTTTGAACATAGCAGGGTCGGCCACTGAATCTGTTGTTATGAAAGGAAAAATGAACCAAGTAGGTTATTGGCGAGGCATTCATTTAGAAGGCAGTAACCATTCTATCAGCAATGCTATGATTAAGAATGCAGGCAGTAATTATGTGTACTGTTGCAATAATAAAGCAGGTGTATTACTCAAAGACGGTTCGCTTTCATTGACCAACTCGCAACTCTTAGACAGCGGTGGCTGTGGGGTGTATGTTCGCTCTTCGGGAACATTAACAGAAAGCGGCAATACCTTCACTGGAAATGTAGAAGGGAATATTTGCAACTAAATACGTTTCTAGCCCCTCGGCTTCGCCGAGGGGTTTCCTCTTCCACCACAGTTACATTTGTTTTACGATTCGTTACATGCCTCGTATCGCTCAAGACTTCTTCTACCTAGTTTTGATCGAAACATTTAGGCTATGAAAAAATCACTTTTTTTAAGTGCACTAGTTGTCGCATTTACTTTTCAAGTAAATGCGCAACTCATTAAAGACCTCAAAAAAGCGAAAGACAAAGTAACCGGCATTACTGTCGACAAACTCAGTCGTGATCCAGTTACTACTTCTTTTAAAGATGTCGACAAGAAGAATATTGAAGCAGAAACATTCGCTACAAGTACTGCCTTCGCCAATATTCATGACCAACCGTTTGATCCCGATCAAGGATTTAGGCTTCAACCTGGTTATTACGAAGGTACGTTTCACAGTTTTTGTATCAAGGCAGGCACATACATGCCTACAAAAGGGTCTGGGAGATTTTACGCCGAACTTAAAGGACCGAAAGCCGATATTTTTGAAACCATACTTAATCGCATCCACAACGATCGATCCATTGACCTATGGGACACTCAAATTCTTATTTGGGCGATTATCGCAAAAGCAGATTTTCAGAAAATGAGCGGGTCTACAAAACAAACTGCTCTTAAACTATTATCTCCCCAACAAATCGCAAGGCTTTCTAAAGGCAGTCTAGAAGCTTATGGCCAGAAAAAAATGAAAAACCTTGCCTATAAAAATGACGCACTAAAAGCAGTAATTGAAGCAGAAAACCAAATCCGTCAAAAGCTCTATGCTGGCGTCTCAGATTATGCTGAGTATGAAGCTATCGCAATGCGCGCAGGTGTTGATCCTATTGTAGCCGGTTTTGAAGCAGGGAAGTGGAGCAAACATCCCGACGGCTATTATTTGCGTTACTATTCAAGCTTAGGCCGGGTTACAACTACGCAAATCTACGTACCCGAAGAAAGCGGAATAGTAATTTTTAATGCAGAAGGAGATATCGCCGTGCCAGCAAATACAAGTTCTCAACGCTTATTACAAACCAATCTCCCTTATGGAGATAAAACGTGGAGTTACGACGACATTGAAGAAGTGGAACAGCCAAGAGATTCCGAACAAGAGCGTAGAGAGAATTATGTAACAGATTGTCGTGAACGTATAGATCCTGCAATAGATAAGGCGATTCGAAACCAGCTTATTATGCAAAATCTGCCTGGCGTTTCTGTTGTCGTATTTAGAAATGGGGAAATCATGCATCAAAAAGCCTATGGCTATCGAAATGTTATTGACAGGGACCCACTTACTTTGAATGCCATGATGGACTGGGCATCGATCTCAAAATCGGTCACTGCAGTTGCAGCCATGCAAATGCACCTCGATCAAGATATTGACTTCACTATACAAGACTTAGTGACCAAACATTGCAACTACTGGCCAAATTCTGTCAATTATACGTCTAGACAAGGCGCTATCGGCAACGACAATCGATTAGGGGCCATCACCTTGCAACACTTATTAATGAATCGAAGTGGCATCAATCAATATGGCAGAGCGTTCAGTCGATCTTTCACTATGGTTGGTACAGACAGTGTCGATTTCGTAACCTCGCCCGCCTCCACTTACCAAACAGACAACAATGGCTTTAACGCCCGATCTTCAGTGAATCGATTTAGCAATAGTGCTCTCGCCTTTCAACCTGGCAGAAACTATAATTACACCTCATTTGGTTTTAATTTATTAGGAGCAGCTATCGAAGAAGCCAGCCCTAACGGCTACATTGATTGGGTGCAAGAAAACATTGCGGAACCCGCAGATATGAGTTTATTGAAAGTGCTGACCGAACGAAATAGAGACGGGCATCGCTATTTGAAAGATGGGATTTTAGATATTCATCAATCTTATAATTATGAATCAGTATTACCTGGAGGCGGCTGGGAATCTACCATTTGCGATCTAGCCAAGTATGCTATGGCCTTATCGAATGGCGAATTCTTTGATCAAAGCCAGCTATCCATGTGGGATACGCGATTTGGAAGAAGCACCGCATTTAGAGACGGCACAGGAACCATTACCAGTAATTACGGTTATGGTGTGAATCATGCGGGCACTGGAACGAATTTACGCATCTGGCATGGGGGAAAACACGATAACTTGAGGTCGTTCATGCATTTCTTCCCATCGGATAATACAGGAATTGTAATTATTTGTCCGGCCGTCTATGCCGATTTACCTAGAATGGCGCGCGCAGTATACTTATCGCGTGGCTTACATGCCAACGTGTTTGATCGGGATGAGGATTTCAATACTCCAACAGGTTGCGAAGCGGATATGCGAAGTGGGGAGAATGAGTTTACGGCGATCTGGCGAAAAACACAGAAAGTAAGTCTCATACGAACAGGCCTAGACAACGATGCTTTTTATGAGGAATTAAAAGCCCTTCGCAAAGCAGGTTACTATTGCAAAGACTTCGAGCCGTTTTTTAGGAATAAGAAGCTGCATTGGGATGGGGTGTTTCAAAAGGGTATTCCTGAAGTGCTAACGTGGCGAAATGCCAACAAAGCAAGCTTTGTTGGCAAATGCACCGAAATGAAAAACAAGGGCTATTTGCTCTTCGATTTGGAAATCTATGAACAGAACGGAAAAACGCTCTATAGCGGGCTGTTCCGTAAAAAATCAGGCAGCTATTCTGTACGCTTAGATCGTACTTTAGCTGAGTTTAATTCCGTTCGCACACAGGAACAAGCAAAAGGCAGGGCACTCATCGATTTAGAAATAACATTAGATGGCAACACGCCGAAATACAATGCGGTATTTGCAAACGGCGCGAAGAACAAGCTGTTCAGCAATATGAACAAAGGAGACTATGGAATAAAACGCATCAACATGGCGCGAGATGGCTACCGCATCATCGATGTAGAACACTATTACCTCCCGAACAAAGGCTTTCGATACGCCGCGATTTGGAGCAAAGAATCGGGCAAAAGTTACTCGAATACCGTAGAGCCATTCTGCACGGCACTCAATAACCACGAACGCTATTCAGAGTTAGGCTACGAGCTTATTGACTGGGAACGCAGCTATATCGATTACTAATAAAAACCCCCTCGGCTTTGCCGAGGGGGTTTTTCTAACTTCTAGAATCTAAAAGTCTAGTATCTGTAAGCGTCGTTCTTGAATGGTCCATTTTTAGGAACACCAATGTAGTCGGCTTGCTCATCGGTTAACTCATCCAACTCCACACCAATTTTCGCTAAGTGTAAACGCGCGACTTCCTCATCTAAATGCTTCGGAAGGGTATATACTTTATTCTCGTAGTTCGCTGCATTATGCCATAACTCCAATTGAGCCAATGTTTGGTTCGTAAAGGAATTACTCATCACAAAACTTGGATGCCCAGTGGCCAATCCTAAGTTCACCAAACGCCCTTCTGCAAGTACTAAGATATCGTTGCCTTCAACCGTATACTTGTCAACCTGCGGCTTAATTTCCACTTTTGTATCACCGTATGCACCGTTCAACCAAGCCATATCAATTTCATTATCAAAGTGACCGATATTACAAACGATGGCTTTGTCTTTCATGGCTCTGAAGTGACGCTCTGTGATAATATTGAAGTTTCCAGTAGCCGTAACAATGATATCAGCTCTAGGAATGGCATCGTCCATTTTTCGTACTTCATAACCGTCCATAGCTGCTTGTAAGGCACAAATCGGGTCAATTTCAGTAACAATTACTCGAACACCCGCACTGCTTAAACTGGCCACACTACCCTTTCCAACATCACCATAACCAGCAACAACTGCTACTTTACCAGCCATCATTAAGTCGGTACCTCTTCGTAGAGCATCTACTAAACTCTCCTTACAACCATACTTATTATCGAATTTCGACTTGGTCACTGAATCGTTCACATTAATCGCTGGCATTGGAAGACTTCCATTCTTCTCACGTTCAATTAAACGAAGTACTCCGGTGGTGGTTTCTTCACTCAATCCTTTAATACCTTCAATTAATTCTGGATACTTGTCGAAGACCATATTCGTTAAGTCGCCTCCGTCGTCCAAGATCATGTTTAACGGTTTTCCACCTTCGAATGCAAACAATGTTTGCTCAATACACCAATCAAATTCTTCCTCATTCATGCCTTTCCAAGCAAATACAGGAACACCTGTTTGAGCAATGGCTGCAGCAGCTTGATCTTGCGTACTGAAAATATTACATGAACTCCAAGTCACTTCCGCACCTAGAGCAGTTAATGTTTCAATAAGTACTGCTGTTTGAATGGTCATGTGTAAACATCCAGCGATACGAGCACCAGCCAACGGCTTGGAATCGCCATATTTTTCGCGAAGCGCCATTAGGCCAGGCATTTCTGCCTCCGCCAATTCTATTTCTTTTCTTCCCCAATCTGCTAGGGAAATATCTTTAACCTTGTATTGCAATTGATCGGTTTTTAACATCTGCGATTAATTTTATGCAAAAATACAACAACAAACATGGATAATACTTCCTCAGCCAAAACCTTTGATGAAATTGTGCATCACCGACGTAGTGTCCGGATTTACGACACTTCCGTTCCCTTCGATTCTACTGCAGTAACTAGAAGTCTGAAACGCGCGCATTTAGCGCCAAACAGCAGTAATCTCCAGCTTTGGGAATTCTATCAAGTCAAGTCGCCAGAAAAGAAAGCAGAATTGGCCAAGTATTGCTTAGGGCAACCTGCAGCCACTACAGCGAATGAGTTGGTAGTCATTGTTACCCGAAAAGATTTATGGCAAAAACGCGTCGATTTTATGTTACGTGTGGTAAAAAAAGGCTTTGAAAAGGAAGATTCCGATGCCGCAAAAAAAGCAGAAGCTGCCAATCAGAATACTAAGGACACGGGTAATGTTTTACAGAAAATGGCCAACGACAAGGAAGCCCGGCGAAAAGGCGTGCTGCAATATTATGGCAAGCTCATTCCACAACTTTATAAAGGAGGTGTCTTTGCGGGTTGGATCAAGAAGCTTTATGTGCAACTATTTATGGCCCCAAAGAAACCCAGTTATCGGGAAGTTGGGTACCACGACACTCGAATTATCGCGCATAAAAGTGCCGCATTAGCCGCTCAAACATTTATGCTTTCAATGGCGGCGGAAGGCTACGACACTTGTCCGATGGAAGGAATGGACAGTGCGCGCATTAAGAAATTACTCGGCTTGCCTAAAGGGGCGGAAATCAATATGGTCATTGGTTGTGGCACTCGGAAGCCAGAAGGCGTCTACGGGCCAAGAGTTCGAGTAGCGAATGAAAAAGTCATTTTTGAAGTGTAATTATGGAAAAGAAATACATGGTTCAACGGCATCCATTTGTTGTTCCAACAAATGATGGCAAAAGCATCAAAGAACATTTTGGTTTAGCCACTACGAATAACCCAGCATTTAGCGTGGCGCATATGATTGCCCCACCTGGCTGGTCGGAGCCCTATCAAACACCCGAATTTGATGAAGTCACTTTAGTGGTGCGCGGACGCAAACAAATTTCCATCAATGAGGAAGAAACCATTGTACTCGGTCCCGGCGAATCGATTCTTATCCAAAAAGGCTGTCGGGTGCAATATGCCAACCCATTCGATGAAGCCACCGAGTATGTTTCCTTCTGTGTCCCAGCATTTTCGTTAGATTTAGTGCACAGAGAACCGTAAAACATGAGACTTTTTGCCTTTGTATTTTTCTTTAGCTTTCAGGTATGCATGGCCCAAGACGCGGTGTATTTCCCAACTGCCTCGAACTGGGAAATGAAAAGCCCATCTTCGATGGGCTTTAACGCCAAGAAACTCCAACAAGCCATCGACTCTATTCAAAGCAATGAATATTCAGGCCCAAAAGATCTTCGCTTAGCTATTCTAAAAGGCTTTGAACGAGAACCTTATCATGAGCTACTTGGCCCGACCAAGCACCGAGGTGGACCAGCGGGCATCATCTTGAAAAATGGCTATAAAATCGCAGAATGGGGCGATACTAAACGCGTCGACATGACCTTTAGCGTCACCAAAAGCTATTTATCTACTGTAGCCGGCTTAGCGATCGATCGTGGACTGATCCAAAATGTGGATGAGAAAGTACACCACTATGTCTGGGACCATCACTTCGATGGCAAACACAACCAAAAAATCACGTGGAAGCACCTCTTAGAACAATCTTCTGCTTGGTCTGGACAACTCTGGGGTGGCTACGATTGGCACGATCGCCCACCTCGACAAGGAGATGTTCAAGATTGGAAAACGGCACAGCCCGCCGAGCCAGGCACTGTAATGGAATACAACGATGTACGTGTAAATCTACTCGCTTATTCTTTACTACAAGTTTGGAGAAAACCCCTACCACAAGTGCTAAAAGAACAGATTATGGATCCCATTGGCGCTTCACCAACTTGGCGTTGGTATGGCTATGAAAATTCATGGGTCAATGTAGATGGCTTGCGCATGCAATCGGTAAGTGGCGGTGGTCACTCCGGAGGTGGACTTTTCATTAACACCGAAGATCACGCCCGATTTGGATTACTCTTCATGAACAACGGCAATTGGAATGGGCAACAGCTCATTTCCACCGATTGGATTGAAGCGGCCACCAGCCCTTCAGTCCCCAATAATTCTTATGGATACATGTGGTGGTTGAATACAACCGGTGCCGAAAATCGTATGAGCCACCTCTCTTCTACTGGTTATTATGCTGCTGGCTTTGGAGGCAACTACATCATCATCGAACCCGAAGAAGCCCTTGTCATCGTATTGCGTTGGTGCGAACCTGCTACGGCCAACGATTTGCTTGGCTTAATTAAGGCAGCTATGAATTAATACACGTACAGATTGGACTTTTTCAGCAAGTTTTTGTCTGAATCAACCTGTAAACTTGTGCTATGCAACAATGTGTTATCCCATTTAAAGGCATGCCCTTGTTTCACAAGGCCTCTATTGCACCTCCATTTACCATGCAGGGTGAAATTAAAGATGTTGCCTGCTTTTTCTACGTGTCAAAAGGCGTCATGACTAGTTTCGACAAGCGTGGAAGACATATCACTGCAACGAGAAATGCCATCCTAAAAAACTGTGGGCATTACATTCAAGAATTTACAAAAGATAATGAGTTTGAAGAATGTGAAGCCATCGCCGTCTTCCTCTACCCTCAACTTCTCAAAGAAATCTATAAAGATGAAGTCCCCTCTTTTCTAACTCAAGCAAAAGTACCTACACCGAAACAACTCATCGGCAATCAACTCATCGAACAATACATGATGAACCTATCGGTCTACTTCGAAAATCCTTCTAGTCTAGATGAAGAATTGGCCATTTTAAAACTGAAAGAGCTCGTGTTGATCTTATTGAAGTCAGAGAACCACGAAAATGTACGTCAGTTTCTATCTGAAATCTTCAGCCCCATCAATGTATCGTTGAAACAAGCAGTAGAAAATAATCTCTACAATCGTTTGAACATAGATCAGCTCGCCTATATCTGCAACATGAGTTTGTCCACTTTCAAGCGAGAATTCAAGAAGACATTCCAGCAAACTCCCGCCAAATACATCAAGCAAAAACGGTTAGAAAAAGCGGCCAGTTTGCTTCGATCTACTCGACTACAAGTATCCGAAATTGCTTATGATACTGGCTTTATTGACCCAAGCACCTTCTCCACCAATTTTCATGAGAAATATGGGTGTTCACCTAGAAAGTACCGATTGAGCTAAAACGCCTACTATCCGACCTGTTTAAGAAAGCGTCTCCTCTTGATTTCTGTGAGCTTTGGACTATTCTAAATCAAAAAACAGAAACATGAAAAACGCAATTAGTATAGCTATTTTGCTACTTGCTTTCACCACTTCAGCCCTCGCACAAAAAGGCTTCGAAGTCCAGAAAGAAATTACTATTAATGTTCCCGCCAGTGAGTTGTGGGACATGGTCGGCCCAGGCTTTGAAGATGTACATGTTTGGGCATCTACGGTAAATCATTCCGAAGGCAGTGGCAGTCCAGAATTCTCCGGAGCAACGTGCAGCGAACGAACATGCAAAGTCAATTTAGCGGGCTTTGATCAAATCAGCGAAAAATTGTACAAGTATGACGAAGCAACTATGAACTTGGCTTATGAAGTGAATAGTGGAATGCCTAAATTCGTTACCAGGGCTGCAAATGACTGGAAAGTGGTAGCCATCGATGAGAACACATCTAAACTGGTGATGAATGCCGAATTTGAAACAAAAGGCTTTATGGGTGGATTGATGCGAGGTATGATGAAAAGTAAAATGAATCGGACACTCGACGATATTCTAAACGATGCGAAAATCTATGCAGAGACAGGAAGAGTTTCTAAGCTTAAAGCTAAAAAAGTGAAAAAGTTTCAGAAAAAGACCGCTTAACCAAACGACAGTACTCAATTTAAAAATTTTAACAAAAGAATTATGGCAGAGAAAGGATTTGACCTTAAAAAAGAAATTACCATTAATGTTCCTGCATTGGCTTTGTGGGAAATTATTGGCCCCGGTTTTACAGACGTGTATCGATGGTCATCAAATGTAGACCATGCTGAAGGCAGGGGCAAACCTGAATTCCATGGCGCAGAATGCAGTGAACGCTTTTGTAATGTAAACGTAAAAGGCTTCAGTAAGATTAGTGAAAAGCTAACCAAGTACGATGAAGACGATATGAGCTTGGCCTATGAAATTTTGGATGGCATGCCTGGATTTATAACCAAAGCCTGTAACGAATGGACGGTTGTTCCTCTAGGAAGAAAACAGTCGAAACTAGTCATGGAAGCCACCTTCCGTTCAAAGGGAATTATGGGGGCTGTGATGAACGGCATGATGAAAAAGAAAATGAACGACACCTTAGAGACGGTATTGAACGATGCTAAGATTTTTGCGGAAACGGGTAAAGTGTCGGAAGCAAAAGAAAAGCGCTTAAAGCAACTTCGAAAGAAGCAGCTGGAAGTGGCTTAGGTTGTAAAACCGTATCTAAATGTTGCAAGCCATCTCCGCCAAAGGCGGAGATGGCATTTTCGTTTCAAACCATTTCACCACTTCCGATGTATCTTAGAAATATGCGTGAACTCAAACAGGAACAACTACTTCCTATACCCATCGAACAAGCTTGGACATTTTTCGCCACCCCAAAAAACCTAAACGAAGTCACCCCAAAAGACCTGTACTTCAAAATTACCTCCGACCTCCCAGATGAAATGTACGAAGGCTTGATTATCACTTACAAAATCAAGCCGATGCTCCATATTCCAATAAACTGGATGACCGAAATCACGCACATTAAGCCAGGTGAATACTTCGTAGATGAGCAGCGAAAAGGCCCTTACAATATTTGGCACCACGAACACCATTTTAAAGCTGTTGAAGGTGGAACACTTATGACCGACATTCTCCACTACGATGTTGGCAAATGGGTCTTAGGCTGGATAGCTGCCGAACTTTTCGTCCACAAAAAAGTGAAAGAAATCTTCGAGTTTCGCTACAAAGCGCTTGAAACCTACTTTTCTAAGTAATTTCTTTCTAAATTCATCTTCTCGTGCGTTGGAGGGGTATCAATATGACTTTGCTTTTGGTGTTTGCAGGAATTCCTGTATTCGCCCAGCTTTGTCAAGGAAATTTCAGTGAACCTGTCTTTGCTGAAGACTTCGGCCAACGTGGTAATACGGGCGCTACTTACGGTCCCCCACTGGCTCCAGGTGAAACCACGTACAATTATTTCGCAGGCCCCAATGTACAAGACGGATCCTATACGATTACCGACAATCCTGTAAACGCCCTTAGTGTTTTCCATAGTGTACAAGATCGCACTCCAGACGATATCAACGGCTACATGATGGTCGTAAACAGCGATTTTGACCCCGGGGAATTCTACCGAAAACGTGTGACTGGCCTTTGTGAAAATACCTTATTCGAGTTTTCGGCCTGGGTGCTGAATGTCCTTCCAGACAATAACAATTGTGGGCCGAATTCGATTTTGCCTAATATTCGTTTCGAAGTCCGTTCTACAGCTGGGGCTTTGATTGCCTTTGCAGAAACAGGGAATGTACAAGAAACGGTATCGCCACAATGGGTGCAGTATGGAGTAGCCTTTACAACAGATGCGAGTACCACAGAAGTAGATGTGGTGATGTTCAATAATGCACCCGGCGGCTGTGGGAATGATTTAGCCATTGATGATATTGAATTTCGTGCTTGTGGAGATGTGGCCGAAATTGCTTCAATAAGCGGGAATGGCGAGTTTTGCGACGATGCAGTCCCAGCTTCGCTGGGACTGGAAGCCAACCTCAGC
>JAHQVX010000054.1 GCA_019634125.1 Saprospiraceae bacterium
GAACTCCGACTATGAAGCCAAACGGCATAAGAGCATTGCCCTAGAAATGCCTCATATTTTAGTGCTACCTGAGCAATCGTTCAATCATTGGTTGCGGGAAAAAGGAAAACTAGGCGGACAACATAAAGTGCCCCGCCTAAACAACGATCGGAAGATCGTAGAAGAGATTAAAGCACAAGTCTACTCTACTTACTAATTGACTCTACGAAATTGTGTATCGCGGGAACTAAGCCTTTGTGCAAGGGCAAGTCAGGATTAGAATACGTAGCAAAATTTTCACCAAATGAAGTATGTGCTTCCACTTCCTTCAAAATATGATTCATTTGCTCAATCATCACCAATCCAGCGCTAGGTTGGGCTGCTTTCAGCAATTCGGCATCTTGAGCTGAGACCTGAATATCTTCGGTTCCATTAATAATGAGCACGGGTTGTTCTACAGCTGCTATTTCTTCAGCCGGATCATAGGCCATCCAAGACCGCAAGAACTTATGCGTAGGCGCAGGTAATGACATGGCAATTTGCGGACTAATGCCTTCAAAAGCTTCTCCTGCTTTAATGAAGTCCATCGCTTTCTTCATGTTTTCGCCCAGTTCAGCAGACTGTGCCATGACTTGCTGAGTCATCTTCTCATCCATGGGCATACCTGGGCCAGCTAATGAGATAACAAAATCTACTTCTGGTTGTCGGCGTGCAATAATGGTGGCAATCATAGCCCCTTGACTATGTCCGAGAATACCGATATTGTCGAACTGAGGATGCGGCAATAAAACACCTAGCCAACCTTCAAATCCTTCAATAAAATGATTGAAATCCGCTTCAGCTTGAGGCAAATCATAGGTGCTTGATCCCGAAAAATATTTATCAAAACGCAAGGTGGCATAACCAGATTCTACCAGACCATCAGACAAATACTTGAAGGGCTGTCCTTTAACGCCAGCATTGCTGTTCCCATCTCGATCGTTTGGCCCAGAGCCTGAAATCATCAAGATGACATCGCAGGTGTTACAATCCTCTGGAATGGTGAGTACACCAGCCAAGCTGCCTTGGGCTGTTTCTAAGGTACTCTCTTCTTCAGATTGGGCAAATAAGGATATACTGAACGCAAAAAATGGAAGTAGGAGTAAGTTTTTCATACTTCAAGATACTTTTAAAACTTCACATTCAATCCACCTAAGAAGTAAGTACCAGCTTGAGGGTAGTAATACTCTTCATAAATCGTTTCACCGCCAAAAATATAGCCGAAGGTATAGCCGTTTGCCTCGTAGTCTGTGTCGAATAGGTTGTTCACTCGTGCATTAATATCAATGGCTTTAATAAAGCCCGCATTCTCTGCAAGGGTAGCGTTGAGTGCTAAATTATTCACGAGATAAGCATCAATTTTCCGGCTTTCCGTCGACGTATTATCTAGAAATTGATCGCCTACATACTTACTAATGAGGCTAACTTTTAAGCGGCCAGGAATTGGAGCGTACGCTATATTTCCACCTGCAATCACGTTTGGAGACAGCGCTAAATCGGTGTCTTCGTGAAAGACTTGTTGTGCACCACCATTGTCGAAATCATCAATATTCTCTACAAAGCTTTCGATTCGATTCTGGCTGAATGTGGCGTTGGCGGCGATTTCAAACTTCTCGTTTGGCTGCCAATTGGCCTCTAGTTCAACCCCTGCTCGATAGCTATCGTCTACATTCACGCGGGTATAGGCACCCACATCATTTACCCCACCGGTTACAGCCAATTGATCTTTGTAATCCATGAAATAGAAATTCACCCCAGCATTGACCACGCCATTGTAGCGGTAGCCGAGTTCAAAATCGGTTAATTTTTCTGCAACAGGCAGTTGATCTGCTGGTGAGTCGGTATAATCGGAGCGATTCGGTTCTTTCTGAGCGACGGATACGGAAGCATAAGCGGAGTTATCGCCCCCACGCCAAGTTAATCCCGCCTTCGGGTTGAAGAAATTGTGATCAACCGTTTGTGGGAGCGGTGTAACAGTACCTGACCCGTCTAATGCCAGTCCTTCGAAATCGTAGTTTACCCGGCGGAATTGTAAATCAACATAAGGGGTAAAGCCCGACTCGAAATCGTAGGTGTACTTGGAGTATATATTAAAGTCGGTCTTATCAGCATCATTAAAGTAATAATTCTGTCCAATTCGTTCTTGGGGAATGAACTGTCCAGAGATCACTTCTCCGAAGTGATCCCCGAGGTATTTGTTCCATCCCCCACCCACTTTGATGTTGTGGGCATCTTGGTAGATATTAGTTGAAAAAATGGCTCCAAAGAAGTCGTTATCCAACCAGCGTCTACGAACGAGGTCGGATTCGGTAATGGTTTGGCCTCCGATGACTTGATCGGCAATACCGTAATTGCCTAAACCGTCTTGCTCGCGAAATTCTTCGAAAAAGCCTTGACCTTTCGTGTAATGTAATCCGATGTCAAGACTTACATCATCGCTAAGTGGTTGATCTAGGAATAGCTGATAATGGTCTTGCTGGTAATCGTCTACTTGGTTTTCGTAGGTATATGGGTTGAAGGTACGGTTGTTGGCGAGGATGCTTTCTTCGATACCAAACCAAGCTTGGTAGGTCACTTCATGGCCGGCGAAGGTGATGAATTTCAGTTGTCCATCAGTTGGGGAATCGCCGAGTTTATAGCTGGTATCGAAGTAATAGCTTTGTAGGTCGGAAGTGGCTCGATCGATGAATCCGTCGGAGGTAATTTTCGATAGCCGGCCTTCTACTGTCCAGCGATCGTTGAGGAGTCCAGATCCAAATTTCACAGAGTTTCTGAGGGTATTGAATGTGCCGGCTGAGCCTGAATACTCTCCATATGCTTCTGCAGACGATGCTTGAGTTTGGAGGTGTAGGGAGGCGCCGAAGGCGCCGGCTCCATTGGTACTGGTTCCAGCACCACGAACAAGGACCATATTATCTACCGAACTGGCAAAATCGGGCATATTGACCCAAAACACGCCTTGGCTTTCGGAATCATTTAGCGGCACTCCGTTAATGGTCACGTTGACCCGACTAGCATCGGAACCCCGAACGCGTAATCCGGTATACCCGACGCCGGCACCGGCGTCGGAAGTCGACACCACAGAAGTTAGATTGTCTAATAAAATTGGAATGTCTTGGCCGAGATTAGAATTCTTTATAGAAGTAGAATCCAACACAGAAAAGGATACAGGATACTTGTCTAATACAATCGCTACGGGTTCTATTTTTTGATCTTCAATCTGAGCATAAAGACCAAGAGCTAATACATTCAATAATCCAATCAGCAAAAATCGTTTCATGTTTTGCATTTATTTGCTTCCGAAATGTTTTAATAAATGGAAATTGAAAAGGCAGACTTTCCCCAAAGATTGGATAGCTATAGTGTTTTCCCTACGCCGGTACAAGCCGGATCCGGTTCAAAGGGTGTAATCTCAGTCTCGGCTAAGCCGAGACACCCCTAAACAATTTCTTTGGGCAAATGTAGCTTAGAAGTTAGACTTTAGCCAATAGTTCAGAAACTTTCTGAATCGCCATCGAGGTCCGACTTTGGAAATCGCCATGAACAATTGTGTAATCAGCTTCTATGGCTTGAAGCTCTTGTTCAAATAGTTTAAAGAGTTCTTCTCTTCGATGTGGCATATCACGTTGGCCATCGTCCACCCATGGAATATCGGGTTTCAGTAACAAATAATGATCGTAATTCTCTTTCTTAAATAGTGTGTTAAACCAAAAAGGTTCACTATCAAAATAGAGTTGATGATAGACTTTTAGGGTCATACAGTTGGTGTCATAAAAAATGGCCCTTTGGGCCATTTTTAGTCCATTTTCCTCACTTTTTAGCTGTTTTTGGGCAATTTCTTGCATATTTTCTTCAAAAACCGCCTGTTTCTCGTCAAAAAACACTCGCAAATATTCGGGCACCCAAGTGGTTTCGAAGTGCTGAGCCAGTTGCTCTGCCAACACGGTTTTCCCGGAAGATTCTGGACCAATAAGTACGACCTTAAGCATACTTTTTCTCTTGTTGTTCATCGATCAATTTTCGCCACTCTACAATCCCCCAAATGGCTAAGCCGAGAAAGATAAAGTATTGAAGGCTGGTGAAAGTGAAGCCCTTAATAAAATACAACGGAATGGAAATGATGTTGCCGATAATCCAAAAATACCAATGTTCAATTTTTCGGCGAGCCATTAACCACATACCTACAAAGAAGATAGCTGTAGTAAAAATGTCAACGTAAGGAATCCAAGAATTCTCGTGGACCTCCAACTTATCGAAGCCTTTATAAATAATAAATACCAAGGCCATAGATGCAAGAAACAAGACCGATGAAAACGTAAAGTCTTTTTGATTAGACTGCGTAATTGGGGTTACTTCTGTGTTAACCCCTTTCCTAGTCCAGACCCACCAGCCATAAATACTCATTATGAAGTAGTATGCGTTGACCATTAAATCGCCAATTAATCCCCACTTGGCTAAGAGGTAAACGAAAATTGCCGTGCTCACTATCCCAGTAGGATACACTAAAATGTTGTTGGCTCTGGAGAAGAATACACTGGCCACGCCAAAACCTACTGCTATGAGCTCTAAAACAATAAATAGCGTAGAATATTCTTGGTACTGGCCAAAAAGAAAATCGAAGATACTTTCCATTACTTTTTCCGCTCAATCGTGTAGTTGACCAATTGAATCAAAGCTTGCTTGGCTTCATTATCTGGGTATTGATCTAGGGCAGTCAATGCTTTTTGTTGATAGGCGCGCATAACTTGTTCAGCATAACGAATACCTCCTGCATCTTTCACATGCTTGATGACTTGATTCACGCGTGGTTTGTTGGTGTTGTGGTGCTTCACGGTTTTGATGATGAATCGCTTGGTGGCTTTGTCTACGTTCTGCAAGGTATAAATCAATGGCAGGGTCATTTTCTGCTCTTTAATATCAATACCTCTAGGCTTCCCTACATCCGCATCACCATAGTCGAAGAGATCATCTTTAATTTGGAAGGCAATACCGATATTTTCCCCGATTTGTCCAATTTCCTCTATAGTCGATTCATCTTCGGTTACTGACATAGCTCCCGCTCGGCAAGCCGAGCGGATGAGTGAGGCTGTCTTCGCTTTGATAATCTCAAAATAGACTTCCTCTGTAATATCGAGTTTCCGAGCTTTTTCGATTTGGAGTAGTTCGCCCTCACTCATAGCTTTCACCGCCGAGGACAAGTTTTCTAACTGCCCAAACTCTTTATTCTCGATAGCGAGTAATAAGCTTCTAGAGAGCAAGAAATCGCCAACAAGCACAGCTACTTTATTCTTCCAAAGGGCATTAATCGAAAAGAAGCCTCGTCTTCGGTAAGCATCATCTACTACATCATCGTGCACTAATGAGGCAGTGTGCATGAGTTCAATCAGTGAGGCACCAATATAGGTTTTCTCGTTTATGTTACCCAGCATTTTTGCCGTAAGTAAGACAAAGAGCGGACGCATTTGTTTGCCTTTCCGTTGAACGAGGAAATAGGTGATTTTATCGAGGAGTGGCACTTTGGTACGCATGGAGGCTTTGAACTTCTTATTAAAGATGTTCAGTTCTTGAGCTACCGGTGATTTGATATCTGCTACGGAAACCGCCATGCGTCAAAATTAGTGTGCAAACTTAAGATATTTACTGATGTGGTGTTGATATAAAAAAAGAACCACCCCGTTCGGGGTGGTTCTTTCTATAAAAAAACTATCAGTTCTGTTTTTTAGTTTCCTCCTCCAGGGAATGGAGCAGCTGGGTTAGCTGAACCGTACTCACCAGGACGAGCAGAGCGTACATTTACAACATCGCCGAATCCATCAACAGAAGAGTAACGTACAATGATTCTATCTCTAGAAATTCCGTAAGTATCAACTAGTGCATTAGCAACAGCTTGTGCTCTAGCGTAAGCCATTTGCTGACCTACTTTACGGCTTCCAGTAGCAAATCCTTCAATTACAACTCTACAGCTAGGGTTTCCAGCTAACATAGAAGCGATTGATTGGATCTTAGCATTCTCGGCAGCAACTAAACGCTTAGAACCTTTTGTAAAGTTCACGCTTGGGTAAGCCATGTTAGCACATGGATCAGGGTTGCCGATTGGGTGTGTTCTGTGGTCTTCGAATTCTTTTCTTAATTCTTCAACCTCATCACAACAATGCTTGTCGATAATTTCAGTACAACCGTTCTCATCGATATCAGCACGCTGAGCAGCTGGAGTAAATGGACATGCATCTACACAGTCAGCAACACCATCTTTATCAGAATCGATAACAACACCAGAACCATCAACGAAAGTACATGGAGAGTTAGGCTCTTTGTCTAAACGATCAATTACACCGTCACCATCTGCATCGTCGAATAAGTAATCAGGATCGAAAGAATATTCGTCTGTAAGGTGTGGGTAAGCGAAGTTTAAAGGATTCTCCCACCAAAGTGGCTGAACTCTTTTGTCTTTGTTACCAAGAGCAAACTCTAATTTTGCGTTAGTAGTGAATAACTGATCTTTGTCAGAAGAGAAATCGTTATCTGCAAAAGAGTCTGTTGGATCATCATAAGCTTCAGTATCAATCCAGTCAACCCAAGTACGTGTGTAACGTGGCTCAAGACCAATCGCTAAACGATCAGAAGCTCTATAATTAAGACCTGCAGCAGCAGTAGCAACAGGAGTGAATACGTAATCGCCTTCTAAACCACCTCTACGAGTATCTCTAGGATCGTTGTAGTTGAAAACAGTACCGTTTGCAGCAGCAAGAGCAGCGTTTGTATTACCAGGAGCAGCCATTAATGTAGTTTCTGTATCATATAAGATACCACCACCACCTAAAGATAAATCTAGGTTCCAACGGTTTTGCTCTCTATGGAAGTTAATATTATTTAAGTTCAATACTAATTCTAAAGTAGCCTGGTGAATAGTAGCTTCGAAGTTGTCGAAGTGTAAACCACCTGCTAAGTCAGTTGTTCCAACTCGTTGAGTTGAATTAGAAGTATTCATTTGTGAAACAGAATAGTCTTCTCCTTCTGGACGTTGGTAATCGTAACGTAATCTTAAAGAAGTAGCATATCCTAATGCTTTACGAAGGCTAGCTCCAACATTGTATCCAAATTCAGGATTTACATCACCAGAAACTTGTGCGTAACCGCCTTCGATTCCAAGTGCCCACATGTTACGTGGTTTAGCAGGAAAACGGTACTCTCCATCAAGGAAAGCTTCGTGCTGGTCCATTCTTGATTGTGGGACCTGATCTTCATTTGGAGTCACATTGTCAACCTTTTCAAGCTGTGCGAATGCAACAGTTGCTGTGAATAAAACAGCAAGAACTGAAAGTGTAAGTTTTTTCATTTTAATAATCAATTGGTTAGTCAAATTTTTAATAAACCGTAATTTGAAAGGGCAAATATAAGTCAATATTTGATTTGCCCAAGATTTTCTAAGCTTTTTTTAAGCTAGTGAATCTTTAGATTGATGCCGCAAAACTAGCGGGAAAGAGATACTTTTGACAAAACTTTACCATTCGTTTAAGATATTATGCCAAAAAAAGATATACAGTTTCAAATTACACTTGATAATGAATTGATCCCAGAAGGAATAATTTGGGAGAATAGCGACGATGCAAAAGCCCGGCAAGTAAAGTCATTGTTTGTGAGCGGGTGGGATGAAAAGGAGAATTCGAGTTTAACCTTTAATATATGGACGAAGGACATGCGAGTAGATGAGATGCACCATTTATATGTACAAACGTTGATTAGTTTGACCGATGGCTTTCAAAAAGCTACAGGAAACGAGTTTGTGCATGAAGACATGCGTACGTTCTTACAAAATTTTGAGAAAAAGATTGCTGCCAGTGGGCTTTAGCCCACTGGTGCAAGGCTGACCTCGAGGCCATTCACCGCCTCGGAAATTTTAATCTGACAAGCCAATCTACTTTTTGCCTCATCTACAAAGAAGGCCTCATCGAGCATATCTTCTTCGTCGTCTGATTTCTCAGGGAGTGGATGATCTGATTCTACGTAACAATGACAGGAAGCACACATAGCCATTCCACCACAAGTGCCTTCAACAGGCAACTCATGTGCCTTTAGCACTTCCATCAAGTTCATATTCATGTCGGTTGGCGCTTCTAATTCGTGAAGTGCGCCCTCCCGATCGGTGACATTAATTGTAATCATAGTTTACTCAAATCCCTGAACACCATTTACGGTGGTGTATTTCAATACTAAATTCTTATCTGGGAAAATCCGTTTAAAAGCAGATTGAACCATTAACGTTGCTTCATGAAAACCACAAAGAATCAATTTTAGTTTCCCAGGATAGGTGTTACAATCGCCTATCGCGTAAATGCCATCAATATTCGTGCTATAATCGAAGGTGTTGACTTTAACCGCATTTTTCTCAATATCCAAGCCCCAATCCGCGATTGGTCCGAGCTTAGGAGTGAGTCCAAACAACGGCACCCAGTGGTCGGTTGCGATTTTCTTTTCGCCTAACGTCTTATGTTTCACGGTAAGTTCGTTCAGCTGCCCATTTCCGGAAATGCCAATGACTTCTGCCTCGGTGAGCAACGTTAATTTATTACGTTCAGCTAATTCAATCACTCGTTGTGCCGAATCGGGATGCCCTCTAAAGCCATTTCTTCGATGAACAAGGGTGACTTCTTCAGCTACTTGCTCTTCTGTTAAGTAAATGGCCCAATCCAAAGCAGAATCGCCTCCGCCAGAGATAACTACTTTTTTCCCTCTGTAGAATTCAGGATCCTTTATAATGTATTCAATGCCTTTATCTTCAAAGTCTGTCAAATTCTGGATAGGTGGTTTTCGCGGTTCAAAGCTTCCTAGTCCGCCAGCAATGGCAACAACTGGTGCTTTGTGCACCGTGCCTTTATTGGTCGTCACTAAAAAATCGCCATCTTCGGCCTTTTCAATAGTTTGAGCACGCTCACCCAGCGTAAAGCCAGGCTTAAACGGCTCTGCTTGAGCCATTAAACGTTCTACTAAATCGCCAGCTAAAATCTCTGGATAAGCTGGAATATCGTAGATCGGTTTTTTTGGATAAATCTCTGAGCATTGCCCACCAGGCTGTGGAAGTGCATCGATTAAATGGCACTTCAATTTTAACAAGCCTGCTTCAAAAACAGTAAAGAGTCCACAAGGGCCAGCTCCAATGATTAAAATATCTGTTTGAATCATAGATCTCAGAAAAATTTGTGCAAAGGTACTTTTAGAAAATCTAAGCGTTAAACTTTCGCTTCTTATTTTCGCACTTATGGGCGTAAACATTGCCATGGTAGATTTAAAAACGCAGTATTTGCGTTTAAAAACAGAAATTGATGCTGCAATATCAGCAGTATTGGAAAGTAGTCGGTTTATCGGCGGAAAGGAAGTTACACGGTTCTCAGAACGGCTTTGTGCTTATTTAAATGTGCAACATTCGATTACATGCGGCAATGGTACGGATGCCCTCCAAATTGCATTAATGGCCTTAGATCTAAGGCCTGGGGATGAAGTCATTGTTCCTGCCTTTACCTACATTGCGCCAGTAGAAGTTATTGCGCTGCTCGGACTCAAGCCGGTGTTGGTAGATGTGAAGCCAGATACCTTTAATATTGATCCAGACGTACTCGTAGCGGCCATTAATTCGAAGACTAAAGCGATTATTCCCGTTCACTTATTTGGACAAAGTGCCGACATGGCTTCTATCATGAATATCGCCAAGAAACACGGACTTAAAGTAGTGGAAGACAATGCGCAATCGATTGGAACTAGGTTTGAGGGAAAGCATACAGGTACGTTGGGTGATATTGGTTGCATTAGTTTTTTTCCGTCGAAGAACTTAGGGGCTTATGGGGATGGCGGTGCATTAACGACGAATGACAGTGGGCTCGCCGCACGCTTGAAGAGCATTTGCAGTCATGGGCAATATTCAAGAAAGTATTATCACGATGAAATAGGGGTAAATAGTCGGCTCGATGCGCTTCAAGCGGCGATATTAAATGTAAAGTTGGGGCATTTGGATGATTTTGTGGCTGCCCGCCGCAGCGTAGCTGCGGCGTACGACAAGGCACTCAACGACGTTGCAGACATTACAATTCCTTTTCGCACTGCCTCCTCTACCCATGTATTTCATCAATACACACTCAAAATCAAGGCGGGCAAACGCGACGCATTAAAAGCCTATTTGTCCGAACAAGGCATACCGAGCATGATCTACTACCCCATGCCGATCTATACACAGCGTGCGTACACCAACGAATTCCCCGCTACTATTCACTTACCCGTTACGGAACAACTCTGCCAAGAAGTGTTATCCTTGCCAATGCACACGGAGATGACCGAAGACCAGATAGAATATATTATTCATCATGTTAAGCAATTCTTTAGCTAATGCGAAAGACCTTTGCACTCATTGGTTCGAACGGATATATCGCTTCCAGGCACGTTGAGGCCATTGCGGCTACAGGCGGGCAATTGGTGGCTACATTAGACCCGAAGCCCCTTTCAAAAGAAAACAGTACTCATTTCACCGATGAAGCGGCGTTTTTTAAACATGTAGAAGAACAAGCCGTGGATTACGTAAGTATTTGCAGCCCCAGTTTTTTGCATGCGAAGCATGCAAAAAAAGCCATGGAAGCGGGATGTAACGTGATCTGTGAAAAGCCCCTCGCGCTTCGTTTGGATGACTTTCAAGCGCTGAAAGCGCTTGAAAAAAAACACCAAAAAAACTGCTTCGCCGTATTCCAATTCCGTCAAAGCACGACCATTCAATCCATCAAAAACACGATTAATCCTCACGAACCTCAGAAAGTAGAACTCTTTTTTCAAGGCTACAGGCCTACCCAGTACTGGGAAAGCTGGAAAGGAAATGTAGAGCAAAGCGGGGGAATCTTAACCAATATTGGTATTCACTACTTTGACATTGTGGCTTTTTGGCTGGGATATGACTGGACATACTTGAATTATTCAGAAGCCATGAAAAAATCGACGGGAACAGCAAAAATCGACGGAATACACGAGTTTAGTTGGTTGATCCAATTAGAAGACGAGGAACAACCCACTTCGAGATATTTCAAACTCAACAATGAACTCATCCCCCTCCACAATGATCAGCAGCTGTACAATAAGACCTATTTAGAATTCACTTCTACAGAAAAGAGCCTTCTCCACCAAGCACATCTCACCCATTCTATTCTCCCTGCTTTTAATACCTAAAAGTTTAACGCATATTTGTAGTCTATTGGGCTTTAATATGAAAAAAGTACTTCAGAATATTGTCATTTCTATCTTTTCAAATTTCTATACACTATTCGGTAGCTATATAAAGAAAGGTAAAGGTGCAGCAAGTTTAAAAAAGGTAAAAAATAAGCTTTCGTTTATTGGTTCTGGAGTTCGTTTTAATGGCACAGTAACTATTACTGCACCTGGAAGCACTGCTATTGGAAATAACGTACACATTGGCGATAACGCTTTCCTTAGAACAGAAGGAGGCTTAGAAATTGGAGATAACACGCACATCAGTAGAAATATTACTATTTACACACAAAACCATCAATATCAGGGGGCTGTTTTGCCTTTCGACAAGGATTCAATAAAAAAACCTGTTGTAATTGGCAAAAATGTTTGGATAGGCATGAATGTATCCATCCTACCTGGAGTAACCATAGGTGATGGGGCTATCATAGGATTAGGCACAGTAGTAATTAAAGATATTGAACCACTATCCATTGTTGGGCATCCGACTCCAAACTTCATCAAAAGTAGAGATGGAGATCATTACAACCGCTTAGAAAACGACAAAGCTTATGGCGCTGTAGGCGGGAAAAAACTTTCCAAAGAAGCTATTGCAAACTACAAAGCATGGCCAAATGGCAAATAACCTGAAACAAAGAGCTGTAAATAGTACTGTTTGGTCATTTGCAAATCAACTGCTTGCCAAAGGCATTTCTTTCTTTGTACAAATTTTATTAGCCAGATTATTACTCCCTGAAGACTTTGGACTTATCGCAATGGTTGTTGTATTCATCAATATACTGAATGCATTATCCGACTCAGGAATGGCTTCATCATTGCTTAGAACCAAGAATGCGAACGAAGAAGATTACAACACCGTATTTATATCAAACTTTGGATTTTCTATAGTCTTTTACGCCATACTTTTTTTGCTTGCGCCATTGATCGCCAACTTCTACAACGAAGCCCAACTAACAACTATTACTCGGATTTATGGAACTATTATTGTCATCCAGTCATTCTCAACGATTCAGCGAGCAAAACTGACAAGACAACTAGAGTTTAAGAAGCTTACGTTTGTTGAACTTCCCGCCGTATTAATTAGTGGCCTTGTAGGAGTTGTTGCCGCTTTACAAGGGCTAGGTGTTTGGGCTTTAGTTTTTATGCACGTTTCGCTTCGAATAATGGATGCCTTTTTATTTTGGTTTACAACTAGATGGAAACCAAAACTAAAGATCCACAAGGAAAAGTTTATGCAACATTTTGATTATGGGATTAAAATGTCTTTAACTACAGTAACCAACCAAGTTTTCGCAGAATCTTACAACCTGTTCATCGGTAAATTTTATAGTGCAGGTACTTTGGGTCTGTACAACCGTTCATATACACTACAAAACACACCCACGCTTGTAGTTGGTCGATCTTTGAATCGAGTCACATTTCCAATGTTTTCCGACATCCAAGACGATAACCCAAGACTCAAAAAATATTACAAACAAATTGCCGCCTTTGTGATGCTGATTATGGGGCCTTTTACATTAATTTCATTTTTTACAGCAGAACAATTAATCCCAGCATTACTTGGCGCCCAATGGAAAGAGGCCATCCCTATTTTCAAAGTGGTTATTTTTTTAAGCCTAATGCTCCCGATCATCAGTTTTAATTTGAACATAATAAAGGCAAAAGGTCTAAGTGGATTAGTATTAAAAATCAACACCGGTTTAAAAATTTTGGCCATTTTGCTAATCATACTAGTTCTAAAAAAAGGAATAATGTGGCTAGTAGCTGTACAAGTTTTCCTGAAGTTTTTAGAGCTTGCCACCAACTCTCACTTTGCTGGAAAACTGATCAACTATAGCCTTTTCAATCAGCTCTTCGATTTAATAAAAACACTTTCTTTCAGTATTTTTGCAGGGACTTTCTCATATTTTTTAATCACCAAAGTTCACTTAGACAGCTCTTTTACTTTCATTGCTGTTTATGTCAGCCTTTTCATGATTGTTTACATTTCATTACTAGAAGTTTCGAATCAACCCGATTATGTTGCATTGAAACATTTAGTATGGAATAAAATCAAAAAGTAATTCAGATGACTAAAGCCAACCTGTTTATAGTTGGTGCTCCTAAATGTGGGACCACTTCTTTGTTTGATTACTTATGCCAGCACAAAGCCATTAATGGCTCTTCTACAAAAGAGCCTTTCTTTTTTTCTCCTGATGTAAGAGCTACCAACACCCCATTCCCTATTGCCGATTATCATGATTTGTTTGATTTTTCTACCCCGCATAAGTATTATCTAGAATCAACCACTTGGTATTTATATTCTTCTGAAGCTGCAAGAGAGATATTCAATTACCATCCAGATGCTAAGATCATTATCATGCTTCGGAACCCAATCGAATTGATGGTGTCGCTCTACAATTTCAGAATGTATTACGGTACAGAAAATGCACCATCAATCATAAGTGCTATTAAAGAAGGAGAAGAAATCCAGCATGGGACTGTAAAAAAGAAATCTACTTCGTTGGCAGAAAAACAATACTCTTATTTGGGTGTAGCGTCCTATGCACATCAAATTAAGCGGTATCAAAAAATATTTCCAGGAAGCAACATACATTTTATAAAATTTGACGACTTCAAATCAGACACTTCAAGCTCAGTAAAGGATGTTATGCTTTTTTTGGGTGAAGATCCAAACTTCTCATTTGAAACAAAATCGATAAGTAACCAAGGCAAAGAAGTAAAATCAAAGAAACTTAACGACTTACTAAGTAACCCACCTAAACCATTAAAGTCAATTGCCCAAATTTTGTTTGACGAGAAATCTAGAAGTAAGATTTACCGTCAAGGTCAAAAGTTAATTTCAAGAAAACCTGATCCCCAAAAACGAGAAACTCAAAAGCAAGAAATCGCTCAAGTCTATGGAGATGGGTTTTTAGATGACATTAAAACAACGGAAACATTGACAAACTTAGACCTTCGAGACTGGACAAATCAAATATCCGAATGGAAATCTAAAACAATAAAGCCTGTCTAGCTTTTTCTTACTTTTGAGCACTGAATTATCTAAATAAACCAAAGCTGTAAATGGAATTAGTTTCCAAAAATATTGACCAATTAATCACTTCTGGTGGCGACGAACGACTTGATCTTTTAGACAATGGATTGAATAAATATTATTTGAACCCAAATGATTTCCAAGGGCTCATCAACAGAGGTTCATGTACGTGTAATACGTTAAATTCTTTTTCGAAGCCTATTGTAAATCAAGTCTATTCAGATGTAGAGGGTGGGAAGGCATATAACGAATTGTTGGCCGAACACCGTAAACGCCTTAAAGATTTACTTAATTATGAGGGTCAGGATAAATTCGATATCATATTCGCCCCTTCAGGAAGTGACTTGGTGTATTTACCGATTCTGTTCGCAAACATGCTGCACCCCAACAAGAAAATTATGAATTTCTTGACCTGCCCGGAAGAACTCGGGTCTGGAAGCATCACAGCCGCAGAAGGGAATTATTACATGGCTAAAAACCAATTCGACGAAGCATTACCAAAGACTGGATCATTAAAAACAGGACTGAATATTGAAGTGATTTTCTTCAATGCAAGGAGTTCATCCGGTCACATCCTTGACCATAAGGAAACCCTGAAACGAGAAATCGCCCTACATCCGAATGAAGCCAAAATTGGAAGTTTAGTAATCGGCAGTAAATCGGGAATAGCCGACAACTTAACGGTTATTGACGAAGTAGAAGAAGATGTACTTTGGACCATTGACTTATGTCAATTTAGAAATAGTAAAAAGTTGGTCAACGAGCTATTAGACAAAGGATGTAGTCTGATGATTACTGGCTCTAAATTCTATCAAGCCCCTCCTTTTTGTGGTGCTATGCTTGTTCCAAAACCACTGGTAAAAAGACTTCAGAACTGTAAACTAGAAAGTACTGCTGCTTACTTAAAGACCATGTTTTCGGCGAATGACTTTCCGGATTCACTCATGAATGTTAAACAATCCCTTCGAAGCTTCAATAATTTAGGACTTCAACTTCGGTGGGAAGCAGCAATTAGTGAAATGGAAGCACTTAATGAGCTCCCTAATGAGGTCGTTAACGGCACTATTACTGAGTGGAATAATGTGGTAATGGGAGAACTTAGCAAATACCCGTATTTTAAGTTGATGCCGAATCAGAAAATTAGCAACCAGACCATTATTTCCTTCCGCGTGAAGAAAGATGGGGCATTTTTGGATCACCAGGCTTTACGCCAGCTTTACAAGGAGATTCTAGTGAACAATCATACGATTTCGGATCAATTCGATCGGCTATGTATTGGACAACCCGTAGAATACATGAACAAGTCGTTTATTCGAATGGCATTAGGCTCTTTCAATTTAAGGAGGCTACTGGCCAAACCTGCTGAAAGCAGGTTTGATAACGACAAAAGGATTATCGAGCTCATTGCTCAAAAAATAGAAGCGTTGTAATATGCTGTCTTTAATTCAAGAGGAAGCGTTTTCGTCGACTTACAAAAGGGCGTTGACCAATGATTTAATTTCCTCCGAAGACACCTCTATCATCTTCTTTGATACCGACAAACTCGAAGAGAAACTTCAATACTTAAAAACCCTCTTCCCGGAATCTACCCACGCCATTGCCATTAAAAGCAATCCCCTAATTGTCAATCTAAAGACCATTTTAGAGTATGGCTTTAGTCTGGAGGCTGCATCAATGGAAGAGATCGAATTGGCTAAAGCGGCTGGGGCTGAAAACCATCAAATTGTATTCGATTCCCCAGTAAAAACAACTACAGAAATCCAGTTGCTTGCCGAACAATTAAAAGGTATTCACGTAAACGCCAATTGTATTGAGGAATTAGATCGCCTCAAAATACTACAAGACCACGTGGTTGGCCTGAGGATCAACCCATTGGTTGATCCAGGATCGCCCGACCATTTGAGCGTATCTCGATCTTCTTCAAAATTTGGTGTTCCAATTTCATTAGAAAATGAAATCATTCAAGCAGCACTCGATTACGATAATGTGCAATGCCTTCATGTACATATCGGCTCGCAAATCGATGACCTCAATTCATTGCCAATCGCCTTGGAACGAATTTTAGACTTAGCTCGCATTATTAACCAACGTGCAGGCTTTAAAAAAATTCACACCATTGATCTGGGTGGAGGATTTCCTGTCAATTACCAGCTCGATTCTGTACTAGGCATGGAGCAACTACGCGAAAATATTCTCCGTCGTACCCCGCAACTTTTTTCGGAATACAAGACCATCACCGAATTTGGACGATTCCCGAATGCGCACACATCCTGGATGGTGTCGGAAATCGAATATGAACTATCCTACACAACGCCTAAAACCATCATGGTTCATTTAGGTGCAGATAGCTTTGTTCGGGAGATTTATTCCTTCCAAGAAAAGCACCGGAAATTTATCCTTTCTGGTAAGGATTACAGCATTAAAAAAGGGCAAGAAACCGCCTATCAAATTGGAGGTCCACTCTGTTTTGGCGGAGATTTTTTAAGTCGAAATTGCCTTCTACCTAAAGTAGAAAAAGCAGACAAATTAGTGATTGCAGATGTTGGTGCGAACACCTTTTCACTCTGGTCGCGCCACTGCAGTAGAGCTTTTCCAAAAGTGATTGCCTACAGTAAAGACAAGATGGAAATCATAAAATCAAGAGAAAGTTATACCGACATCATCAATTTTTGGAGCTAATGGCTTATATCTTTTATCAATACGCTCGACAAGCAAGTTCTGAGTCCGAACAACAAAAGGTCATCCAAAAGTTGGATGAAGCGATTCATGCCGACACCTCCATTTATAGGTCGGACAATCACCAAATTTTATACTACTCCCAAGCGTCTGAGTTTATTGCTGATCACAATTTCTCCTTAGTTAGCGGAGCATTTACTGGAATTCGTGAGAATTGGCACAGTCCAGAAGCAGAGAAACCCGAGAATTTTACTTTCTTTTTAAGAAATACAGCCGACGAACTCACCGCAAACACCGACCTCTTAGCCTCACGAACCATTTGGTATTACAAAGACGAGGAGCAATTCATTATATCTTCTTCTCAACTTTTAATTATTCAAGCACTTGGCTCGTTTGAGTTAAACCCTCAAGCTGTCTCTTGGATGGTAGCCACGGGCACTTCCGGACCGGATACGAGTTGGGACAAACGCATTCATGCTTTGGGCGCTAATGGCGAGATCACGTTAAATAAGAAAGACTGGAGCTTTTCCAAAACCAATAAAGAACTGGCTTTTTCGGGTGAAAAACAATCGGATGAAGCGCTTTCGAATTTGCTCACATCCCGTACTGAAGCCTTATTTCATAAGGCTTCTTTCTCCGATAAATCATTCATAACACTTTCTGGAGGTGTAGATAGCCGTGTTATTGCCTCTATGTGCAAATCCAACAATAAACGCATTGCCAATGAAGTGTACACCTGGGGAATCGAATCCAAAGCATCCGAAAAGAAAGGAGATATCTATGTCGCCAAACTAGTAGCCGAAAAACTTGGCTATAATCATGTATTCTTAGCCAATGACTCCAAGTATTGCAAGCTAGATTTCCCAGCATTTATCAGCAATTATGCACTCAGAAGCGAGGCACGAATTGATCATTTCATCGGCTATTTGGATGGATTTAATATGTGGGAGGATTTTACGAAAAAGTACGATACCAACATCCGGGGAGATGAAGTTTTCGGGGGCCGACAACACATCTTTGATGAAACGCACGTTCGCATCTTACAAAGCTTACACGATCTATCCATCTACGACAACATACCCAACCTAGACCAACTCGGCCTCGAAAACATCCAATTCAAGAAGCAACTAGAAAGAAGACATGGAGAAACATTAGAAGATTGGAGAGATAGGCTATTCAGCTACCAAAATATTACTACAGTCCAGGCCAGCTTGAATGGAATCAAGCAACACTATGTGGAAGTGGTCAATCCGTTTTTAAATCAGGAAATTATCAAACTTACCCGAGCCTTCTCGGTAGACCAACGCTCCCAAAAAAGACTATTCTTTAAAGCCTTTTCTGATCATTTACTAGGAATACCTACTGCTCAATTAAGCGTGAACGGACGCAAAAAACGCGTATTAGAATTGGCGCATGCCCAAACCTTCATGTTGGATACATTGTCCAGCGAAAACACAAAAAACGTATTTGGCGACGCCCTTTGTATTCTATTGTCTGAAAAGACCAGCTTCGCTCAACCTTCAGAACAAGTCAGCCTAAAAAAACGATTAAGAAAACTTATCCCGAATAGTCTACTCAAAGTCTATAGGTCGGAAATTAAGAGCGAACGCATTGATTATTTTTCGCTTGTATTTCGAATAAATATGGTCATGGTTTTCTTAGATAAAATTGAAGCCATGATTAATTCAAAGTAAAATGGTTGGCTTTTTTACATCCTACTTATATTCGCAGAACAAAACCTAATTATGATATCCAGCAAAGCAACTATTGGAAGAAATGTAGAAATCGGGAACTATGTAGTGATCGAAGATGGTGTAGTCATTGGAGATGGCACTGTGATCAAAAACTTTGTTGAACTGCGTCAAAACACCATCGTTGGAGAGAATTGCTACATCGACTCCCGGGTGTCTACTTCCGGAAATTGTAAAATAGGAAATAATGTAACCCTGCGTTACGACACCATTATTGCTCGAGGCTGTGAAATCGGCGACAACACATATGTTTGTCCCCGAGTAATGACCAATAACTTAGACACAGGCAAAGAACAGATTGGAGGCGCCAAAGTGGGTAAAAACTGCTTTATTGGTACCAATACCGTACTTCAACATGGAATTACCATTGGTGAGAACTCCGTTACTGGAAGTATGTCTTTTGTAACAAAAGATATCCCTGCCAACGAAATTTGGATTGGAACTCCAGCCAAGTTGTACAAAAAAATAGAGTAATTACTCTGCGTCGTACTCGAACGCATTTAAGCACCAATATTCCGAATTAATCATTACTTCTTGATCAGAATTTGGAACTAGAATAGTGAAGGGTTTAGTCCCTTTCAAAGGCCCCTTATTGGTTTTATTAACTAAAAATCCATAACTCAACAGTGCTTGTGCATAGTACGAATCATCCTGTGCTTGAGAAACGATGCCCTTTAATTTTTCCGCCTTTACGATGCGTTTTAAATAAGCCAATAAGGTTTTACCTGCCTGTTTGGTATTAAAGTAAAAATCGAAGACTAGAATTTTATCCTTCTCGGAAAGGTAGGTAACAAATCCATGATACTGACCTGTTTCATCCTTGTAAGCGATGACTTTGTATGTTTTTTCTGGATTACTAATGCGCCATCTATAGATTTCTGCACTTTTCTTAGCATGAATCCGAGCAGAACCATTCGACTGTTGCAATAAGTCTTCAATGGGATTTAACTCCTCCATTTCAACCACTTGTTCAAGCCCTTTTTTACTCGGAGCAAACATGAGCTGTCGGGGGAAAAAGAAGTTTCGAAACTGCGCGGTTTTTTTCCATCCAAAAAAGAGCTTAGACTTTAACGTGATAGGCCCAGTATATGAAATACCAATCGTCTTGGCTTCATCTTGCAAAAAGCGGTCACCTACTACGTGAAGCTTCTTAAACAAGCCTTTCCTAGTATGGTTTGAATGGGTCATGCCGTTACAGGCTTGGTAAAATACTTTCTCTTCGCCGTCAACTACAAAAATTTGTGGCATTAAGCCGTAAAACGCTGCGGGCTCATTCTGCTCCGAAAAAGCCATTAAGCCCACCACTTTTCCTGAAGGATTGCTAGAAAACTTCCATTTAAAATAGTCAAGGCTTACTGCTTTATTGAAAGCATCTTCGGTAAGCGGAATAAGTAAGTCTAATTCTTCCTCTGTGATTTTTCTTACGGTGTAGTTATCGGCCATAAATTGAAATGAGCTGCTAAAATAGTATTCGAAACATTTTTTTAGGGAGAGAATTGTTCATCTTTGCGGGAATAATGATAAACTTTTTGTTTCATCGCGTCCACCCTGAGCGAGATCAACTTTGGGATCCGATGGATGTACCACTTTTCGAAAAGGCCATCAAGTACATATCCAATAAATTTGATGTAGTTTGTTTTGAAGAAACAGATGTTAGCACTTTGGCTAAGCATCAGCGCGTAGCTACTGTAATGTTTGATGATGGTTACCTAGACAATTTGGAATATGCTGCTCCAATTTTGCAGAAATACAACATAAAAGCAAGCTTTTATGTTGCAACCAACTGCATTAACCAAAACAAGCCAACCTGGACCTACGAATTAGACTACAAACTCCAACATGCTACTTGTGCTGCATTAGAACTGCCTTTCGAATATATCGCCGAACCCTTAAAATCCGTTCAACTTGCCGATATCGATACGGTAGCTAAGCTGAAGCCAGCATTGAAAAAGATGTCTTACGAATATCGGAGCAAAGTACTAGACAGTATTCATGCGCAAACCGCCGATGTGGAACTACCGAAATTGATGATGAACTGGCAAGAAGTCCAACAATTAAAAAATGCAGGCCATTACATTGGTTCACATTCTGTGAACCACTACATGCTAGGAACCACAGATAATCAAGAACTTGTAGCCTATGAACTTCAAGCATCTGCCAAAACCATTCAAGAAGAATTAGGTCATTTCCCTACAACTATTTCCTACCCTATTGGCAGTTATAATCACACAACTATTGAGCTGTCTAAAGAAGCGGGATATACAAGAGGTCTAGCTACTAAACAAAAACGATATCACCCAGATAAAGACCCCATCTTTGAAGTGCCACGTGTAGAATTGTACAATGAGTCTTGGCCAAAAACAAAAATGAGAATCCATGGTGTTGTGGAACAAATTAAACGCATTTTAAAGCCGGGTAGCTAATGTCGAAGCAACGTTTACTTTATATCATTCCAACGTTTGGGAAAGGCGGTGCCGAACACCAAACACTGAATCAAGTCAACTATTTACATCAACACGGACACGATGTTTCTCTAATTATCCTTTCCAACCGAACAGGACTAAAAGAAAAGCTGCAAATCCCTGCTGAAAAGGTATTTTTCTTTAATAATGAACGACTCCGAAAATTTGGAGCGAACACCTTTAAAGAACTTTCTAATGCCACTTCGAAACTCAAGAAATGCTTTCAATCCATTCAGCCTGATGTCATAATTTCCGTGCTTCCGGTAGCTCATTTTCTCACCCGCTATACTTTTTTGAGGCAAGGCAAATCATCCAAGCATTTCGCCTGGCATAGGTCCATGCAATACAAGGCTGCGCCTAACAATACACTATTTAGGAAGGTCATTCACCAGTTTAACAAATGGCTTTCAAAGAAGTACGACGATGGGCATTTTTTTATTTCGGAAGCCGTGAAGGCAGATATATCTAAACATCTACCGATAAGGAACGGACATGTTATTCATAATGCCCTTCCAACCACACCACTTCTCCCGGATTTAGGCAAAGCCTATCTCGCCGAACATAAAATAGATGTCGATTATTTGATTACCATTCCTGGTCGCTTACATCCGGTGAAAGGGCATGAGTTTTTTATTGAATCCACGGCTGAATTCATCAAAAAAATCGGTACGAAAAAGCGCATAAAAGTGCTTATTCTTGGTGGAGGGCCAGAATATGAAAAGCTGACTACACTCGTCGAAAACACCAATTTAAGCGCTTATTATCATTTCAGTCAAGAAATTGACAATGCACTCTTACTTTCTTTAGTTTTTCAGTCGAATTTGGTGGTTATTCCATCGTTCTTAGAAGGCTTTGGAAATGTCGTGATTGAGGGATTAATGCTCTGGAAAAACATCCTAGCTTCAAAAGCAGGTGGTATTCCTGAAATTCTTTCAAAACCAGACATTGGCTTTCTTTTTGATGTAGGTGATAGTGGGGGGCTGAATCAACAGTTAAAACGCCTTGTTGTAGAAGGTATAGCATTAGATCCAGTCCAACTGAAAAAACATTTTAAGGATAATTTTACGTTGGAAGCTCAAATTGAGCAGCTGCTTCATATTATAAAGGCTTCCAACTAACGTTAATAGACTAAAGCGTAAAATGAGACGGATGAGTTGGATATATAGTGTGATAATGGTGTTGGCATTGAGTCCAGCACAGCAAAGCTGTGCTGCTAAAAAAAACCTGACCAACAATGAACAGGTGGTAGTATCTTCAATCACCCAAGAACAAAATTTGAAAAACCCTCCCGCTTACAACGACTTTGTTCAACTTACCTCAAGGTATTCGAATGCACCAAGCCTCGAACTGGTTGCAATCAACAAAGCAAATTTACCCTCAGCTATTCGCCAAGAAATTAAAGCAGATCGTTTTTATATCGATGCCAATCATCAGAGTATCAAAATCATAGCGGCCTCTTCCAAAGACTTTACCAACGGAATTTATTATGCCTTAGACCGGTTGGGCATTCAATTCCTTGGCCTATCTGATAACTTCATTGAATTCCCTGAAGAACTGAATGTTTTCGAGCAAAAACAGTTAATTCATCAAAATTTTAAAGTCCGTTATTTCGGCACAGGAGGAAATGGTCGATACAAAGTCCAAAAAACCCTACACCAACAGTTTAAAGCCCGAAATCAGTTAGATGATTATGACGTAGTCGGACACACGTTTTCCAATCTCTATAAAGAAAACAAAGCGACCATCGATGCGCTTCACAAAAAAGGGAAAATCATTTTTCATGACTACCCCAAAAAGACCAAGAACCCCAACTTCGATGAACCAGCTACCGTAGAACTCATCAAAAAATGGATCGAGAAAAAATACCTGGAAAAGCCAGATCAAAAAATCATAGGATTGGCAGCAGCTGATGGAATTGGGAACGATCAAGGCACCAATTCTTCGAATCCACTTATAGTTAATACCATGTCAAAATACCTGTGGATTGGTAATGAAGTGGCCAAGTATTTAAACAATAAATACCCCGAATTTGAAGCCAATAATTTCATTGGAGTCAATGCATATGGGGCAGGAACTGGAGTCGCTAAAGCTCCGGATTGGCCATCTAGCTATAAAACAGCATCCAACGTATGGGTTCAACTGGCACCCTATGCTTTTCAAAAAGACTATGAAGGCGATCTAAAACAGTCGGCCGATGAAAAAATGATTGCTGACTGGACAACTAAGTTCCCCCAGTTCAGCTATTCAATGAGAGACTACTGGAACATTACCCAGTGGACCAACGGAATACCACGAACGAACTTTTTTGAAGTCACGGATCGAGTAGAATTATGGAGGTCTACTGGCATGAAATCAGCCAACATAGAATCTACAAATTTCTCTGCGCTGACCAATCCACATTTTTGGGTGGCTGGCAAATTAGCCACCAACACCTCACTGAATAAAGAAGTGTTATACAAGAATTACTTCGATACCACTTTCAAAGCATCGGCCGATGACATGGAAGCATATTACCAACTACTCTCCAACTGGAAAGGACCTATCTCACTTTGTGAAGCAGAAGAATTATTAGAGTCAGCCTATGAAAACGCTCAGCATCCAATAGTCGAAAATCGAATTATCGAGATCATGGGCTACATGCATTATGTACGACAGTTTTATGCGCTCACCGCTGCAAAAACTACTGACAAAGCAGGAAGTCCAGCTTACAAAAAATGGGAAAACGAAGCCTTAAAACACGAACGATGGGCGAAAAAACTCAATGAGCTGGGCGTTATCCAAACCTGGGCAGTGTACAATTATAACTATGGAAAACACAAGCCTTGGGGCCTAAAGAAATCGCCAGAAACGTTTGACGCCCACTTGTCTACCAGTGATTTTCAAAGCTTAAAATCTACTATACTAACTCGATTTAAAACTGGAAAAAAAGCTTGTGGTAACCAAGAGTTGAAATTCGTGAAACAGGCTTACACCAATCAACGTTTTTCGGTCAAAAATCCACAACCATTTTGCATTAGCCCATTCCGCCAGAATGAATTGATCACCTTCACCCCACTGCAAACGACACAACTAAACATTACTATTGAAAGTCCGAAACCTGATGCGGTTTTCGAATTGAAAGGTTCTGATGGCACCTATGTGGACTACAGTGACAAAAGCAATGATTTTGTTATTTCTGACATTGTTCGCCCAGGCGTGGATTATACATTACGATTAGGAAGTCGAAAAAACGCGAGTAAATTCTGTTTTAACAACACCGACATCTTATTTACGTACAAGGAATTCGCACACACCTCACAAGCCAGCGGCTACAAAAGAAATATTCTATATTTCTATGTGCCCGAACATGTAGATGAAATCGTTTTCAGTGGTTTGGAACAAGCCGAAAAAAACTATTTCACCGATGTATTTACACCTGACGGGACCTTACTCAGTGCACCACTAAAAAAACTCGCCTTTAAAGAAGGCAACACACCCGTGTACTCTGTTCCAACCCATACGAAAGACTTTGATGGAAGGGGAAAAGTATGGAAAATTAGAAGTTGGACGTGGAAAATGAAAGTGCATAATTTTAACCCTATTATTAGTCGACAAGAATTTGAAGCCAATTAATGAATACCATTCCTACTAAAATTGAAGGGCTCTTTATCATCGAGCCAAGAATTTTCGAAGATGAAAGAGGCTATTTTTTTGAAAGCTTTAACCAACAAAAGTTTGAAGCAGCCATAGGCCATTCCATTCATTTTGTTCAAGACAATGAATCGAAATCCACCAAAGGTGTTCTGAGAGGCTTACACTTTCAAAAAGGAGAACACGCTCAAGCTAAGTTAGTTCGTGTTACTGAAGGTGAAGTGTATGATGTAGCAGTAGATTTAAGACCGAACTCCCCGACCTATGGACAATGGGAAGGTGTATTATTAACTGCCGAAAACAAACGCCAATTTTTTGTGCCTAGAGGCTTTGCACATGGCTTCGTTGTGCTGTCTGAAACTGCAGTATTCAATTATAAATGTGATAATTTCTATCACAAAGAGGCTGAAAGCGGTATCAAATACGACGATCCTACACTGAATATCGACTGGAAATTACCAAAAGAAGCACTTATTCTATCCCAGAAGGATTTGGAGCACGGTTACTTATAAAAAAGCCTTTGGTAGTGAACAACCAAATGATTAGGCAATAAAAGAAAGGCAGCAATGGTGTCTTGTACCGAACCAAGGCACCAAAATTTAGTGAGAATCCAGTCATAGCTGCAAACAACAAAACAAAGACTAGGCTAAACAGTAGAATAGGTTCTGCCAAAATCGCTCGAATAATTCGAACAATGCCTACTTTAAAAATTAGGAAACCTACCAGTATTAAGTTAAGAAACGACTCGAATGCAGTGATCAGAACAAATGCTTCGCGTGCTTCCCAAATGTAAGGTCTAAAGAAAGTAGTAAATATGGAATAAGGCATTAATCGGACTGCACTTAACGGATTCATCAAGTCTAAAGTACCAAGACTATAAGAAGAACCACCTGCCCCTGTTGTACTTTCGATATAGAGACCTGTTGTAATGATCTTTGCCAAAAGGATCTCGGGGGTGAACTTAGGTAAATATCGAGCAATCAAGAAGTAGGCAATTCCCGCAAAGGCAAGAAATGCTAAGTAAATTGTTGGTTTCAGGAAATATTTTCCCATCCCATACTTCAACTTGTAAGTCATTTTACCTAAGATGAATATAGGAACCGAAGCATAAAACAGTATTACAGCATATTCCTTCACGCTAAAGGCGTAAAAAGAGAATACAATTAAGACGACGAACCAAACGAAGTTCTTAGTTCCGAAGTGAAATAGTTTCATAAAAGCATAAAACATAAAGCCCAGGGCACCGAGCAGGATCGTGTCTTTCATCACGCCAGACGTCCAGAATACCAGCGTTGGAAAAAAGGCACAGAACACATAAAATAAATCTGTATTTGGTCGGGCCTTTGTAAAGGCTTTGGCGATCATCCAAGTTCCTTGAAATGCAAATGCACCAAAACAAAAAGACATGGCTAAATACGACTTAGCGAAGATGGCTCCGAATAAAGCTGCTGTCTTAATCACGATAACTGAATTCGGCGAACCAAAGAAGCCATGCAAATCAGTCACGCGTTCAGTACTAGCACTGTGATTTACATACTTTGTAGTGAAAATTTCTATGACTTCATTGGGATGTTGCCAGAAATGATCAATGAGTATTCTTGCCCCAGCATAATAATTATACGTATCGCCGTGCCCGTAGTAGTACTGATATACTAGGGCAAATAAGAAGGACATAGCTAATTTAAAGGACAACCCAGCCAAGTATATCTTACTATGATGCTTATCTTTGATCGAAAATTTACAATACAAATATCCAATCGTTAGGATGACAGCAAGGGCAACTGGCCCCATGACCAAATCGATTGGGTATAGTATTTTTTCGTCATTATAGAGATAATATATAGGATCCATAATACTTAGAGGATGAAACTACTGATAACAGGAGGTGCTGGATTTATTGGCACACACTTAGTCGCTCATTTCGTGCGCAAATATCCGAATTATTTTATAGTAAATCTAGACAAACTCACCTATGCAGGGAACTTGGAGAACCTGAAAGCTATTGAATCGGCAGAGAATTACAAATTCGTCAAAGGAGACATTTGTGATGTAGAGTTAATTCAGCAGTTATTCCAAGAATATCAGTTCGATGGTGTACTTCATTGTGCGGCAGAATCTCATGTGGATCGGTCCATTAAAGATCCACTCGCCTTTGTCCGTACCAATGTAATTGGTACGGTAAATCTCCTCCAAGCTTGTAAGGAGCACTGGAAAGACAATTTTACTAATAAAACCTTTTACCACATCTCTACAGATGAAGTATATGGGTCTTTAGGTGAAGAAGGTTTATTTACCGAAGAAACAGCATACGACCCAAGAAGTCCGTATTCTGCTTCTAAAGCCAGCTCCGATCACTTTGTACGAGCATATTACCATACTTATGGCTTACCCGTGAAACTTAGTAATTGTTCCAATAATTATGGCCCCTATCAATTTCCTGAAAAGCTCATTCCGCTCTTTATTAATAATATTCTCCACAATAAACCCTTGCCAGTCTACGGTCAAGGAATTAACGTTAGAGACTGGCTGTATGTAAAAGATCATGTCCGTGCTATTGATACCATTTTCCATGATGGCGATGTAGGCGAAACCTATAATATTGGTGGCCACAACGAATGGCGAAATATAGACCTCATTCGCCAATTATGTCTGTTAATGGATGAAAAACTAGGTCGAGAAACAGGTTCTTCAGAGCAGCTGATCACCTACGTGACGGATCGGGCTGGGCACGACATGCGTTATGCCATAGATGCAAGTAAGATTGGAAAAGCATTAAACTGGCAGCCTTCCTTACAATTTGAAGAAGGCTTATCCAAAACGATTGACTGGTACTTAGCGAACGAAGCATGGTTAGCTCAAGTCACGAGTGGAGAGTACAGAAACTATTATCAAGAACAATATAGCCACTAATATGAAAGGAATTATCCTTGCTGGAGGAAGCGGTACAAGGTTATACCCGATTACCAAAGCTGTGAGCAAACAGCTCACACCCATTTACGATAAGCCAATGATCTACTATCCGCTTTCTATCTTGATGAAAGCTGGTATTAAAGACATATTAATCATCAGCACTCCGCACGACCTACCTATGTTTGAGAAGCTATTAGGCAGCGGAGAAGAATGGGGTCTAAACTTTTCTTATGTTGTACAGCCTAGCCCCGACGGCCTGGCTCAAGCCTTCATTCTTGGAGAGGAATTCATCGGCAACGATAAGGTATCCTTAATTCTTGGAGATAACATTTTCTACGGAGCCAACTTAAACCAATTATTAGAGCAGAGTAACGATCCAGATGGAGGAATCATTTTCGCTTATCCTGTTTCCGATCCAGAACGCTATGGCGTGGTGGAGTTTGATGCCCATTTCAACGCCCTATCGATTGAAGAAAAGCCTACCCAACCCAAATCAAAATATGCTGTGCCGGGATTATATTTCTATGATAATTCCGTTGTAGAAGTAGCCAAGAATATTCAACCAAGTCCGCGCGGCGAACTAGAAATCACGGATGTAAACAAGCATTATTTAGACACAGGTCGATTAAAAGTAGGTGTTCTAGACCGAGGAACAGCCTGGTTAGACACAGGAACTATAGATAGTCTAATGCATGCCGGTCAATTCATCCAAGTCATCGAGAAACGACAAGGTTTAAAAATCGGTTGTCCGGAAGAAATTGCCTACCGAAAAGGCTTTATTAACGCTGCCCAATTAGAGCAACTCGCTCAACCTTTACTTAAAAGTGGATATGGTAAATATTTACTAAGTTTACTCTCCGACTGATGTTGTGTTGATGACTAAAAAACGGATTGCAATTTCCGCGAACACCTCCTGGAACATTTACAATTTCAGGATTCCACTTATTCATTTTCTTCAAAAAAATGGCTATGAGGTCATTGCTGTTGCTCCCGAAGGTGAAGCAACGGCTTTAATCGAACAGAAAGGTATTCCTGTGCATATTCTCCGTTTTTTGGAACGGAAAGGCACGAATCCTGTGAATGAGATTAAATTGATCAATGAATATGTTCAAGCTTATAAAAAGCAATCTATTGATTTGGCTTTAAACTTCACGATTAAGCCGAATATATACGGTGCTATAGCCGCCAACAGAATAGGCATTCCTTCTACAGCAACAGTTACTGGCTTAGGCCATACGTTTATTTCGAAAGGTATATCGAGCACGGTGGCGAAGCAGTTGTATAAAATGGCGTTTCGGAAAGCCAATCGGGTAATTTTTCAAAACGAAGATGATCGATCATTATTCGAATCGATGAAATTAGCTTCAGCGGAGAAAACGCTAATTATTCCTGGCTCAGGCATTGACACAAACCACTTTAGCAGTGTAGCTTATCCTGACTTTGAGAAGGAATTCAACTTTCTGTTTGTGGGTCGTCTTTTATTTGACAAAGGCATGCGTGAGCTAGATGCTGCTTTCCAGCAAATAGCTGGAAAGCATCCGCAGGCACACCTCCACATTGTAGGCAGTATCGATAATAATAATCCGGCCGCTTACTCCCAAGAAGCTCTAGAACAACTCACCCAGCAGCCCAACGTACACTTCCATGGCCGGGTAGACGACCCGCGGCCATTCTTAGCCAACTGCCACTGTGTTGTACTACCCAGCTACCGAGAAGGATTACCACGTGTTATCCATGAAGCCATGGCTACCGCTCGCCCTGCCATTGTCACCGATGTTCCAGGTTGCCGACAAACCGTGAAGCATGGGTACAACGGATTCCAAGTAGCCGTGAAAGATGCTGCCGCCTTGGCGGCAGCTATGCACCAAATCATAGAAATCCCACACCAAGAACGCATTCAAATGGGACAAAACGGCCGAAAAATGGCCGAAGACACCTTCGAAGCCCAAATCGTCAATCAAAAATACCTTGAGGTCTGTCGCCAGTTACTTAGCTAAATTCCGAAAGCATACTTTGCACACTCTGCGTATACGTATATGCTTGCTTTACTTTCTCCCTGTTGGTTGAGTACTTGTCCATAAGAGCCGTCTTCTGCTCCACTGCACGCTTTAAAGTAGCGCTTAAACTAGCCACATCTGAAGGAATAAATTCTAAGGAAAAACGTTCGCCAGCATTCATCGCTTCCAAACAAGTAAATCGCCCATTGATTACAATCTTACCACTGGCTAAGGCATCGTAATACTTAATATGGGGAAGCAAATCGGAGTACGCTGAAAACTTATCTGGGCAAACTATAATATCGGCCAACGATTGGTATGTGTAGAGCTTCTCGTAAGGAACCATGCCTAAAAAACGCACCGCATCTTGCAAGCCAGCTTCGCGAACAATATCCTGAGCTGCCTGCCAATCACTCCCTTTCCCGATCAACACTAATTTTGAGGTGGGTGCTCCAGACTGTTTCAGCTGAACGAAGGCATGGAGTAGATCCAACACGCCTCCAGTAGGCTTAAATGCACCTGCAAATAAAATTACGGTATCGGCTTCCAATAAGCCACACTGCGAACGTACTTCTTCCTGTAACGCTTCATCCACTTCTTGTTCGAGTAAAATCTGATTGGCCGCCTCGGGAACAAGCAACTGAATTTTATCGTCTAGCTTGTATTTGGACGTGAAATACTTTTGCACGCCTGGGCTGGGAAACAAGAAGCCCTTAGCATGTTGAAATACTTTATTATCGAGCCGAACTGCCGCATAGCGCTTGAAGAAGAAGATCAAGTTTCGTAAAAACGAATATTCTTTCTTCGCCATAAACTCAATGGGCGCAATACCATGAATATCGTTGATGTAGCCATGAATGAGGCGGTGCTTATTCAAGAAATAACCCAATGAATTGTCTAAATGTTCTGGAAAAACGAAGGTGGAATTAGTTACGTTTTTCTCCGAAAAATAGGTTGAAAAGGTCTGTAGTACCCAACCAAAAAGCATCTTGGTGAGGCCAGCAGGCAAAAATGCCAAAGCCAATTGAAACTTCCGTTTATTGAGTTGCTGTAATCGAGTTGGAAGGAGGTGAACTTGAGCTTCGGGAAGCAATCCGGGTATGTCCTCGTGAAAGCCGTGTACTTCTACGGTTTTCCCTGCTTTAATGAGCTCGTTGAGAATGCCGATAATCCGAATATTCCCTCCGCCCGGACGGGTAAAGTCTTTAAATGAAATCAATCGATACTTCATGCGCTTAGCTCATCATAAATGGTTTGATAATGTGCTACAGCGGCGTCTTTGTCGAAGTGTTCATCGAACAATGAAGTAAATTCATTTGGTTGTACTTCGAAGCTGTTATGGAAGTCCAAGAAGCGGCTAGCCGCTTCTTCTGGATGGTCGATCACCGCTTCTATCGTAGTTAAGAAGCCCACTTTGTACTGAGTAAGCCAACGTTCCATATCACCTACTCCACCATTGGTAATAGAGGGAAGAAGACAAGCGACATTTTCAGCAAATTTAGTGGGTGCCGAAGCTTGCTTGCTGTACAAGGTTTTGATGAAGAACAACGAATAATCGGCAGCGTTTAAGAACTCATACATCCGATCGAAGGGTGCGGAGGTGACCTGAACACGGCCTGAAAGGCCGTGTTCCTCCAACTTCTCCGCAATAAAAACTTGCTCCTTTTTGTTCAATACCAAAAACTGAATACGATCATCTTTGGCTTGTAAGGCTTTAACCAATGCCAATTCCGCATCGAAATTATACCAGCTAGATACTGTACCCGTATGAATCAACAAAATGTCCTCCGGCCCATAACCCAATTCCAATCGTATAGCCTCAATACGCTTCGGATCAGATATGGGCTTAAATACGGCTTTTGAAGCACAAGTGGGAATCACCGTAATATGATTGCTTAAGTGGGCATACTTTACACCCAGAATAGCTTTGGCCTTGTGTGTCAGGGTTACGACATGATCACTGGCTTTATACAGCACATCTTCCATCTTCATTAAAAAACGATACTGAAGCGAACCCTGCTGAAGTCGACCACGATCTACTTTCTCCTGCGTTGAAAAGCCGCGGATATCAAACAACAACTTCGGCCCGAAACGTTTCTTCAAGATCCAACCCATCATGGTAGGAATCATACTTCTGCAGTGTATCAACGAAATAGGATACTTCTTGCATATCCGCCACCCTTTCCGAACAGCTTGCCAAATACAATTGATCGTACTTAAACTTCCATGCTTATTCGAATAGTTCAATCGATGCCAAGTAATATTCTTCCCTTCAATTAACGCTTCAATGGACGCGACCCCATCCAAATCTTGGGCACGCTCAAAACTAATGAGGTGGAAATGTTGCTCTGCAGACAGGTCTAACAAGTACTCCAATACTTGCGATCGACCCAATGCCTCGGTCATACCGGTAAAAGAAATGTAAATGGTGTGTTTCAAAGTGGTTGCGCTAAATCGATCGCAAAACTAAGCATTCACATCCGATGATAAAATAGTATGCCTTTAAATTAAATTCGGCTTTGCCAGTCATACCCACTATCTTTGCCCACTCAAATCGATTATGAAAACCATTTTTCTTACCGGAGTAGCCGGATTTATTGCCAACAGAACTGCCCAACTTTTACTAGAACAAGGCCATAAAGTAGTAGGTATTGACAACATTAACGACTACTACGATACGAAGATCAAGCATCACCGATTAAATAAGATCAAAGACCATCCGAACTTTGAATTCCATTTAGGAGACATTGAAGACTTGTCTACCTTAGACACCATCTTCAGTCAGCATCAATTTGACGCAGTACTCAATTTAGCCGCACGTGCTGGTGTGCGTTACAGCTTAGAGAATCCACATGTGTACATGACAACCAATGCGAATGCTACGCTTAACATTCTAGAAATGATGCGAAAATATGGGGTGTCTAAAATGGTTCTAGCATCTACCTCGTCGCTGTACGCTGGACAACCCATGCCGTTCTTAGAATCCTTGCCAGTGAACACGCCCATCTCTCCATATGCAGCTTCTAAGAAAGCCGCAGAAATGATGTGTTATTCCTATGCCTACCAATACGATTTGGATATTACCGTTGTGCGCTATTTCACCGTATACGGACCAGCAGGAAGACCAGATATGAGTATCTTCCGTTTCATTAAATGGATTGATGATGGTACACCAATTGAATTATTTGGTGATGGTACACAAGCTAGAGACTTCACATATATTGACGATATTGCCAAAGGAACTATTGCAGCGATGAAACCACTTGGCTTTGAAATCATTAACCTAGGAGGCGGAAACAACCCGATTTCTATCAATTACACTATTGAGTTTGCTGAAAAGTATTTGGGAAAGAAAGCCATCATCGAAAACAAGCCATTCCACAAAGCAGATATCATGGAAACTTGGGCAAACATTTCCAAAGCAAAAGAACTTCTTGGATGGGAACCACAAGTTTCACTCGATGAAGGACTTACCAAATCATTGGAATGGTACGAAGCCAATAGAGATTGGCTGAAAGATGTAAGATTATAAAAAAGCGTAACTTCACTCCGAATGTTTAGTGTAGACAATCCCGTCATTTATACTCCGTTAGCGTTCCTTACTGCTTTTGTAGTGACTTATATCGCTATTCCGTCTATCATCAACGTAGCTCGTAAAAAAAATCTATTCGATGAACCAGGAGCTCGAAAGGCACATAGCTCAAAGATTCCAACACTAGGTGGTGTGGCCATTTTTGGAGGCTTTATTATCGCTCTTTCCATTTGGGGAAACTTTAAAAACTTACCGTTATTACAATATGTTCTCGCTGCTTCCTGCTTAATCTTTTTGATCGGCGCAAAAGACGATATTATTGAGCTGGCAGCGTACAAAAAATTCATTGGTCAAATTATTGCCACAGGTATCGTTGTGGTTTTGGGAAACTTAAGGTTCACTAACTTCCACGACTTGTTTGGTGGTGGTGAGGTGCCTTATTTGCTAAGCATTGCCATTACAGGGTTCACACTACTTGTCATCATCAACTCCTTCAACTTAATTGATGGCATAAATGGTCTTTCTGGAACCATTGGTGCGATTATCAGCTTAGCCTTTGGGTTGTGGTTTTGGATGAATGGTGAGCATCAAATGGCCGTGCTTTCTGCCTCATTACTAGGCGCCCTACTTGCATTCTTGAAGTATAACGTCACGCCCGCTTCCATATTCATGGGAGATACCGGTTCGTTATTAATTGGAACCCTTTCCTCGATCATGGCGATTAAGTTTTCTGAAATGAACTTACAGCCCGATTTGGCTTTTCCATTGGATTCAGCACCAGCGGTAAGTATTGGGTTTTTAGCCTTACCATTATTCGACTTGCTTCGCGCATTTAGTATTCGAATTTCAAGAGGAAAATCACCGTTTAGTCCTGATCGAAATCACATGCACCACATGTTAATTGATTCTGGCTTAACTCATATGCAGGCCACCTATATTCTTGCTTTTATTCAGATTGTTTTTATCGCCCTGTCTATTAAGCTTCAGCACTTAGGTTCTTGGCCATTAATTGGCGTGCTCTTAACTATAGCCATCTTAGTGGCTACTCTATTGGATATAACGAGAAAGCGCTACAAAAAAGCAAAGCGTAAAAAAACGATCTCGGAGAACGATTAACCTTCCTTCTTTCTAAGCCAAAGTGGAGTATTTGGACAAGCTCTATAGTTCTCATCAATGGCGATGAAAATATCTTTGGTGGCCTCATCGAGCCAACCGTACAACGTTTGTTGCTTCTTAAACTCTAAGGCGCGTTCTTTGATGGTTTCAAAGTCATCCTCTAGGTTCATTTGATGGGCATCTCTTTGGTTCTGAATATAAAGAATACGGTATCCGCTTCTCCCATAACGATCTTCGAATAAGTGTGGTTCAGAAATCTCATCTTTCTCTAAATCATCAATCGCCAAATACATCTGTGGATCATAGTCGATCAGCTGATCAATCTCGTAATAAGACGTACCTGTTTGTTGGTTGAAGAGTAAGCCACCTAATGCTTTTGTATTATCATCTTCTGAATAGAGATCTACTGCATACTCGAAAATGAGGGAATCGCTGTTAATTTTTCGGTAAATAGATTGCATCTCCTCCTCCACAGCATCGTATTGCGTGTCGGCCACTTCTGGACGTATTAATATGTGTCGTGCATGAAGCGCTTCATCTCTCCGCTCAATGGCTTGAATAAGGTGGAAGCCAAATTCAGTTTCAACAATTCGACTAACTTCTCCTGGAGTTAGTTTAAAGGCAACGTCTTCAAACTCCGGAACCATCTGCCCTTTTCGGAAGAAACTCAAGTCACCACCTTGTGCTGCATTCGACTCATCTTGAGAGTATTTGATAGCTAAATCCGTAAACTTCTCTCCAGCCTCGATGCGTTGTTTAATACTGTCTAATTGATTCACCACTTTAGAGCGGGCTTCTTCGTCTGGCTTAGGATACATCACAATTTGCGCCAGTTCTACTTCCGCATTGTAGTACGGTAACTGATCAATGGGAACTCGATAGAAAAATCGTTTGACTTCTGCTGGGGTAACTCGAACACTGGCTGTTACTTCTTCTTTCTTAGATTCTGCTAAGAGATAATCCAGTACCAAAGGCCTTAAGCTGGCTTTCATCTGATTGATGGTTTTCCCATAATACTCTTCAAAATCAGATACGGAAGGCACTTGATTAACGAAATATTGAATTCTAGTATTGAGCTGATATTCGATTTGATCGGGGGCAATGAATAAACTATCGCGCAGCGCGTGCGTTTTGAGCACACGGTTCAAGATCACTTGATCGAGCACTTGACATTGAACGGCTGTTTCTTCAGCATCTGGATTATCGAGTAAGATACCTCCAGCTTCTTTCTCTACATCTGATTTTAGAATAACATCTTCACCTACCACAGCTACTACATCATCAATAGTTAAGTTAACTGGCTTAGTATGCTCACTAGTTTGGGCAAAACCGAACGTTACTACCAGGACTAATAGGCTGGCCATTGTGCTTCTAATCATTTTCATACACTTCAATTTCATTATTATTCAACGCGGCATTGTAGAGCTGTTCTTTTAAGGCTCTAATAAAGTTTTGCTGTCGTTCTCTTAATAGTTGTTCTTCAAGTTGCTCTTGAATATGCTCCAACGGGGCTTTGCCCCGTTGCTGAACCTCTAAAACGCGGCAAAGATACTTATCCCCATTTGATTGCTCAATAAATGCCTTACCAATTTTTAGATCGTCAATAGCAATACCGGCTTGGAATGGAATAGTTTCAGTCCAATCGGTAAAGGTCCACCAGCGCGATTCGTTGAGCTGACATTCTAAGGCGTTATAGGCGCAATAGCGCAACAACTCTGAATCGTTTTCGCTTTCAGGGAATGCATTTAGCCACAAGGTTAACGAATCGGCCTTGGCCATTATGGAGTCGGTTTTCACAAAAATGCCTTTCAAGATGGGCTCATCAAGCAACCACTCAGAACTGGCATACAGGGAGTCAATTTGTTGCTCGGTAATCACCGTATCCATTTTCTCAGCAATCATGCGTTGCTCATAGGAGTAACTGAGCAATGAGTTTTTATAATCTTCTACCTTGTTGTTGGTGGCTTGAAGTTGGTCGGCAGATAGGTTGCGAAGGGCTTGCTGGGTAATAATTTGTTGCTGGATCCACGCATCGATAAACGCATTTGCTATTTGGCTGCTATCTTGGCTATTTTGGACATTATTTAGACCAAGTGCCTGTAAATCTTCAGGGAATAAGTAAGTATCTCCAACCCTTGCTAAAGCTTCTTGTTGACGAGGCTGGAAGAACTGGCAGGCTCCTGCTGGCAAAGCCAGCAGGAGGATCCAAATGACCTTATTTATACAATTGCTCAAGAACTTCTTTATCCACTTCTACCGAAAACTTATTGCGCAATCCTTCTAACCAATTTCCTTCTACATCTCTTTGGTAATCCGCTAAAACTCTCCCTTTAATAGCAGCAAATTCTTCTTTCTTGCCTTCAACGAACTCATAGCTCTTGTAAATTTTCACGCCTTCTTCCGTGTATTCAGTAGCCACAGCACCCATTCTAGACAAATCGATACCGTTAATAGTGGCCTGTGATATCGGTAGAGATGTCGTAGAAACAGCCACGTTACTTGGCATTTTCGGTGCAAGTGCTTTAATTCCTAACCCCCCAGAAGCCCCTTTTTTAAGGTACTTTTTTACTTTTCCAGCGGTCTTTTTGTCTGGCGCAATATAGACATGGTTTTTAATTTGAGCCTCCTGCAAATATTCTGCTTGGTTGCGCTCAAAAAAGGCTTTCAATGCCGTATCACTCGGCTTGGTTTGTCCCCAAACCTCTTTTTCCATCAAATTAAAGATGATAATACCATCTTTATATTCTTGAAGCAATTGTTTTAAATCTTCATCGCTCTCAGTAATGTGTACTCTATGGTATTGAAGTAATTGTTCCGATTCAAAATTTTCTAAGAAGCGGGTAAACGATAGGAATCGTCCGCGTGCATGTTGCCTTCGAACATAGTTTACAAACTGAGCGGCACTATAACTTTCTTCTCCTAGCTTGAAAAACTCATTGGACAGCGGGTAAGACGAAGGTACTTGCCAACCTCGAATGGTAATCCCGGGAGCTGCTTCTTTGCGGAAGAGTTTAATATTTTCTTCATCGGCTTCATAGCCGTATTTTTTCTTTAACGTTTCTCCATAAGCTTGCTGAGCCAACTCATAGCGCTCATCGTTGATAATCTGCTCTCGTAAATCCATTTCCACTTCCTCAAACGCAGGAGCTTCTTCTCTTTCTAAGAGCTTGAAAATATGCCAACCCACTCTGGTTTTAACCGGTTTTGAGTAATCGCCGATTTCTTTCAAATCAAAGATGGCATTCTCAAAATCTGCCTCATAGGTGCCTACTGTAAACGCACCAAGATCTCCGCCTCTACCATTTGTGGCTTCATCTTCAGAGAATTCCGCGACGACATCTTCAAAATCAGCGCCATTTCGTAGCTCATTGTAGGCTTCGTAGATATTCTCTCTTGCTGCAGCGTTCACTTCATCTTTTTGGAAACTATTGGCCCGAACAAAAACCTGTGCAGCGCGAACGGCACCGTTGGCTGGTCGACGATCGTCGCATTTAATAATATGATAGCCCCAGCTGGTGCGTTTAGGCATGGAAATCTCGCCTTTTTGGAGGCTGTAGACCGCATTCTCGAATCGATACTCAGAAACTTGCAAGGTAGAGAAGCAACCTAGGCTACCGCCATCGAATTTACTATCTACATCTCGAGACTTCCGTTGTGCAAGAGAAGCAAAATCGGCGCCTTGAAGCAACATATTTCTAATTTCTAAGGCATCGTTGTAGGCCAATAACGTATCTTCTGGAGAAGGGTTATTGCGCACATTAATCAAGATATGGCTCACACAAATTTCTTCCTTACTGCGCTCGTAAGCTTCTTCCAGTAAGTCGTTCATAATGGCTTTATCGAAAGTACTTTTAATGAGTTGTTCTTCGTAAAGCTCAATTTCATCTTTTACTTTGGGTTGTTCTGCTAACTGTTGAACCTCTGCTTCCTTAAGTTTCAACTTATAATCGACAAACAGATCAAAGTATTCGTTTACTGAATTGGCTTGGTATGCACTGCTTTTATCTTGTAAATTCTTTTCATACATCCGTTTGAATTCGGACACAGAAATTTCTTCATTGTCAATAGTGACTAATGTTTGAGCAGATACGGCTATAAAATTGCAAAGTAGTAAAGCGAAGAAAACACTACGCATAATATTCATTTTTTCAAGGGGTCAAAAATACCAAAGTTTCCCTGTTTTTCGAGGAATCTATACACAGAGAACAAATGCCGTTCCTATTTATTGCCAAAATGGATTATGTTAACAAGTTGGTATAAAAAAACACCCGTCTCGGCTAAGCCGAGACGGGGTGTTACTAAAACATAGATTATGTTTTAAGGGAGTACAACTGTGTCGATTACATGAATCACACCGTTGGTTCCTTTGATATCTACAGTAACTACCTTCGATATATTTCCGTTGGCATCTTTTAAGACAACGCCGCCGTCTTGCATCATGGCCGTTAAAGTACCGCCATTTAGTGTAGTTACATTTGCTTTTCCATTCCCAGCTTTGATCGCATTTACCACCGCACCAGAATCTAAGCTTCCACTTACAACGTGATAGGTAAGAACAGCAGCCAATTGGTCTTTGTTCTCAGGCTTAAGTAAAGTTGCTACGGTTCCGTCTGGCAACTTATCAAAAGCATCATTTGTTGGGGCGAAAACGGTAAATGGACCATCACCTTTAAGTGCATCTACTAAGTCTGCAGCTTGAACTGCCGCTACAAGTGTAGAAAAGCTGTCATTAGAAGCAGCAATATCTATAATATCACCACCAGGTTGAACGGCACTAGCCTTTACTGTTGTTTTGTTTTTATCGTTGCTGCACTGAGCAAATACGTTGACTGCCACAATCGCTATAATAAGCGTTAGAACTGATTTTAATGAGATCTTTTTCATTGTTGTTTTTTGATTGAAAGAAAAAAACAAGTCCGGAGTTTGAATTCAGTTCCAGTTACGTCCAAAAAGCTCAAGTAGTTTTCCTGCTGAAGATTTTTTTTCTCCGTTGGCTATCTTATATTTGAGCAACAAGCCCTTCTAGTGGACAAAACCAGTTACCTCATAAAACAGATTAAATCCGGTGATCACAAAGCCTTCGAGGAGTTGTACAAGGATTACTCCGGTGCAGTTTATGGGGTGATTTTGAAAATGGTAAAAAATCAGGATACGGCCTCCGATATTTTACAAGATGTGTTCACAAAAGCTTGGAAAAAGATCAATACGTACAATCCTGAAAAGGGCCGTTTTTATACTTGGATCTATCGGATTGCCAGAAATACGACCATAAATCACATACGCGCACAAAAACCAGAAAACCTAACGGGCGATGTAAGTGTATATGAGACAAGAATCGGTAGCCAAAAACTTAATGATGAGACGCTAGACCTTCGTGGGAAAGTGGCTCAGCTGGAACAGAAATATAGGGAAATTGTAGAGTTAATCTACTTTAAAGGTTTCACACAAAAAGAAGTACAAGAGCAATTAGACATCCCACTTGGGACAATTAAAACACGTTTACGCAAGGCGATAAAAACCTTGGGCGAAGTGTATAAAGACAAAGGAATTCAACTTTTAATTGCCTTTATTTTGATTTGGACAACAAATGGATAAGCAAGAATTAATAGAGTCAGGTCTCTTGGAGCTATACGCTACAGGAGCTATCAGTGCCGATGAATCGGATGCTGTTGCACATCTATTGGGGGAGGTGGACGTGAAAGCTGCTCTAGAAAACATTGAGCTTTCACTCGAACATGCAGGTTTTGAGAACGCTGTTTCTCCACCTTCTTGGGTACTTGAAAACATTACGAAGGAGATTGCTCCATCAGATACATCCGACAAAGGACACAGCATTTCTTTAGTAGAACGCCAACTGGAGAAATGGCGCCGCAACTTTATGGTTGCCGCATCTATTGCTGGTCTCTTAGCCTTAGGCCTAGGATGGCAATTCACACAAAAAGGAAGTACAGGCGATACGAATTCTTCTGTACTTACTGCTAGAGTAGAGAGTTTAGAGCAAGAATTAGAAAAACTAAGAACTTCAAACTCTTCCATCAATGATCAACTGGCGTATATCAACCATACCTATACCACACCACTCGTACTAAAATCAACTCCGGTTGCACCTGGTTCGAAAGCTGTCGTGTATTGGAATCCTAAAACACCTGAGGCCTTACTCAGTACCAATGGATTGCCAGAATTACCTGATGGTAAAGTGTATCAGATATGGGCAGATATTGAAGGTGAAATGGTGAGTATGAAAGTATTTACTATGGATCAGAAATTGGTGCCACTTCCTTACATGCCTAAAGCTGAATCGTTAAATATTACGGTTGAGCCTGAAGGGGGAAGCGACCACCCGAACGTAGAACAACTATACGTGAACGGAGCCACAACGGTTTAAGTGCTTTGTTCCCAAAATTATAAACCCCCTCGGCTTTGCCGAGGGGGTTTCGTTTTATATACAACACCAACTTAGTCTCTACTCTGCAACTTGGCCAACAAACGCAAAATCTCGATATACAACCAGATTAACGTCACCAATAAACCAAATGCTCCGTACCATTCCATATATTTTGGCGCACCTTGTTCTGCACCTGCTTCAATAAAATCGAAATCGACTACTAGATTCAGCGAAGCAATGGCAATTACAAATAACGAAAAGCCAATGCCCATCAAGGAACTCTCGTGGATCAAAGGCAAACTTCCTCCTCCAAACATACCCATGACTAACGACACCAAATAGTAAATCATAATTCCACCTGTAGCCGCAGCAACCATGAGCTTAAAATTCTCCGTGACCTTAATAAGTCCCGACTTATAAATCACAAGCATAGCAAAGAACACACCTAGTGTAAGAAACAAGGCTTGCATCACAATTCCATCGTACATATAGCCATATAGATAAGAAATCCCACCAACCACTACGCCTTCCACCAAGGCATAAATTGGAGCCAAAGTAGGTGCTAACTTGGGCTTAAAAACAATAATCACCGCCAGAATTAGTCCCCCGAAAATAGACCCATAAACCAGCGGGCCAGTAAAGCCTATGGTGCCTTTTGTCATTAAATTCCAGATCAAGGTGGCAGTTGTCATCAATAAAAGGCCAAGCATAGCCAGCTTATTTACCGTTCCTTGAATGGTCATCACCGACGAATCATCTACCATTCGCTCGGCCTTTCTGAAGGTCTCTTTTCCTAATGCAGGGTTGCTTGATTTATATAAAGCCATATGCGCTTAATTTTTAACTAATATAAAAATTGTGTTTTAAAACACAGTTAAATTTCATCTACCTTCGCGCCATGGCTCGAAGGAGAAAGAACCGTTCAATTAGTAACCTATCTATCGAAAAAGTTGCAGCTGAAGGCAAAGGACTCGGTCGATTAGATAGTGGCAAAGTTGTTTTTGTAGACTACGCACTGCCCGGAGATGTGGTGAATGCCTTTATTTACAAGCGGAAAAAAGATGTTTCCATTGCGCGGATTAACGAAGTGGTTGAAGCTTCTCCCGACCGTATTGACCCATTTTGCAGTCACTTTCAGGCCTGTGGCGGCTGCCGATGGCAGCACGCCCCATACGCCAAGCAACTAGAATACAAGCAAAACATCGTTCGGGAAGCCTTCGAACGCATTGGAAAAGTCAAAGATGTAGCCCTCAACCCGATTGTTGGAGCAGACAACATTCAGTATTACCGAAATAAATTGGAGTTTACCTTTTCCAATAAGCGCTGGCTCACCACAGAAGAAGCGCAAAGCGATGAAGTCTTCGATATGGAACATGCATTGGGCTTTCATGTGCCTACATTCTTCGATAAAATTGTAGACATTGACCATTGTTACTTACAACCAGAGCCGTCCAATGCGATTCGGTTAGTAGCTAAGGCGTATGCCCTGGAACATGACCTGGCGTTTTATGACATTCGCAACAACCAAGGGTTGTTGCGCACCCTCATCATTCGAACAGCCAGCAATGGAGAAGTCATGGTCATCTTAAATCTATTCGAGAAAAATGACATCGCCCTCGGCCTGCTCGACCATCTAGCAGAACAAATTCCAGCCATTACCTCTTTAAACTATGTGGTCAACAACCGAATGAATAACTCCATTCAAGGCTTGGAAATCACCCATTATAAAGGCCAGGATCATATTGTGGAGACTATTGGACATTGCCAATTCCGCATTGCACCAGCTTCCTTCTTTCAAACCAATACCCAACAAGCGACAAAACTTTACGAGTTAACCGCGGAGTATGCCGCCTTAACTGGGAATGAAATTGTTTACGACTTGTTTACCGGCACAGGAACCATCGCCAATTTTGTGGCAAAAGACGCTCAAAAGGTTGTAGGTATCGAAATTGTAGAAGCAGCTATTGAAGATGCCAAGAAAAATACTGCACTCAATGAAAACGACAATTGTTTCTTCTATGCAGGTAAGGTAGAAGAACTCTTCGACGATGAATTACTTCAAGAATACGGTGCGCCCGATGTGATCATACTTGACCCGCCACGTGCCGGAATACATAAGGATGTTGTCGCGCAACTCTTAAAACTGAAATGTCCGAAGATTGTATACGTTAGCTGCAATCCAGCCACGCAAGCCCGGGATGTAGATATGTTGTCTGAAGTCTATCAAGTAGAAAAAATGCAACCTGTAGATATGTTCCCGCATACTTACCACGTAGAAAATGTTGCCTTATTAACCCTTCGCTAGTTTTATACCATGAACCGTTTTGAAGAAGCTACCGACCCGCAGTATACGTCATTGTATTCCGACGTAGACCAGTTTAGAGATTTGTTCTACTCCCTATCATTAGAAATTTTGAACAATGAGGTGTCTAAGTATCCGATTTTTGTGGCCTACCAAGATCCTGTTCAATTAGGCAAGGTATTGCTCCAGCGCAAAACGCATAATACGAACTGGAACATCAACATCACAATTTTAGAAGACTTGGTGAACAAGGGCATTGTCCAACCAGAGAAGTTAGAAGAATTTAAAAAAGTGTACAAAGATCCTGAACAGCATTTTTGTATCCTGGCAATTGGTCTGCGCAAGTCGGAATTCATCTTCACCCCGCGATCCAAGCATAATCTTACCGACGAGCAGCAGAATTAGGCCATAAAAAAACCACCCCAAGCTTTGCTTGGGGTGGTCCGTGTGCCTAACAACACGTTTATTAGGGGGACTTAGTTAGGCTATGTTAATGTAGAGATCAGGGCAGTAGTTAACGTATCTAAATACGTAAACACAGATTCAAAATCCTTTTGACCGCCCTTGTATGGGTCAACGACCTCAGATTCATTTGAGGAGACGACAGAACTAAGCGGCTGTATCTTCTTAAATTGCCGCTCAGTTACTGCCATCGCTCTCACCCGCGACAGATTATCTTCATCCATAGTATAGATTTGATCAAATCGATCTAGATCCGCATATTCCACTTGTCGAGCCCTCAAATCCTGTATGTCCACGTCGTTTTTCTGGGCAACGTCTATTGCCCTTGGATCTGGAGCCTTTCCAATATGCCAATGCCCCGTGCCCGCACTATCAATATAGACTGACTTACCAGATAGTGCAGCTTTTTTTCTGAGCAAGCCTTCCGCTATAGGAGATCTGCAAATATTCCCTTTACATACGATTAAAATGGATGTGTTCATGTGTACTAATTTTTCTCAAATGTCTTTCAACCAATTAAGAAGAATGAAGAATAAAGACCAAGCTGCAAAAAATTGAGATAAACGGTTTTTATCGCAAGAAATAGCGCCGAATAGAGCATACAATTCCTGAATTTTTCCATTTATCGCGCTTCACCGCCAATCATCGCAATAGCTTCCATGCCGGTCGAATCTTTAAATGCTTAGCCCCAAAAAGCAGTTGCTTAGCAACATGAAAAGATCAATTCTGCTTATTGCTTTAGTATTAAACGTAAGTCTTGGGCTCGCTCAAGACTCTATCAATATGGAGTTGAAAACCATTGAACTCAGTCATGGAAGATTAGCATTCAATAGTACGTCCATACTCCACCGAAGCACTATTAGTAGTACACTCCAAATGAATGAAACGAATCTGGGCATTCAACTTCACCATCTACAGCTCAATCAAGAAAGTGAGCAAACAATTGGTATAAACACCACACTATCGGGACAACGAACAAGTCACCAGCTTAGTATTGCGGGTGGAGGAGATGTGTTGGCACCCAAATTCCAACTCGGATACTTTTCAACTACAAAGCGATCCGATTCATTAAGCTTTTTAGCCGGGGCGAATCTCATCTTCTTATCAGATCAGACAATAGGACTTGGTCAACAAGTTGGATGGATTCGAACTGCAAAAACACATACTCAAATCATCCGCATTTTCAATTCCAGTAATAAAGAGCAATATCTCGCACCCAATCTTCTCCTTGCATACTTGAAAGAATTTAACAGTAAAACACTCCTCCAACTCCACGCAGTAGGAGGCTATACACCTCAAAACGATCCATTATTGAAGTCTCAAACTCAAATTGGAAGTGGGGCTTGGTTACGCCAATCACTCGGAAGCCAGCTACAGATGAACTTATCTGTTAGCTATAACCATGCTTTCGAAGGCATTAGTACCAGCCAAGCCCGACTTTCTCTAGTTTATAAAATCAAAAATCAATAAGATGGACATGAATACATATGTATTTGGTGGAAGTAACGACATTTCCATGTTGAAACTTCTCCTGAAAGAAGAACCAGCTATTACCTACATGCCCTTTAAGCAATCTATTCGACAAGGTTTACAAAAGTTAAATTGCAAAGGCATTGTAGTCTTAGCGAAACGAAGAACGATGGCCAATGCCTGCAAGTTATTAGATGCGATTAAACAATCCATCCCGAGTTGCCCAATAGTACTCATTTCAGCAATAAAAGACTCCGACTTACTCTATAAGGCGTTGAAAGTAAATTTGGTAGACCTTATTATCACCGACCAGCAACAACAAATCCTTGAAAGCGTTCGGAAGGCTTTTTTACTTATGCCTCAAAACAGTCCAAGGAAGCGCATTCTTGCGATTGGTGCCCACCCAGATGATATTGAAATCGGTTGTGGTGGAACACTGCTCAAGCATCAAGAACAAAACCACGACATCACTATCCTTACGTTAACACAAGGAAGTAATGGTGGCAACAAAGCAAAACGGGTAGGAGAAGCCCAACGTGCCGCAGAGTTTATAAATAGCAAGCTTATTATCACGGATTTGCCAGACACTAAACTTTCTGAAGGCAACCCTACAATTGGAATTATTCAAGACGCCATCAAGGCCAGTCGACCTGATATTATTTATACCCACAGCTTGAACGATACCCACCAAGACCATCGAGCTACTTACAATGCGACATTAGTTGCAGCGCGTTCGGTATCACAAGTATTTTCCTATTTGGCCCCCTCAACGAACGTGGCATTCACTCCAAACCATTTTGAAGTGATATGCCCGTTCATAGACCAAAAACAAACACTGATCAATTTTCATGTTTCGCAAACGCAAGGCATGGGACGCCCATACTTAACACCTTCAATTATTAAATCAACCGCACAGTACTGGGGACGTTTTGCTAATTACTCGTACTGTGAACCTTTTGAAGTCATAAAATCGTAATCATGAAAAAGACAAATGTTTTAATTACAGGTGCTGGTGGTCCAGCTGCTATTTGCGCATTCAAAGCATTAGCAAACGAAAAAAATATTGAATTATTTATGGCCGACATGAGTGCTCTGGCCAGTGGCCTATACTTAGTCCCGCCTGAAAGAAGAATGTGTATTCCTCGTGGGAATCATGAAGCCTTCGCAGATAATTTGCTAAAAAAATGCATCGAAAAGAATATTTCCATCGTATTCTCTACAGTAGATGATGAACTACTTCCTCTAGCAAAAAGAAAATCAGAATTTCAGAGGAACGGGATTCAACTATGTATTGCCGAAGAACAATCCCTCCAAACCATTCTGAATAAGCACGCCCTATTGGAGCGCTTACAGCGAGCAGGGTTGGAAGTTGGGGCATTTGCCAAGCTAACAGAATTGGACACCACTCAATTCCCAGATACATCAATTGTAGTAAAACCCCAATCAGGGAGTGGTTCTAGAGGCGTGTGCTTTTATGACTCCTTAGACGAAATCCCCAAGCATAAGTTCAATGACCAAGAATTAATGGTACAAGAGCAATTTCAAGGACAAGAATACAGTGTAGACATGTTCATGTTTCCATCAGGACGCATTTTAGCTTGTGTGCCGCGAATTCGAATGCGGACAGATAGCGGTGTATCTGTGACGGGTCAAGTCGTGAATAACCTTCGAGTAATCAGTTATGCCAAGGAAGTCGTGAAGATTTTAGGCCTACCCTACGCGGCGAATGTACAAATCATGGATACTGCTGAAGGGCCAAGGCTGATCGAAATCAATCCGCGTTTCTCGGGCGGCCTGAGTTTAGTCGTTCAAGCAGGAGCAAACACACCTAAAATGGCTTTAGAGGCGATGATGGGCAAAGAAGTTCAACCTGTTTATCAATTCAATGAAGTAGGCATGGTGCGTTATTTCACAGAACACTTCACCAACGAACTAATAGCATTGTGTTAAATGCGTTAGCCATAGTATTTACTGGCCTCGTGATTTTCAGTAGTTTACCACTCTTTACCTCGTTATACCAGTTTTTACTGGTCGGCATTCATGGGTATAAGAACCACTACTGTAAAACGAAACCAATCACGCCAAGAGTAGCCATTATTATTCCTGCTTGGAATGAAGGCAGTGTAATCGGAACGACCATTGAGCAGCTCTATGGCATGGACTATCCGAAAGATGCATTGCGGATTTATGTGGTAGATGATGCGAGTACAGATGACACCCCTACGATTTGTAAAACCATGCACGAGAAATATCCAGACAATGTATTTCACCTTAGGCGGGAGAATGGTGGGCAAGGCAAGGCACATACTTTAAACCATGGTATAGAAATCATATTAAGTGAAACCTGGGCAGAAGCGTTTTTAATCATGGACGCAGATGTTTTATTTGAAAACGATGCCCTCCGCAAGATGTCTAGACATCTTGCGGACCCCGAAGTCGGCTCCGTAACTGCATACATCAAAGAAGGAAGCAGTCCAGGCAATTATATCTCGAAATGCATTGCATTTGAGTACATTACCGCACAAGCAGCAAGCCGGCGCGCTCAAAATATCATGGGGAAAATGGCTTGTCTAGCAGGAGGCGCCCAGCTGCACACTCGGGAAAACCTCCTCGCTATTGGAGGACGTATAGACACGTCATCCTTGGCAGAAGATACTTTTACCACATTCAACACGCAATTAAATGGCCGAAAAGCCGTCTTCGATGGCAATGCTATTGTATGGGCTGAAGAACCCGATAATGTAGTTGGAGTTTGGAAACAACGCCTGAGATGGGCACGTGGGAATGTGCAACTTACCAAAGCATTTAAACACGTTTGGTTCAACCGGAAAAAAGGACTAAGACTCGGAAGCGCAGATTTCGGCATTTTATGGTTCGCCATTATTTTAATGCCGTTCTTTATGATTTTTGGGGCTATTGGATTAGTGGCTCTCTTCTTTATCGATTTCCCGTTGTCTTGGTTTCTCTTTAAACAATTTTGGATCTTGAACTCCATCGTCTACCTCTTCGTGACGTTGTTTTCATTTGGGATTGACCCCTTCACCGCCAAGCGATCTTGGGTTCAAGGCCTACTATTTCCAGGTCTGATTTCATTAATTATTATTGTGTTGTCAGCTATTCCAGGCTTATTAGAGCATTTATTAGCGCTTGGGAATCCACCTTCAGGTCAAACACTTACCTGGTACGCACAATTAATCGTACTGTTTATGTATAGTTGGCTAGCCCTTTGTATGCTAGTGACCTATTGGGCCTACCTTCTAGAAAAAAATTATAACTATAGGACATTAGCTAAGTGGCTAATCATTATTTCAGGATTCGGGCCATTGCTTTGCGCAATTACGCTTCAATCCTACATTTCTGAATGGAAAAAAACCGAATTAAAATGGGACAAGACCGAGAAAAGCGGCAAGGTGAAAGTGATGAGCAGCTAGAACAATTCTACGAAGTACTCGATAAAGATAGGAAAGAAGAACGTCGTTTATCTAAGGTACAAGTAGTCGTTTTGTTTGGGATTGGTGTAGGTGTGTTTTTGAGAGAATGGTTTTTTCCATCCAAGCTAGCTTGGATGGAATTCCTCCAACAACTATTATAAGGCTAGAGTAAATTCAAGGCTTCCACTAACTTCATCTTATTCGCTCGACTCACAGGAATCACCTCTTGGTTCACAAGTATACTGTTGTCCTCAATGTCTACAATCTTATGTAGGTTGACAATATAGCTTCTATGAATTCGCATAAATGATTTAGCAGGCAGTTTCTGTTCGATCTTCTTCATACTCGAACGAACAATATGCTGCGCTTGCTGATCCATCTTAATCAAGGCATAATCTCCCTTGGCTTCTATCAGTGCTATCTTATCAAAAGCAAGACGTGTTAATCGTCCGTCTACATTGATGTACATGTCGGCATCTTGCTCTACCTGCACCTCGGCAGGGGTAATCCTAGTCTGTGGCTTTACCCGTTCAATGGCTTTTAAAAATCTGGGGAGCTGAATAGGCTTCACTAAATAATCCAGTGCATTCACCTCAAAAGCCTCAATGGCTTTACTCTGGTCGCCCGTCGTGAAAATCACATTTGGCGGATCTATCGTACTCTTGAAAAAATCCATGCCATTGATCTCAGGCATATGAATGTCTAAAAAAATCAAATCAATATCCTTTCGATTATTTAAAGTAGTCAGCGCCTTGATTGGATTATCAAATTCACCAATTACTTGAAGATAGTCCACCTTACTGCAAAGTATGCTTAAATTTTTTCGTGCTACTGGATCATCATCAATAATTAAACACTTGATCATTTTATTCGTTTTTCAATCGTCAACAAATACAAGTCAATAGCTGCATCAACAGCCCGACTTTGAATTTCTGTTAGTGCTTGTCCATTTTGAGTTTGTAGAGCTAAGACTTCAAACAAGTCTTGCTCTTTAGGGTATCCAAAATACTTAGAATAATTCGCTAAATTATGATAAGTATAATATTGTTCAACAACCGGCACATTCATAGATACTGTTGCCTTTGCTTTTTTCAACTGCTCGTCCAAAATGACTAGCATTTCTTGAAGTTCTTCTTCTGTCTCACAGTAATCATCTAGCTGTAGCCGTGAAGCAAGCTCAGATTCGATAGTGGGAAGCGCCTGTTCACCCAACACACCATTGAGTGCATCGAGACTTAATGGCTTGCTCAAAAAAAGAACAGCATCTTCTAAACTTGATTGGGAATGGTTACTTACGATTACAAAAGGAACTTTAAATCGGTCAACATAATCGGTCACATCATCCAAGCCAACATAATAATCAGACAAAAGGAAGTCAAAAGCCTCAGAATTCGCGAAGAAATCATCGAAATGAGAAAAAAGTTGAAGGCGCACAGATGTATTCTTGAACAAACGCCGGTAATAGGCTTGCTCTACTTTGTCGTCCTCTATAATAGCCAGTTTTAGCATTAAGCCACACTTTGACTCGTCATCCAATATTGGGTAATCAGTTGTATCGTGTCTTGATACTGTACGTTGGAATTGGGTTTCACTATATATCCAGCGGCTTGTAATAAGTGCGCTTGTTCAATATCCTTTGGGTTTTTTGAAGTCGTTAGAATAACAACTGGAATTCGCTTCAAATAATGATCTTGTTTGACCAATTCCAGTAACTCAAGGCCATTCATCAGTGGCATATTCAAATCAAGGATAATCAGCTGAGGTGGAGCATGTTTGTTGGACTCCAACCATTTCAGAGCTTCAGACCCATCATTAAAGCTTTCAATGCTCAATTCGGGATTATCACTTTTTTTCAGGGCACGCTCAAACTTCTTGTGCTCCAGAAAATCGTCGTCTACAAATAAAATCGTTTTCTTGTCCATTACAGTTTTGTGTGTTGTTTGTTTAGGGAAAATGTGAACGTAGTACCTTGTCCTTCTTTAGAATCGACGATAATCGTACCTCCATAATGCTCACAGATTTTTTTCACGATCGCAAGTCCAACACCTGTTCCTTTCGTCTGTTCATTCAACGTTGAGAACATGGTAAATATCTTGTCGAAATATTTAGCGGGAATTCCAATGCCATTATCTTGTACAGAAAACAAATAATGACTGGAGGTTTCCCAAGATTTCACCAGAATTTTCACTACGTCTTTGTCGTTATACTTCACGCCATTCGTGAGTAGATTTTGAAAGATATGTTGAAGTTGTGATCGAGCTATTTTTAATACCGGGAAGTCACCCTCTAAACTCAATTGAAATTGCTGAGGTACATCGATCATCTCAGATACATATTTAACTAAAGCTTTCGTGTCAACTTCTGTTTCTGTATTTTCGGTTCCTACCTGCGCATACTCTAAAATTCCATCGATTAAACTGAATGCCTTTCCTATTCTACTTTCTATCTCTTGAAGGTGTTCTAATGCCTCTCCTTTAAAGGCTTCAGCATGATCTTCTTTTAACCAACCTACTAATGTATTCACAGCTCTCAATGGCGATTTTAGATCATGAGAAACCACTTGAGCAAAGGCATCTAATTCTTTATTCTGACTTTGAAGCGTTTGAATTAAGGTGGCTTGCTTCTCTTCGGCTTCTACTAGAAACTGAATATCCTCAATAATGGCTAAATGGTAGCGCGTGCTCCCGTCTTGGTTCAAGACGGGAGAAACTTTTGTTTTAGCCCAAAACAGGCTGCCATCCTTCCTTCTATAGCGTTTTCGCAACTCAAACTGATCGACTTGTTGAGCGATCAATGCATTGGTGAGCTGGTACGATTTCGATACATCTTCTTTATAAGTGAGGTCTTTAATGGTTAACGCTTTCAGTTCTTCCACTGCATAACCCATCATTTCGCCAAACTTGGAGTTCACCGTTTTAATATCGCCATTACTGGTTAATGCAATTCCAAACACGGCATTTTCAAACAAATGAATCAAATCCGATTCTAGTTCGCCGTTCAGTTGTTCTAACTTCTGGTTATTCTGATAGAGTTCAAGAGATTTCTCTTCTAGAATCCGCTCTGCTTCTTGCCGAGCAGCGATTTCTCTCTGAAGTTTTTTCTCCAATAACTCTATGGCCTCCATGCTTATTTTTTACTGATGGTAAATCTTACTTTACTTCCATCTTCTTCGATAAACTCTTTGTCTAACCGAAACGCCTCATTGTAATGTTCCATTGTAGCTTCAATGAGTCCCTCAGCTAGGGCATACATTTTCTTACTACTCGTATAAACCATATCCATACTGCCATCTGGATGATCAATAGTTGCGAAATGAGGCAAGTCGGCATCAGGATAAATCTTCCGTACTTCCACATGAATGTAGTCATGTACGCCACTTAGGAAGGAAAAACTATCGCTGCTATTCTCAAATAATGCTGGATAAGAAGCTACAAATGTTTGGAGTAAGTGCTTTCCAAAAGCCTTAATGAGTGCATTGGCATCCGTATCGGTACGTTGACTTAACGCGCCTACAAGTCGGTAAATCTCTTTGTGATCATACGTGCCGACTTTGGTATAAGCGCCATGATTAGGCAGTTGCGCATCGTCAATAATGTTTTGAACCATTTCTAATCCGAAATGCGTTTCCACCATATCAAACAACTCGGTAAATACTATTCCTTTCATAATTGTATACAAACTACGTACATAAAACACGCCAAATGCGTCTTATGCGACGAATGGTAAATATCTTGAGATGAATGGAAATATTGAGCGATTATTGGTTTGGCTGCTGCAAATCAAACACCTCATAAATGGCTTCTTGGATTTGCGGCCGGATATCTTCTGTGATCAGCTTTTTATTATCCATAGTTGGGTGTACTCGGTTAGACAGGAAAATGAAGATGAGGTTGTTTTCAGGATCTGCCCAGGCACATGTTCCGGTAAAGCCAGTATGACCGAAAGCTGAAGCAGGCGTACTCTCGCTCGTCGGGCCAATTTTATTGCGGTCGGTTTCAGGCTTGTCAAAGCCTAAACCACGGCGACTTTTCTGGCTGTAACGCCGAGTAAAATACTCAATCGTACTGGGTTCAAAATACTTTTGCCCACCGTACGTGCCTTTATTTAAAAGCATTTGCATGTAAATAGCTAAGTCGTTGGCGTTGCTAAAGACACCTGCATGACCACCGACTCCATCTTGCATAGCTGCACCCATATCGTGTACATAACCATGTACAAGCTGATTCCGCCAATACTCGTCTTTCTCTGTGGGAACAATCTTATTCAATGGAAAACGCTTTGTTGGATTATAGCCCATTGTACTCATACCTAAAGGCTGGTAAAACGTTCGTTCGACAAACTCTTCCAGCGGCTGACTATACTGTTCTTCCAACATGTGTTGAAAGAGATAGTACCCTAAGTCGCTGTATACATAACGACCTCGCGGATTATTGTCGGCTTTCAAGATCTTCATCATCATTGAATCCTTGGGATAATTGGACTGCAAGTACATGCCTTTTGCAATCTCAATGTCTTTGCCCGAACTTTTAGTTCGGGCATATAGGTTGTTCAACTTCCCGTCTTCGGTCAATGTCGACGTGTAGAACGGAATCCAACTTTTCAGCCCTGAAGTGTGGTTTAATACCTCGGCAATTTTCATATTGGCCTTATTGGAGCCTTTCGTGATGAATAAGTGCTGCTGCAGTTGATCTTCCGGATGAAACACCCCACGCTCATAGCCAAACATCAACGCTGGCAAGGTGGATGAAATTTTCGTAATCGAAGCCACATCATATACATCGTTGAGTTGCACCCGACGCTTCCTCGAATACGTATGATGTCCAAATGCTTTATGATATACGATTTTATTGTCTTTAGCGACTAGGAGCTGACAGCCCGGCGTGGCTTTAATGGAGATAGCTGCTTTGGCAATAGAATCCAGCTTATAAAACGCATGATCTTCTAGGCCAATTTCGTAGGGCTGTGCGTGTTTAATGCGCATGTTACCCGTTGTAATATTGCCGTAGTTGACCGGTAGATACCCGGCTGCCACCGGCAGCCGGCCTTCAAAGCCAATCACACCCATAATGGCTTCAGCGGCGGCTTTCTGAGCCTCGGCTGCGCCATCGTACCCGCAGATGACCGTGCGGTAATTCACAAAGTTTTCAATACTGTACGGATTGCCAAATACCGACAACACCAACTTATTCTGATCGTTGAGCTGACGTAAAAATGTTTTTGTGGCTAACGAAATACCGTAGCCCCTAGAACTGTAGCGGCTTTGGTTCACCAGACCCACCAGCACCATATTGTAGCCTTCCAAGCGCTTGAGCAAGTTGTTATAGCTCACTTCCGAGTCCGAAGCACTGACCGAAAAATGCGTCATGGGGGCATAGTTGTCTAAGGTCGACTGGAAGGGCGTTAGCTTGCCGTCATTAATGCTTACCGTAGCGATTTTGAGCTTGCTCAAATCGCTTAATGGCAGCTTTAAATCATCGTTTTTCACCAAGGTAATCGACTTTTCATGAAGTTGCTGCTTCAACAACTTCACCGACCCTTGATTAATATCATCTGTAACATGTTGCGGATTTGATGTAGCTACATTCTCGAGGATTCCCAACCATCTTTTAGCATAAAGGATCTTCCGAACACTGGCATCGATACGACTTTCGGTGATTTCCCCCGTTTGCAATGCCGATTTAATCGCTTGAAACGCTTTCGGTACATCTACAGAGAAGAGTAAAATATCATTACCGGCTTTTATGGCTTCCACTTCGATAGTGCCAGGAGGAAAGGTATTGGTTACGCCTTTCATATTCAGGGCGTCGGTAATGATTAAGCCATCAAAGCCCATTTCATTGCGTAAAACACCAGTTACGATGGGCGTAGATAAGGTAGACGGGCGATTTGGTGACGGATCAAGGGCTGGAATATTCAAATGGGCAATCATCATAGCCCCAAGTCGGTTCTCAATCATTTGCCGAAAAGGATAGAACTCTAGACTATCTATGCGTCGCCGGTCGTGGTTAATTTGCGGCAATGTGAGGTGACTGTCTTTATCGGTATCTCCATGACCGGGAAAGTGCTTGGCAGTTGCCAATACGCCCGCATCGTGCAGGCCGCGCATGTAGGCCGTTCCTTTATTGGCTACTTGAAACATATTCTCCCCAAAGCTTCGGTCGTTAATTACGGGATTGTTGGGGTTGTTGTTCACATCTACGACGGGGGCGAAGTTCATGTGAATGCCCATGCGCTTGCATTGACGGCCAATTTCAAAGCCCATATTGTAGATGTATTGATCATCCTGAATCGCGCCCAGCGTCAGCTGGCGCGGAAACTGCACCGTACTATCTAAACGCATATCCAAGCCCCACTCTGCATCAATGGAGACCATGAGTGGAATACGTGCTTGCGCTTGTAAGTCATTGGTGAATGCTACTTGTTGCGTAGGCGATGATGTTTTTTTACTGTCGCGAAACAAGGCCACACCACCTAGATGATAGTCTTTCACTAAAGCCTTGGCCCGCTTGACTTCCGCCGGTCCTTTATTGGTGTAGACGGCACTCATGAAGAGCTGACCAATTTTCTCTTCCACCGTCATTTCTGCCAGCTTCGTCTCCACCTCAATACTGGCCGACTCTAGTGCTTGAACAGGTTTGGATTTCTTTTTGGGCACATCTAAGGCCGCATAAATCGGCGTGTTCTTCACGCGTTCATCAATTACATTGTCTGCATCAGGTGTATCTACCAAACCTGCACTACTACATTCAAACAATAAGGTAATGGCCAACAAAAAAACTCTCAAGATCGTATTCAATTTATCCCTTTAGTAAACGCACAATAAACGTGCCTAGTACTGCTAAAATAATGGCTTTTTTGAAGAAAATTGAACAATTTATTTATTGTATAAAACATGTATAAAAAAATGTTGGGTTGTAAATATATTTCTATGCATTTGAACAAATTCAAACAAAAACAACTATGTCAAGACTAGCTATTCGATTTTTATCCCTAGCATTCACATTGCTAATATTCAGTTGTCAAGAGAATTATTCGGAGATTCAAGTGAATGTAATAGAACCCGTTCCAGTTTTAAAAATTTCTAATAGAACGAGTGTGAATAGCAATATCACAAGTTACCTTGAAGATGCATTACCTGCTTATACTTCTTCGTTTACGACCGTTGATGGAATTGAACAAAATCTAAAAATTGTCACTAAAGATGTTCTAATCCTAGAGAAAGGAAAGCATTACCAATCTCATGCTTTTAGAGTAATGTCGTCTACTCAGCAACTTAACATTTTTTATAATTTTGTAATAAGAAATAAGGGTGGTAACATGCATAGTTTTTTCAAAGAATACATTGCAGATCCAGACTGGCTTATAGAGAGGATTAAAATCTGAAGAAAAAATTTCTCTTGACCACCTGCCTGTTGCCCACAAGATACGGCTGGAGAAACTAAAAGAGAATCCCGAAAACGATCCAAACCAGAATTACTGAACCACAAAATCCACATGATAATGGTCGTCGTGCATGTTGTCTACTACTTTAGGTAGGCTTTTCGCAAAGTAAATCCCTCTACGCTTCA